>CALVHS010000021.1 GCA_944328665.1 uncultured Clostridia bacterium | reverse complement strand
GCTTAAAGGACTCCAAGGAGTTCATGGACACCGTCAAGGGCGAGCTGTACAGCACCGAGCTTTTGGTCTTTACGCCCAAGAGCAAGGTCGTGTCTCTTCCCAAGGGCGCAACGCCCGTCGATTTTGCATACGCCATCCACTCCGAGGTGGGCAACCGCTGTACGGGCGCGCGCGTCAACGGCAAGATCGTCCCCCTGAACAGCGTGTTGCAGACGGGGGATGTGGTAGAGATCATGACGTCTTCCGCTTCCAAGGGCCCGTCGTGGGACTGGCTGAAGATCGTAAAATCGTCGAGCGCCCGCGCGAAGATCAAACAGTTCTTCAAGCGAGAGATGAAGGAGGAAAACATCAAACTGGGCAAGAGCATGCTCGAAGGGGAGGCGAAGCGCCGCGGATACGGCCTTTCCGACATTCTCACCGAACAGAGCTTTGCAAAGGTCTCGGAAAAGTTTTCCTTTTCCAATCAGGACGAGATGTTCGCCTCCGTCGGTTACGGCGCCGTGACCGTCAATCAGGTGCTCTTTAAACTCATCGATTTTTATAAAAAAGAGGTGCCCAAACAGCCTGTTTACCGCGGCGCGGAAGGGAATGCGGATCCGAGCGGGGTCATCGTCAAGGGGATGAGCGGCCTTTTGACCCGCTTTGCGGGCTGCTGCAATCCTGTGCCCGGGGACGAGATCGTCGGCTTTGTTTCCCGAGGCAGGGGGGTGGTCATCCATAGAGCCGATTGCCCCAACGTCAAAAATCTTGATCAGGAGCCGGGCAGGATCCTGCCGGCGTCTTGGTCGGACGGCGCGTCTTCCGGGCATTTTGTAGCGGGCATCGTTATCAAGGCGAAAGATCAGGGGGTCGCTCTCTCCGTGCTCACGTCCGTGGTCAGCGACATGCGCCTCGTGATCACCGGCGTTCATTCTCGCTTCGATAAGAATAAGGACGCCGTTATTGAGGCGAATATCCGCCTCAACGGCAGACAGGATATCGATTTGCTCATCAAAAAGATCGACGCGGACGAACGGATCGGTGAGGTATACCGCACCGCGACGGGCACGTAAGGAGGGGATATGCAGATCATCGCCGTGCCCGCGGGTATCCTGCGGGCAAACAGTTATCTCGTTTCTGAGGACGGAAAGGACGCCGTCCTCATAGACTGCGGCGGGCGGGAGCCTCTTTCTTTTGCGGCGGCGCGCGGACTGCATATCCGGGCGGTGCTTTTGACGCACGGTCACTTCGATCACGTCGGCGGCTGTGCGGCGGCGCAGCGCGCGGGCATCTGCGTGGGCGCGCCGGAAGGGGAAAAGGGATTGCTCGCATCCCCCATGGAACTCTCTGCGGCAACGGGGGTGCCGACCGAAGCGTTCACGCCCGATTTTACCTATGCGGACGGGGACGTCCTCACCTTTTGCGGCATGCGCTTTACCGTCCTCGCGACGCCGGGGCACACGCCCGGCAGCGTCTGTTTTTTGACGGAAGAGGCGCTGTTCACGGGAGACACCCTCTTTTGCGGCGGCGTGGGCCGCACGGATCTTCCGGGCGGCAGCGCGGCGCTGCTGCGCCAAAGCCTGCATAAGCTGTTCGCGCTTGCGGGGGATCTCACCGTTTATCCCGGGCACGGAGAGGCGACGTCGCTCGACCATGAAAGGAGGTATGATCCCTTCCTTTGAGGGGAGCAAAGATATGTTGTCGACTAACGCCGAGTTTTTATATGCAGAGATGATGGACGTCGTTCGTCTGTATTTTGGAGATACGGTACCGGAAATTTCGCACTTTTTCCTGCATGACGGCATCCGTTTTTCCAATACGGTCATCGTCGGCGGGCGGGAGTACCGCTTTACGGAGGAGCAGCCTTGGCGCGGGGAGATCGAATTCAAGCGATATGCCCGCCGCTTTGCCAAACTTGCCCTTTATATCGCGCTGCGCGCGGAGACGGGCAGGAGCATGCCGTGGGGCGCGTTGACGGGCATCCGTCCGACCAAGCTCGCCTATGCCGAAAGGGAGGCGGGCAGGGATTTTGTCCCTTTGTTTGAAAAGTTCGGCGTCAGCCGAGAAAATATCGCGCTCGTTTCCGATGTGCTCGCCGCGCAGGAGGGGATCTATGAGAAGGACGAAGGCGCCGGGGATCTGTATATCGGCATCCCGTTCTGTCCTTCCAAGTGCCATTATTGTTCTTTCATCACGGCGGACATCGGGCGTACGGGAAAATATCTCGAAAGATATCTCTCTGCTTTGGAAAAGGAGATCGCCGCCTGTAAAGGGATGCGCCGCCTGAAAAGCGCCTATATCGGCGGCGGGACGCCGCTCGTGCTGGAAACGGAGCAGCTCGCCCGCGTGCTTGCCGCCGCTGCCGATATTCTGCCGCGCGGGATCGAATATACCGTTGAGGCGGGCAGGCCGGACGTGTTCACGGAGGAAAAACTTGCGCTCCTGCAAAAGTACGGCGTGACGCGCGTCTGCGTCAATCCGCAGACCTTTTCGGACGAGACGCTCGTGCGCATCGGCAGGCGGCATACGTCGGCGGATATCGTCCGCGCCTTCACGATGGCGCAAAAGTTCGGCTTCGGCATCAACTGCGACCTTATCGCGGGGCTGACGGGCGAGACCCTCTTCGAATTTAAGGACAGCGTCGACCGCGCCGTCGCGCTCTCTCCGGATAATATCACCGTACACAGCCTCTGCCTTAAGCGGGGCGCCAAACTCAAAGAGGAGGAGAGCCGCCTCTTCGTCGCCGATATCGGAAAAATGATCGCCTACGCGCGGGAAACATTGTATGCGGCGGGCTATATCCCTTATTATATGTACCGGCAAAAATATGCGGCGGGCAACGCCGAAAACACGGGTTGGACAAAGCCGGGCAAGGCATGCGTTTACAATGTGGACGTGATGGAGGAGATCGCCGACAACGTCGCCTGCGGCGCCAACGCCGTCTCCAAGCGCGTGTTTTTTGAGGAAGGGCGCATCGAGCGCATCGGCTCGCCCAAAGATATCCCGACGTATATACAAAAGATCGATGAGATCGTGGAAGAAAAGCGCAGATTTTTTGGGGAAAAGCAATAAAAAAAGCGGCGCGATCGCACGGCTGCTTTCAGGCAATTTACAGTATTTTGCTCCCTTTTTTCGTATTGCAGCTGTGGCACAGCGTTTGCAGGTTATTATACGTAGATCTTCCTCCCTTTGCGATCGGTATGATATGATCGATCTCCAATCGGGCGAATTTCCCCGAAGCGCCGCATATCCGGCATCTGTACCCGTCCCGCGCGAAAATGGAAAATCTCATTTTATTTGAAACTTTTCCTCTTTCTACGCGGCAGATGGAATTCCAAATTTTACGATCCGTGTAAAAGTTACCGTTTTTTTGTTCCAAACGGGAAATATAAGCCAAGATCTCGGCATCCGTAAAACGCGCCCTCTTTCTTCTATAGACATATCCGTTGATTTTGGAACAATAGAGCGTAACGGCTATATTGAATTGCATAGCGGGGGCAAGGGTCTGCTTTTTCAGCAGGTGCTGTTCCCTTTTCAGCAACACTTGTTCGTTTAATTTGTCTGGTGCGGTTTGGAACTGCCCGAATTGTGAGATCTTGTTCCTCTCTTCGGTGTAGTTTGCGTATAATTGGCGGTTTGTTCTTATTTTTTCGATTTGAGAAGAGACGTCTTTCTTTATAAACTGCAATTGATAGATCAAATAATCTTCGCAGGAAATGTTATTAAAAAAATATTCGTTATCGTATGTATGTTGTTGATCGAAAGAGACGCAGGGAAAAAATCGATAACGTGCATTGATTTCTCTTAATGTTTTTAAGCAAAGACTGTGCTGCAAAAGGAAACGGTCATATTTTTGCCGCCTTTGATACAACAAGACGGTCACGGCGACGCCGATCAAGACCAAAATGATTGAAAGCACGGCGGCAAGAACGTTCATTTTTGCTCTCCATGATTTTTTGCCATGTTTTATCTTAGGGTTAAAGTATAAGGCGGATTCGCCGTTTTGTCAAGCGGTCTCATCCTTAGTTAACGATCCCGGACAAAAAAATTGTGAGATTTTCCGTTGCGGGTATTAAACAGTTTACAAGCAAAACGTTTTATGGTAGAATATAAAAGGTGCGTAATCAAAGGCGTGCGGTTCTCCTCGCCGAGCTTTGTTTGCGTGAATAAAATTTCCAAGGAGTATAAAAATAATGGAAAAGGAAAGAAAGACACAGATCATCAACGAGTACAAGCGTCATGACGGCGACACCGGCTCTTCCGAAGTGCAGATCGCTCTTTTGACGGAGCGGATCAACCACCTCAACGAGCATCTTCAGGCGCATCCGCACGACAACCACAGCCGCCGCGGGCTTTTAAAGATGGTCGGACAGAGGCGCGGGCTGCTCGATTATATCAAATCTAAGGATATCGAAAAGTACAGGGATATCATCGCGCGCCTCGAATTGAGGAAATAAGTGCGTTGAAGGGCGGAGCAGGTGCTCGGCCCTTTTATCAAATAGAGGAGTTTTCCTCGTAAGAACAATGTAAAGAGGAGTGAAACATGACAAAAACATTCAGACAATTTGAAACGGAGGTCGGCGGCAAAAAGGTCATCGTCGAGACGGGCAAATACGCCGAACAGGCAAACGGCTCGTGCGTCGTGCGCTGCGGCGATACCGTCGTCATGGTCAACGTGACCATGTCGGAAACGCCGAGAGAGGGAATGGACTTTTTCCCTCTGCAGGTCGATTTCGAAGAGAAGATGTATGCGGTAGGCAAGATCCCCGGCGGCTTCAAAAAGCGCGAGGGGAGGGCGAGCGATAAGGGCATCCTCACCTCCCGCCTCATCGACCGTCCCATCCGTCCGCTGTTCCCGAAGGGGCTGTATAACGACGTCGTGGTCATCGCGACCGCCCTTTCCGTCGATACAAACATCCCTCCCGAACCGTTTGCGATGATGGGCAGCTCGATCGCGCTGAGCATTTCCGATATCCCCTGGGCAGGTCCCACGGGTTCGGTGCAGGTCGGCCTCATAGACGGAGAGTATGTCATCAATCCCGACAACGCGCAGAGGGAAAAGAGCCGCCTCAGCCTCGGGCTTTCGGGCACGAAAGACGCGATCATGATGGTCGAAGCGGGCGCGAAGGAGATCTCCGACGAGGAGATGGTCGGCGCCATCCTCTTCGGGCATGAAGAGATCAAAAAACAGTGCGCCTTCATCGAGCAGATCCAAAAGGAGATCGGCAAACCCAAGCGTGAGATGGAGTTGTATCACGTTCCCGCGGACATCGATGCCGCCGTCCGCGCGTATGCCTCCGCAAAACTGGACGCCGCGCTCGAAGAATACGATCGCGCCGCGCGCGAAGCGAAGCAGGACGAAGTGGAAAAGGACGTCCTCGCGCATTTTGCCGACATCTATCCCGACAAGTCGCGTGAAATAAAGGACAGCCTCTATTATCTCACCAAAGAGAAGGTGCGCGCCAAGATCTTGGACAAGGGCATCCGTCCCGACGGCAGGTCTTTGAAAGAGATCAGGCCGATCTGGTGCGAAGCGGGCGTCCTTCCCCGCGTGCACGGTTCCGCCGTGTTCACGAGGGGGCAGACGCAGGTGCTTTCCACCTGTACCCTCGGCACCCTGTCCGAAGTGCAGAAGCTGGACGGCCTCGACGACGAGACGTCCAAACGCTACATGCATCAGTATAATTTCCCCGGCTACTCCACGGGCGAAGCGAAAGGACTCAAGAGCCCCGGCCGCCGCGAGATCGGGCACGGCGCCCTTGCGGAGCGCGCGCTCGAGCCGGTCGTGCCGAGCGCGGACGAGTTCCCGTACGCGATCCGCATGGTGTCCGACGTCATGAGTTCCAACGGGTCTACTTCGCAGGCGAGCGTCTGCGGTTCCACCCTCGCGCTCATGGATGCGGGCGTGCCCATCAAGGCGCCCGTGGCGGGCTGCGCGATGGGGCTCATCAAGGATGCGGAAAGCGACCGCGTCGCGATCTTGACCGATATCCAGGGGTTGGAAGATTTTCTCGGCGACATGGACTTCAAGGTGGCGGGTACCGAAAAGGGGATCACCGCCATCCAGATGGATATCAAGATCAAGGGAATTTCCGAAGATATCCTTCGCCGCGCGATCGCGCAGGCGAACGAAGGAAGGCAGTTCATCCTGCATAAGATGCTCGACGTGCTGCCCGCGCCCCGCGATCATCTGTCCAAATATGCGCCCAAGATCATCACCTTTAACATCGATCCGGAAAAGATCCGCGAAGTCATCGGCAGCGGCGGCAAAGTCATCAATAAGATCATTGAAGAGACAAACGTCAAGATCGATATCGACGACGACGGAAAGGTCTGCATCGCGACGTATGGCGAAAATACGCAGAATGCCGAGCGCGCCAAAGAGATCATTCTCTCGATCGCGCGTGATCCCGAAGTGGGGGATATGTTCATCGGTTCCGTCGTGCGCGTTCTTTCCAAGGTCGGCGCCTTTGTCGAACTTGCGCCGGGCAAGGACGGCATGATTCATATTTCCCGCCTTTCCGACAAGCGCGTCAACCAGGTGGAGGACGTTCTGAACATCGGGGACGTCGTCAAAGTGGAGATCATCAAGATCGGCGAAAAGGGGATCGACCTGAAACTTCTCGAAAAATTGGAGGGTTGAACCTCACGATAAAAAATGCCGTCCTTGTTCGGACGGCATTTTTTTACGGAGAACCGCCGCGCACGCCGAGGATATGCAGGCAGCGCAGCTTTTCGAAGCGGTAGGCGGTCAGAGGTTTGTCGTAGGCGTCATACGAATGTGCCGCGACGAGCGGGATCCCGAAAAAGAAGCCGCTCACCAGGCAGGTGTGATAGAAATCTCCCGTCTCCCTGCCGAGTTGGACGACGTCGCCGAGGCGCAGTCCGCGCAGCGTTGTCTCTTCGGCAAAGGGCCCCCGTCCGCGGTCGCGGACGAGAAAGGCGTATAAAAATTCCACGCCCGTCCAGGCGGGCGCGCGGTCGTCGGCGCTCCGATAATACCAGCCCGTTTCCGGCGTAAAGTTCATGACGCCGCTTCCCGCAAACAGGCATTGAGAGACAAAGCTCGTGCAGTCGCCGCCGATGCGAGAGAAATCATAGTAGGAGGGATTGCGGCGGTATGCCCATTTTTGTGCATACGCCGCCGCTTTCCGGCGGTCGTATCCGGTCGTTTCCATGCTTCATTTTATGCCGAAGGACGAGAGGATGTGTTTGCGGCGCGATCAGAAGTCTCTTCTTCCCGTCAATAGGTCGAGGTCGATGTCGAAGTGATCGGCGATCTTACAGAGGTTTTCGATCCCGATCTCCCGTTTGCCGTGCAGATAGCGCGACAGCGTTTGCTGGGGTATGCCGATCTCCTTGGCGACGCTGCTGATGCTTCTGTCGCCGATCAGTTCTTTGAGTGTTTCTGCGAATTTTTCCACATACATATCATTATTTTACACCGATTGGTGTAAAATACTTGACTTACGCCAATCGGTGTGATACAATAGGAAGGAAATCGACAGAAAGCTATAAAAACGAATGAGAAATGTAAAAAGCATCCGCTCTGTGCGGATGCTTTTTGGTTTACGTCACGGTGTTTTACGGAAAACAGATTTCGGCCTGCCGCAGACGGGGCACGACCAATCTTCGGGAAGTTCCGCAAAGGGGATCGCTCCTTCGTAGACATAACCGCAGACGGAGCAGACGTATTTGTCTTTCGGCGCTTCTTCCGCGATATAGGTGGGTGCGTTTTTCGCCGTTTTGCCCTTGATCACGGTATGGTAGTACGCATAAGTCATGGGCGGGTCGTCGCTAAGCACGTCTGCGTCCGTCACCTCGCCCAAAAAGACGGTGTGCGTGGATGTATCCATCGTTTTGACGACTTTGCAGACGATATAGGCGCAGGCGTCGGTCACGACGGGCAGCTTGCCGAGGACGGCATAGGGCACGGCGGAAAATTTGTCGAAGTCCTTCCCGGAACGGAAACCGAAGGTACCGATGACGGACGGATCTGTCTTTTCGGAGAGGACGGAGATGGCAAAATATCCGCAGTCTGCGATGCAGCGGTTGGTATGATTGTCCTTATTGATGCTGACCATGACGGTTGCGGGCGACGAGGTGATCTGCGCGGCGCAATTGGCGGTGCAGCCCGTCGGCCTGCCGTTGTCCCAAGTAGAAACGATATAAACGCCGTAGGACATGGCGTGAAATGCTTTGGGGGTCATACTGCCTCGATCAATAGTTTTCTGCCTTCAGCTGGAAATAAGCCTTCGGATGAGAGCAGACGGGGCAGATCTCGGGCGCTTTTTTGCCGATGACGATGTGCCCGCAGTTAGAGCACTGCCAGATGCAATCTTCGTCGCGGGAGAAAACCAGCTCGTTCTTTACGTTGTCCAACAGGGCAAGATAGCGCTTTTCGTGTTCTTTTTCGATCTCTCCCACCTTTTCGAAGAGGTAAGCGATGTGGTCGAAGCCTTCTTCTTTGGCTTCTTTGGCGAAGGTCGCGTACATGTCCGTCCACTCGTAATTTTCGCCTGCCGCAGCGTCGATCAGATTTTCTTCCGTGGAGGGGATGTCTCCGCCGTGCAGCAGTTTGAACCAGATCTTAGCGTGTTCCTTTTCGTTGTTTGCCGTCTCTTCGAAGATGTTGGCGATCTGTACAAAGCCGTCCTTTTTGGCTTTGCTCGCATAGTATGTGTACTTGTTCCTCGCTTGCGATTCGCCCGCGAACGCGGTCTGCAAGTTTTGTTCCGTCTTGGTGCCTTTCAGTTCCTTAGCCATGATCTTTTACCTCCGATCCGTCATTTATTTTTGCAGGCGGGACAGATGCCGATCAGCTCAATGCGGATGTTCTCCACAAAAAAGCCGTCCGTGTTTCCCGTAAGCGTCACGTTTGCCGCGCCCGGAGGCGCGTCGTACAGTCTGCTGCAGCGGCGGCAGCGCATGTGGTAGTGCTCGTCGGTGTGCGCATCGTAACGGTCGGCGCCTTCGCTCACGTTGATCTTGCGGATGGCGCCCTGCTCCGCCAGCAGGTTCAAGTTTCTGTATACCGTCGCCTTGCTGACGCGCGGATGTTCCTGTACGATCTCGCGATAGACATGCTCCGCATCCGGGTGGCGCAGCGCGCGCACCGTCGCGAGGACGAGCTGCCTCTGCATGGTGTTTCTGTGATTCATCTCTCTTCTTATTGATAATAATTATTGATTATATTATAGCACACATTCGCCGTTTGTCAAGGATTTTTCGGAAAATTTTTTCATCTGTTGACAAGCCGCCCCCCGATGTTTTATAATAGATAAAGGAAAGCGAGGGCGCTTGGGGATATGGATTATCAGAATACGGAGTTGCATTTTTTGGAAAGGGATTGCGCGCTGCAATTCGGGGAAAAGAAGGGGGCAAAGATCTTTCGCCGCGCGGCGAAGCTGTATGCCGAACTTTCGGTGACGACCGACTATAAGAACAGCCCGCTGCTCGAAAGGCAGCTCAAAATGCTCGTCTATCCCGTCATTGCCTATTATAAGACGCTGCTTGCGGAGGGGGTGCGCGAACCGGAGGCTGTCGCCTTTGTGCGGGCGGCGGCGGAAAAGGCGGCAAAAAACAGCGGGGACATCCTGCATGCGCAGACGAGGAAGCATTTCCCGTTCTATGCTTTCCGCCGCAACATCAAAAATTTTATGGCATATAAGTTCCCTGCGGGTGCGTGGGTATGCACGCCGCCCAAAGCGGGGAGGGGGAAGGTCGGTTTTCAGGTCAAGGAGTGCCTGTATTATACGATCACGCGGAAGTTCGGCTGTCCCGAACTTTGCGCCGTGTTCTGCGATTATGAGGACACCGCTTTCCGCGGATTGGCGCCCAAGATCGTCGGCGGGCGGAAGGGAGAGCTCGCCACCGGGCACGACGTGTGCGATTTCTTCTTCAGGAAAGGGAAATAGCGAAAGATACGTCCCCGCGGATAAAGTCCGCGGGGACGTCTTTCGGAAAAGGTCTATGCCTTGTTTTCGGAGCCGAGCACGTCGACGATCTTGTGCTTAACGAGCTCTTTGATCGCCGCGCGCGCATCGCCGAGATACTGGCGGGGATCGAAATGGTCGGGGTGCTCAGCAAAGTGCTTGCGCACCGCTGCCGTGCAAGCCACGCGCAGGTCGGAGTCGATGTTGATCTTACAGACAGCCATCGTCGCCGCCTGCCGGAGCATCTCTTCGGGGATGCCGATCGCGTCGGGCATCTTGCCGCCGAATTGATTGATGACTGCCACTTTGTCTTGCGGGACGGAGGAGGCGCCGTGCAGCACGATGGGGAAGCCGGGCAGGCGCTTGCCCACTTCTTCGAGGATATCGAAGCGCAGCTGCGGCTTCTGGCCGGGTTTGAATTTATAGGCGCCGTGGCTGGTGCCGATGGCGATAGCGAGGGAGTCGCAGCCCGTTTTTTCGGTAAATTCGCAGACTTCGTCGGGATGGGTGAAGCAGGCGTCCTCCGCCTTGACGTTGACCGCATCCTCGATGCCGGCGAGCTGGCCGAGTTCCGCCTCGACGACGACGCCCCTGTCATGCGCGTAGGCGACCACTTTTTTGGTGATCTCGATATTTTCGTTGAACGCGTGATGCGAGGCGTCGATCATGACGGACGTGAAGCCGTCGTCGATCGCGGATTTGCATGCTTCGAAGTCCGCGCCGTGGTCGAGGTGCATGACGATGGGGATATTCGTCGTTTCGACCGCCGCCTCGATGAGGTGCTTGAGGTAGACGGGGTTCGCGTATTTGCGCGCGCCTGCGGACACCTGCAGGATGAGGGGGGACTTGCACTCTTGTCCCGCTTCCACGATACCCTGGATGGTTTCCATATTGTTGACGTTGAACGCGCCGACCGCATAGCCGCCCTGATAGGCTTTTTTGAACATTTCGGTTGATGTAACCAAAGGCATGATACACTTCCTCCGATCAAATTTTTTATCTGTTCTTATTTTACACTAAAAGGGAATAAAAATCAATAATAATTTCGGAAAATCTCTGCAAATCGCTTTTATTTTTTTTTGCAGGAGTGCTATAATATACGGAGAAAAAGAGAGGCGGCGCCGTTGTGCGGCGCTAAGTCCAAAGGAGAATTTTTTATGAGAGACGCAAGAATCGATAAACTGGCGGATGTTCTTGTCAATTATTCGGTGCATTGCCAAAAAGGCGAAAAGGTGCTCATCGAGGGGCGCGGCGTGGACGCGGAACTCATCAAAGCGTGCGTGGAAAAAGTGTTCGCCGCGGGCGGCTATCCGTTTGCGGACGTCATCGACCTTTCCGTGGAACGCGCGCTGCTGATGGGGACAAACCAAGCCCATTGCGAACTGCGCGCGAAGTATGCGAAATACAGGATGGAGGACATGGATTGCTATATCGGCATCCGCGGCGGCTCCAACACCTTCGAGTTGTCCGACGTCCCCGCGGAGAACATGCAGGTATATGACCGCACCTATTCTTTCCCCGTGCATCACGAGACGCGCGTGAAAAAGACGAAGTGGGTGGTTTTGCGCTATCCTAATCCGTCCATGGCGCAGAATGCGGGCAAATCTACGGAACAGTTTGAAGATTTCTATTTCGATGTCTGTACCCTCGATTATTCCAAGATGGACAGGGCGATGGACGCGCTGCAGGCGTTGATGGAAAAGACGGACAAGGTGCGCCTCGTCGCCGAGGGCACCGATCTGACCTTCTCCATCAAGGGCATCCCCGCCGTCAAGTGTGCAGGGCACATGAACATCCCCGACGGGGAGGTGTACACGGCGCCCGTCAAGGACAGTGTCAACGGCGTCATCACCTATAACGCGCCCACGCTGGAAAACGGCATCAAGCACGAAAATGTCCGCCTTGTCTTTAAGGACGGCAAGATCGTCGAGGCGACCTCTTCCAATACAAAGGCGCTCAACGACGTGCTTGACACCGACGAAGGCGCGCGCTATGTGGGCGAATTTGCCATCGGCGTCAATCCGTATGTCACTTCGCCCATGCTCGATATCCTCTTTGACGAAAAGATCTCCGGCTCTATCCATTTTACCCCCGGCTGCGCCTATGACGACGCTTTCAACGGCAACAAGTCGAGCGTGCATTGGGACATGGTGCTCATCCAGACGCCCGAATGGGGCGGCGGGGAGATCTATTTCGACGATATGCTCATCCGCAAGGACGGACGCTTTGTCGTCGAGGAACTTGCCTGCCTCAATCCCGAGAATCTCAAATAAGGGCGGTTTGGGCAATTTGCGTGAAAACGGCGGCGATTTTGTGCGTTTTATTCATAAAATGCTCTGTCCGGAAGTTATTTCGCGCAAACTATTGACTAAACGAGGTGATTTTGCTATAATAAATATGCTGGATCGAAGCGCGATAAAAAAGCAAATTTTAATAAATGGAGGAACTTTCAAATGGCTAATGTAAGAGTTGCGATCAACGGGTTCGGCCGTATCGGCCGCCTCGCTTTCAGGCAGATGTTCGGCGCGAAAGGGTACGAAGTCGTCGCGATCAACGACCTCACCAGCCCGAAGATGCTGGCGCACCTTCTCAAGTACGATTCCGCGCAGGGCAGGTATGCTTTGGCGGATAAAGTGACCTCGACCGACAATTCCATCATCGTCGACGGCAAAGAGATCAAGATCTATGCCGAAAAGGACGCGAAGGATCTGCCTTGGGGCGAGATCGGCGTCGACGTCGTGCTCGAGTGCACGGGCTTCTATACTTCCAAAGCGAAGAGCCAGGCGCACATCGATGCGGGCGCTAAGAAGGTCGTAATTTCCGCTCCCGCGGGCAACGATCTGCCGACCATCGTCTACAGCGTCAACGAAAAGACTCTCAAATCCGAAGATACCATCATTTCTGCGGCTTCTTGCACGACCAACTGCCTCGCGCCGATGGCGAACGCGCTCAATAAGTACGCGAAGATCAAGAAGGGTTATATGACCACTATCCACGCATACACGGGCGACCAGATGACGCTCGACGGGCCGCACCGCAAAGGCGATCTGCGCCGCGCGAGGGCTGCCGCGGTCAACATCACCCCGAACAGCACGGGCGCCGCGAAGGCGATCGGCTTGGTCATCCCCGAACTCAACGGCGTTTTGGACGGCTGCGCGCAGCGCGTTCCCGTTCCCACAGGTTCGCTGACACAGCTCATCGCGATCGTCGAGGGCGAAGTGGACAAGGACGGCGTAAATGCGGCGATGAAGGCGGCCGCTTCCGAATCTTTCGGCTATACCGAGGACGAGATCGTCTCTTCCGATGTCATCGGGATCACCTACGGTTCCTTGTTCGACGGCACGCAGACCAAGTGCATGCCCATGGGGGACGGCACGACGCTCGTCAAGGTCGTCTCTTGGTACGATAACGAGAACTCTTATACCAGCCAGATGGTTCGTACCATTAAATATTTCGCCGAATTGAAATAATTTGGGATAGAGGGGCGCCCTCCGCATACGATGCGGAGGGCGCTTTTCATAGTGAGAACAATAAAAAAACGGCGCGCGGCAAAAAACCGCGCGCCGCAGCCGTACGAAACGGCTCACTTGTTTTCGACGTAGGCATGTACCGCTTTGACAATAAAATTCTGCTCGGACTTGCTCAGCTTGCTGAAGTCCACATAAAAATTCTGTAACGTTTTATTGTCGGTGTAGACATAGTTGTTTTCATAATCGGACTTCCCGAGGAGGTAGTCGGTCGACGCGTTGAAGAGGCTCGAGATCTCGATGACCTGCTCGAAAGTAGGTCTGGAGCGCCCGATCTCCCAACTGCTGACGGTCGACTGTTTGACGCCGAGCTTTTCTGCAAGCTCGCACTGGGTAGTGCCGTTTTCTTTTCGCAGAGTTTTCAAAATTTTGGCAAACATAAATATACTATCGCATGCGGAAGGGGATTTTGAAAACGAACGTTTTCAATGTCCGCATGATACCGGCGTAGATCATTGTTTTTCGGGTGAAAGTCCCAAAATCATGTCGGAAGATACGCTGAGCGCCTTGCACAGCAAGGCAAACGTATCGAGGGAAGGACACTTTTCCGCCTTGACGTATTTATTTACCGTGGTGGGGTGGATCCCGACCAGCCGGGCGATCTCTTTTTGGCTCAAGCCGCTCTTTTCGATCGCTTCGCGCAGGCGATGCCGTATCCCGTCTGACAAATCTATGCTACCCATTTACAGACCGTTCATGTATTTATTTTTTTCATTTCTGGCTATATCATAGCACAGCGGTCATTTTTTGTCAAGCGATTCGGCATGCTTTTATTTGCCGCATTTCTTGTTCGTTACAAACAAACCGAGGGGGAGGAAAATGAGGGAAGAGGGAAAAATATCCGTTTAGCCGCTTGCCAAAACGCGGGCAATCATATATAATATTGTATGGAAAAAAAGATCATCAGAGGTAACGAAAATGAAAAGACCTTATGCGATCGTCATTATGGACGGATACGGGATCGATCCCGAAAAGGAGGGGAATGCCATTGAATTGGAGGGCAGCCCCAACGTCAAGCGCTACGAGAGGGAGTACCCTTCTTCGCAGCTGGGCGCCAGCGGCATGAGCGTCGGACTGCCTGACGGACAGATGGGCAATTCCGAGGTCGGGCACCTCAATATGGGCGCCGGCCGCATTGTCTATCAAGAACTGACCAAGATCACGAAAGAGATCGAGGACGGCAGCTTTTTCAAAAATCCCGCCCTGCTCGGCGCGATGAAAAACGCCAAGGCGAACGGTAAAAAGATGCATATCTGGGGGCTGGTATCGGACGGCGGCGTGCACAGCCACAACACCCACCTCTATGCCCTGCTGCGGATGTGCAAAGAGCAGGGGCTGGAGAATGCCTATGTGCATTGCTTTATGGACGGCAGGGATGTCTCTCCCACGTCGGGCGCCGGCTTCGTGCGCGCGTTGCAGGCGGAGATGGATGATCTCGGCTTCGGTACGATAGCGTCCGTCTCGGGCAGGTATTACGCGATGGACAGGGACAACAGATGGGAACGCGTCGTCAAAGCGTATGAGATGCTCACCGTCGGCAACGGCGTGCAGGCGGAAGACGCCGCGGAAGCGATCGAGGCATCCTATCGGCGGGACGTGACGGACGAATTTATCTTGCCCACCAACATCGTCAGGGACGGCAGGCCCGTCGCGCTGGTAGAAAAAGGGGACAGCGTCATTTTCTTCAATTTTAGGCCGGACAGGGCGAGGGAGATCACCCGCGCCTTTACCGAGCCCGATTTCAACGGATTCGAGCGCAAGACGGGGTATCTTGCACCTCATTATGTCTGCTTTACGCAATATGACGCGACTTTCGGGCACGTCGAGGTCGCTTTCAAGCCGCAGAGCCTGAAAAACACGCTGGGCGAATACCTCGCCTCCCTCGGCAAAAAGCAGCTGCGCATCGCGGAAACGGAAAAATATGCGCACGTCACCTTCTTTTTCAACGGCGGCGTGGAAGCGCCTAACGAAGGGGAAGTGCGCGTGCTCGTTCCCTCCCCGAAGGTGGCGACGTACGATCTGAAGCCGGAAATGAGCGCTTACGAGGTGACGGAACAGGTGCTTGAGCAGCTTTCCACGGGCGAATACGACGTCATGATCCTGAACTTTGCCAATTGCGACATGGTCGGGCACACGGGCGTTTTAGAGGCGGCGGAACGGGCGGTCGCCGCCGTGGACGACTGCGTGGACAAAGTCCTGCAAAAGATCCTTTCGATGGGGGGCGGCGCGTTGCTTACGGCCGATCACGGCAACGCGGACAGGATGATCGCCGAGGACGGCTCTCCTTTCACCGCCCATACGACCAACCCCGTGCCCGTCGTGCTCGTCTGCGACGCGTTGCAACATGCAAAGCTGCGTTCGGGCGGGGTGCTTGCCGACCTGGCGCCCACGCTGCTCGACATGATGGGGCTGCCCATCCCCGCGGAGATGACGGGCAAGAGCCTGATCGTGCGCTGATAGGGCGATTTTCGAAAAAATATCGCGGATCCGACCGAAAAACGGTTGAAAAATTTGCCGCAATGTGGTATACTTATCGGGTATTCTGCAAATAAAGAAAAATCGGAGTGATACGAATGTCTGACATGATGTTTTGGATGTCAAACTTATTGGCGCCTTTGGATAACTACAATCCGTATGCGATCGCCAGATTTGTCCTTTTGCTCGTGATGCTCGTGGCGTCCGTCGTCGCGATCGTCATCGTGCTCATCCAGCCCGGAAACTCGACGGGCATCGATGCGCTCGGCGGTTCGAGCGAGACCTTTTTCGGTAAGAACAAGGGCCGTTCGTTTGAGAGCAAGATGAAGAGATGGACGGTCATTTCCCTCGTCGTGCTCGCGGTGCTCGCGATCGTGTTCTACGTTTTGCAGATCGGCGTGGGGGCTTGATCTCCCTTTCGGATGATTTTTATGGCGGCTGTTCGCAAGGATGGCCGCCTTATTTTATGATTTGGAGAAGGATATGCCGGCAAAGGAAGAATTGCTGCAAAAATTTCATAGCGGGATCCTGCAATATAAGCGCACGGGCGAGATCTGCCGCCTGTTGGGCGTTTCCGCCCGATCGGGCAAGGAAGCGCTCGCGTCGGTGCTTGCAGAACTTGTAAAGGAGGGCGAGATCGTGCGGGACGAGCGCGGCAGGTTCGTTACGCCCGAAAAACTCTCCCTCGTGCGCGGCGTTATTGCGGGCAACGAGCGCGGGTATGCCTTTCTCGTGCGGGAAGGGGCGCCCGATCTCTTTATCCCGCACCGCGCCCTGCACGGCGCGCAGCACAAGGACGAGGTTTTTGTAAGGCTCGTCGGTGGCGAGCGGGGGGATGAAGCGGAGGTGTACTCCGTCCTGCGGCGCGGCGTCAAAGGGCTGGCGGGCACATATTACCGGGAGGAGCGGGGCGGCTGCGTCCTGCCCGACGACAGGCGGTATTTCGAAGAGATCCGCATCTCGGGCGGCAAAAAGCGCGCTTTTTCGGGCGAAAAGGTATTCGTCAAGATCACGGCATGGCCGGAAGGAAAAAAGCCGGAAGGAGAGATCGCGGAAGTGCTGGGCAGGGGCGGCGATCTTTCCGTTGAAGAGGAGGCGCTCATCCTGACCGCGGGGCTGGAAGAGGGGTTTTCGCAGAAAGCGCTGACAGAGGCGGAGAGGTCTGCGTCGGAAAAAGTTTTGCCGGAGGGCAGGCGTGATCTGCGCGGAGAACTTGCCGTTACGATCGACGGAGAGGACGCTAAAGATTTTGACGACGCGATCGGCGTGGTGCGGGAAGGGGAGGGATTTCTCCTGTATGTGCACATCGCGGACGTCTCTCATTATGTGCGCCGCGGCAGCGCGCTCGACAAGGCGGCATATGCGCGCGGTACGAGCGTGTATTTTCCGGACCGCGTGCTCCCCATGCTGCCCGAGGCCCTCTCCAACGGTGCGTGTTCTCTACGGGAGGGCGAGGACAGGCTGACCCTTTCCTGCATCATTCGCCTTGACGGAAAAGGGAACGTCGTCGACAGCGAGATCGTGAGATCGATCATCCGTTCCCGCAACCGCATGACGTATACGGACGTGGCGAAGATCTTGGAGGGCGACGCCGTCCTGCGGGAGCGGTATGCGCACCTTTTGCCCCTGCTGGAAGCGGGCAGGGATCTTGCAAAGCTGCTCGCCGCCGGGCGTGACGGGCGCGGCAGCATCGATCTCGACGTGCCCGAAACGAAGATCTCCCTCTCCGAGGCGGGGGAGGTGACCGTCGCCCCGTACGAGCGCACGGAGGCGCACAGGATGATCGAGGAGTTCATGATCCTTGCCAACGAGACGGTGGCGGGATATATCTCCGGTTACGAACTGCCCTTCCTCTATCGCGTGCACGAAAAGCCTTCCGAGGAAAAGGCGTCGTCGCTGCGGGCATATCTTGCCGAACTGGGCATCCCCGCACGTTTTCATCCCGAAAACGTGCGGCCCGGAGAATACGGCAAAGTGCTTTCTTCCCTCGCGGGGAGCCCCTTGCGCCAGATCGTCAACCGGGTGATGCTGCGTTCCATGAGCAAGGCAAAATACAGTACGGAGAACGTCGGGCATTTCGGATTGGCGTCCCGCTGTTATTGCCATTTTACCTCTCCCATCCGCCGTTATCCGGATTTGTTCGTCCACCGCGTCGTGAAGCTGATGCTCGACGGGCGGGCGGAGGAGGCGCTGCGCATGGAAAATTTTGCCGAGAATGCCGCCGTGCATTGCTCGGAGGCGGAGCGCCGCGCGGACGAAGCGGAGCGCAGCGTGGACGAACTGTACAAAGTTTGGTCGATGCGCGCGCACATCGGCGAGACATTTGCGGGGGTCGTGTCGGGCGTGACGGCGTTCGCCCTCTTTGTGGAGCTTGCCAACACCGTCGAAGGGCGCATCGGGATCGAAGATCTGCCCCCCGACGAGTATGTCTTTCAGGAAAAAAATTATATCCTGCAAGGCAAGCTGCGCGCTTTTAAGATCGGCGACAGTGTAAAGATCGCCGTCGCGTCCTGCGATATCGGCGCAAGGAAGTGCGGTTTTTTGCTCGCGGAAGAATAAATACGCCGAAATGCTGTCCATTTCCGAAAGGATATGGTATAATGGCAGTATCGGCGGGGAGGAGAGGATGGACATTCGATTGGAAAAATGGAGCTTCGCTTTTGCGAAGCCGATCGCCGAAGGCGCAAAGGATGCGCGCGTCTCCCGCTTTTTGCGGGATTCCTTTCCCTATCCCTATACAGAGGAGGACGCGCTGGCGTTTATCCGCTTTGCCTGTGCGGAGAGCGCGCGGGGAGACTATTACCGCGCGATCGTCGTCGACGGAACGGCGGCGGGCGCCGTCGCCGTGACGCGGGGCAAGGATGTCTTTCAAAAGAGCGGCGAATTGGGGTATTGGCTGTCCCCTGCGTATTGGGGCAGGGGCGTGATGACGGCGGCGGTGCGCGCCGCGTGTGCCGATGTGTTTGCGGGTACGGATATCGTCCGCATTTACGCAGAGCCGTTTGCCGTCAATACGGCGTCCTGCAAGGTGCTCGAAAAGTGCGGCTTTGCGCGCGAGGGCGTCAAACAAAAGAGCGTCTATAAGAGAGGAAAATTTTTCGACAGCGTCATGTACGCGCTTATAAAGGGGTCGGGATATGAAGATCGTAGCGGTCAATAGGTCTGCCTCCTTCGAATATTTCATCGAGGAAAGGTTCGAAGCGGGCATCGTGCTCGAAGGGAGCGAGGTCAAGTCCATACGCAAGAACAATTGCAGTCTCAGCGACGCGTTTTGCTTTGTGCGCAAAGGGGAAGTCACGCTCAAAAATATGCACATCGCCGTGTATGACAAGAGCGGCGCCTTCAATACGCGCGATTCACGCAGGGACAGGCGGCTGCTTTTGCACAAGGCAGAGATCGCCAAGATCGCGGGCAAAGTCAACGAAAAGGGGTATACCCTCGTGCCGCTTAAGGTGTATTTCAAAGATTCTCTCGTCAAGGCGGAGGTCGCGCTCTGCCGCGGCAAGCATACCTACGATAAAAAACAGAGTTTGAAGGAAAAAGACCTGAAGAGAGATGCGGAGAGGCGCATCAGAGAAAATTTCTGATCTTCAGCAGGATAAAAGACAAAAAACAGGGAGGAGCAGAGTACTATGCCATACAAAAAAGATACGATCTGTGTGCAGGGCGGGTATCGGCCCGGAACGGAAGAGAGCCGTATCCCCCCCATTTGCCAAAGTACCACCTTCGTCTACGAAAAGACGCAGGACATGGCGGATCTGTTCGATCTGAAGGCGGACGGATATTTTTATACCCGCCTTGCCAATCCTACCGTCGCCGCATTCGAAGGGAAGGTAGCGGCGCTCGAAGGGGGCGCCGCGGGCATCGGCTGTTCGTCGGGGATGGCGGCGATCACACTTACGGTATTCACCCTCTGCGAGGCGGGCGACAATATTCTTTCCTCCTCCGCGATCTACGGCGGCACGTTTAATTTGTTTGCGGTGACGCTGCCCAAACTCGGCATCGAGACCCGTTTTTTCGACCCGGACGCGCCCGCGGAGGAGATCGAAAAACTGATCGACGGGAGGACGAAGCTGCTCTTTACCGAGACGATCGCCAATCCTGCCATCAAGATCCTCGATTTCGACAAGTTTGCAGAGATCGCCCGGAAGTACGGCATCCTGTTCGCCGTGGACAACACCCTCGCCACACCCATCCTTTGCAGACCCTTCGAATGGGGGGCGGATCTCGTCGTTCACTCTTCTTCGAAATATCTCGACGGGCATGCTGCGGCGCTCGGCGGCATGATCGTGGACGGGGGCAAATTCTCCTTTAAAGACAATCCGCGATACCTCTCCTTTAATCGGCCGGACGAAAGCTATCACGGGCTGGTGTATGCCGATCTTCCCGCCGCGCAGTTCGCGGTGAAGTGCCGCGCGCAGATGATGCGCGACATGGGCGCGATGATGAGTCCGCAAAATGCCTTTTTGAGTTGGCTCGGCTGCGATACGCTGGCGCTGCGCATGGAGCGGCACTCTTCCAACGCCGAAGCGGTGGCGGCATACCTCGCGTCGCATCCCAAGATCGATTGGGTCTGGCATGCGTCGCTTCCCGGCAACAAATATCGCGCGCTCGCCGAAAAGTATCTGCCGGACGGGCAGGGCGGCATGCTCAGCTTCGGGATCAAAGGAGATGTACGTCAGGCGGCGAAGTTTATGGAGGCGCTGCGCCTTATCACGCAGGAAACGCACGTCGCCGACGCGCGCAGCTGTGTGCTGCATCCCGCTTCGACCACCCACCGTCAGCTGACGAAAGAGGAGCTCGCGCAGGCGGGCGTGCCGGAAAATCTCGTGCGGCTGTCCGTCGGCATCGAGCATCCCGACGATATCATCGCCGATCTCGAGGGGGCGTTGGAGCACATCCGATAAAAACGAAAAGGAGGGATACGGCCGATGCCGATCGTCATCCCGCAGGACATTCCTGCCTATGCCGCCCTCAAGGCGGAAAATATTTTCGTCATGAACGACGAGCGCGCCTTCTCTCAGGATATCCGTCCTTTGGAGATCGCCATCCTCAATCTCATGCCCACCAAGGTGGAGACGGAGACGCAGTTCATGCGCCTTCTTTCCAATTCCCCTTTGCAAGTGAACGTGACGCTCATATATACCGAATCATATAAGAGCAAGAACACGGCGGCGGCGCATCTCGAACGCTTTTATAAAAAGTTCGACGATATCAAGGATAAACACTTTGACGGCATGATCATCACGGGCGCGCCCGTGGAGACGATGCCCTTTGAAGAGGTCGCTTATTGGGAAGAACTGAAAAAGCTTTTCGACTTTGCCGACAGGCAGGTGACGAGCACCATCTACATCTGCTGGGGGGCGCAGGCGGCGCTCTATTATCATTACGGCATCCCCAAGCGGCCGCTGGCGGAAAAACTGTTCGGCGTATTTCCGCATAAAAAGTATCTCGAACAGCACGACCCGCTCCTGAAGGGGATCGACGACGTGTTTTATGTGCCGCATTCCCGTCACACGACGATATATCGCGAGGACGCGGAAAAGGCGGACGATCTGGTCATCCTCTGCGACGGGGGAGAGGTCGGCTTGGCGATCGCTAAGTCCAAAGACAATAAAAAGATCTTTTTGCTCGGTCATATGGAGTACGACCGCGATACGTTGAAAGCGGAATACGAGCGCGACCTTGCCAAAGGGCTCGCCATCCGTCCGCCCTGTCATTATTTTGCGGACGAAAGCAATACTTCCGTCAACGTTACTTGGTCGAGCGCCGCCAATCTGTTTTATACAAATTGGCTGAATTACTATGTCTATCAGGTCACGCCCTTTCGTTTTTAATAATTGCAAAGTACTCTGCGTGACATAAAAGTTCAAAAGGAGAGAGGGAAGATGCAACAATATTATATGCCCGTGAAGATCGTTCGCGGACGGGACTGCGTCGCAAAGAGCGCGCCCGTCTTTGCGTCGTTCGGCAAAAAGGCGTTGATCGTTACGGGTAAAAGTTCGGCAAAAAACGGCGCCCTCGCCGATGTATCGGCGGCGCTTTTTGCCAACGGTCAGCAGGCAGCCGTCTATGACAAGATCCCGCCCAACCCGACCGTGGCATGCGTGCGGGAGGGCGGCGCGCTTGCCCGCGCCTTCGGCGCGGAGTTCATCGTCGCCGTCGGGGGCGGTTCCCCCATGGACGCGGCGAAGGCGATCGCCATGCTTGCGCGTCAGGATGCGGACGATCTGTTTTCTTATAGGCCGACGGACGACGTACTGCCCATGCTGCATATCCCGACCACGGCGGGGACGGGCAGCGAAGTCACGCCCTATGCCATTTTGACCAACGATGAAAAGCAAACCAAGACGAGCATCTCTCATCCCGCATTTTTCCCGAAGGTCGCCTTTTTGGACGGAAAATATATGCGCGGATTGCCGCAGAGCACGGCTGCCTATACCGCGATCGACGCGATGTCGCACGCGATGGAGGGGATGCTTTCCGTCCGTGCGGGCGCCGTTACGGACGCGCTCGCCGCGGAGAGCCTGCGCTTGCTGCATGCAGAGCTGCCCGCCCTGACGGCGGGCGCATATACGGACGCCGACCGTGACGCGCTGCTGTTGGCGGCGACGCTTGCTGGGATGGTCATCGCCAACACGGGCACCAGTCCCGTGCATTCGATGGGGTATTCGCTCACCTATTTTCACGGTGCGCCGCACGGCAGGGCGAACGGTCTGCTGTTACCGGCTTTTTTTGAAGTTTGCGCACAAAAAGCGCCCGAACGTACCGCCGAGATCCTGCGCGCCGCAGGTTTTTCCTCCTCCGCGGCGCTGGCGGATGCTCTCGCGCCCCTGTTGGGCGAGCGCGAAAAGATCGGCGACGAGGCGCTGCGCGCCTACGCGGGCAAGGCTTCCGTCAATAAGAACATCAAAAATTGCTCCGTCTTTTTCGGGGAAGAAGATCTCTTTCGCGTCCTGAAAAATTCGGTCGGCGTCTGATCGTTTTCGATCGCGTAGTTCCCCCGCGCTTTTTTTCGGCGCGGGGGATTTTTTGCGTGAAAACGCTTGACAAATCGTGTATAGTGTATATAATGTATATATACAGTCGATACAATGGAGGGCGGCATGCAGATCATCGTCAGCAATGCGAGCGACAAGCCCATTTATGAGCAGGTGTATACCCAGATCAAGGGGGCGATCCTGCGCGGCGAGGCGAAGGAGGGGGAATTGCTTCCTTCCATCCGCGCCCTTGCCAAGGAACTGCGCATCAGCGCCATCACCACAAAGCGCGCCTTCGATGACCTTGAACGGGACGGTTTTATTTATACGGTACCGGGGAAGGGCAGCTTTGTGGCGGCGAAGAATCGAGAGCTCGTCCGCGAAGAGCATCTGAAAGGCGCGGAAGAAAAGTTTGCCGAGGGGATCTCTCTCGCGCGGGCGGGCGGTATTTCGGACGGGGAGATCGGGGAGTTGTTTTCCCTGTTGCTCAAAGGAGAATAAAGCATGCAAGACAACGTTCGCATCCGTGCGCTCAGCAAGCGCTTCGGTGATTTTTTGCTCGACGACGTCTCTTTCGACGTGCCTGCGGGCAGCGTGGTCGGCTTTATCGGCGAAAACGGCGCGGGAAAAAGCACGACCATCAAGAGTATATTGGGGCTCGTCAATACGGATGGCGGCAGGATAGAGGTGTTCGGGAAGGATGCCCGGCTTTTGACGGAGGAGGATAAAGGCGATATCGGTGCCGTGCTCGGGGAGCATTGCCTGCCGCAAGATCTTACCCTGCGAGAAGTGAATGCGGTGATGCGCCGCATCTTTCGCGGCTGGCAGGAAGGGGAGTTTTTTTCCTTTGTGAAGAGGTTTGCTTTGCCGGAGAACAAAAAGCTGCGCTCCTTTTCGGGAGGCATGCGGCAGAAGGCGGCGCTGTCGGCCGCTCTCTCGCACGGGGCGAGGCTGCTGTTGCTCGACGAGCCGACCGCGGGGCTGGATCCCGTGGCGCGGGACGAGATCCTCGACGTTTTATATGATTTTATGCAGGACGAGTGCCGTTCGGTGCTGCTTTCCTCTCATATCCTGTCCGACCTCGAAAAGCTGTGCGATCATATCGTCTTTATCCACGGCGGGAAGATCGTGTTCGCGGAGGAAAAGGACGTTTTGACCGAGCGGTACGCCCTGTTTAGGGGGAGCGCGGAAGAGGTCGGCGCTTTTGGCAGGGGCGCGGTCGCCGCCTATATGCGCGGCGATTTCGGGATGAGTGCGCTCGTATATCGGGACAAGGTGCCTGCGGGCACGCCGCTCGATAGGGCAGGCATCGAGGACATCATGTTGTATTTTGTGCGGGGAGAACGGGTATGAAGGGGATGCTTTTGAAGGATATTCTCAATATTCGCGGGCAGATCGCCTATTATGCGGTCATCATTGCCGTCTTTTTTGCCGTCGCTGCCGTGACGGGCAATCTCTATTTTTATGCGGGCATCTCTTGCTTTTGCGGGGTGGCGGTGCCCCTTTCCGCCGTCGCGTATGACGAAAAGGACAACTGGGAACGGTTTGCCCTTGCGGCGGGCGTGACGCGCGGCAGGCTGGCGCTTTCACGCTATCTCTTGGGGCTGGCGAGCTTTTTCCCCGTATGGGGGCTTTCCTTTCTCCTCTTTGTGCTGCCTTCGTTCCGCACGGCGGAAAACTTGCTTGCCGTGCTGACGTTTGGCGGTATGGGGCTTCTGGTCATGAGCGTCGTGCTTCCTCTCGTGTTTAAAATGGGTACAGAAAAGGCGCGCGCCGTATACATCGTCGTCATCCTCGCCGTCATGCTGTGCAGCGCGGGCCTGGCGTCCTTTTTCGGGCTTGCGGAAGGCGCCGTCCCCGTCGTCGCCGCCGTTTTGCTTGCGGCGGGGATCGTGAGCGTGCCGATCTCTTTTGCGGTCTCCTGTTCTGTATACCGCAAAAAAGATTTTTGACAGATCCGTCGATCTTGCCCCGCCGTCAGGCGGGGCTTTTTCGCGGAACGCTTTACAAACAGGCGCGCGCGTGATACAATAGATCCGGAAGAGGGCGGGGTATTCCGTCTGACGCTTCGGCGGAATATTTTATCGCGGCGAGGAAAAAAGAGATGTACGAAAACGAGGAACAGCTGCTCGGCGAATTTTTGGAAGGAGAAGGGGATGCGTATGAGAAGATCAACCGCTTTGTCGGGCTGATGACCCGTTACGACTGCGCCATCCGCGAAGTGCGCACCAAGTTTGAAGTGCTCAACGAAGAGTTGTCCTATAAAGCGGGCCGCAACCCGATCGAAAGCATCACTTCCCGGGTCAAGCGTCCGCTGTCCATCGCGGGGAAGCTGCGCCGCCTCGGCAAGCCGGTCACGGTGGAAGCCGTGTCTGCCTTCCTGAACGACGTGGCGGGCATTCGCGTCATCTGCTCTTTTATCGACGACATTTATAAGGTGGCGGAAATGCTCTCCGTGCAGGACGACATCACCGTCGTGCAGGTCAAAGATTATATCCGCAACCCCAAGCCGAACGGGTACAGAAGCTATCACATGATCGTGGAGATCCCCGTATTCTTTTCGGAGGGGAAGCAGATGATGCGCGTGGAGATCCAGATCCGCACGGTGGCGATGGATTTTTGGGCGAGCCTCGAACACCAGATGAAATATAAAAAAGAGAGCGCCGACCGGCCGGAGATCGCGGCGGAACTGAAGAGCTGCGCGGAGACGATCGCCGCGACGGACGCGCGCATGCTCGCCATCCGCAGGAGGATCGAGTGCCTGGAAAGGCAGGCGGAAGGGGGCGGGGATTGCAAGGAGATGCCTTTTTTGCGCGGATAAGATTTTTGCGCTGTCCCTGCTTTTTTCACGCGGCGATATCGTTATAAAAAAGAAAAGCCGCCGTACGGCGGCAAAGGGGGAAAAATGGATACAAAAGATCTGTCCGGGATCGACAGCTGCGATTTTGCGGCGCGCCAACATGTGCTCGACGTAGAAAAATGGCTCGCCAGCGAGCGGGCGGGCCGCGATCTGTGCGGCGCGATGGCATATTGCCGCCATTGCCGCCGCGGGGAGACATATCCCTGCGCCAAAGCGGAATTGCGCCATAAAATGCGCCTCGCCCTCGAGGAGATCGAGGCGGAAGAACCGCCGGATCTTGGGGAAAGCGGCGCGCCCTCGCGTGAGACTGCCGATATCCTGCGGGAAGAGTGCGCGGAAGAAATGACGGCCGCGATGTTGGCGGAGGGAAGTTCCGGAAGGCCCTCCGATCCCGTGCGGGCGGCGGAAGAGATCATGGGCGCGCCCGTTCTGCCCGAGGGGTATGAACGCGTTACCCGCTATCGGCGCACTTTTCTCGCCAGACTCATTCAAAACGGCGCGGTGCAGGATCTCTATACGGAACTGAAAAATGTTTTCGGCGGGTATGCGGGCGTAAAATCCCGCCTCTGTCAGAGCGGAGAAGTGTTTCGCGCGGGCAGAAGGCGCATTGCCAAACTCTGTATCAGAGGCAAGACGCTCGTTCTGTATCTCGCGCTCGATCCGCAGGCGTTCGAGGAGAGCAAGTACCGCTTTTCCGACGCTTCCGAAAAAAAGTCATATGCAAAAACGCCGATGAAGGTGCGCATCACGGGCAGCCGTTCTTTGCGGCAGGCAAAAGAATTGGTCGGCATCCTCGCCGAAAGGCTGTCTCTCGGCGACGTCGGCTGCGCATATACCGACTATCACTATCCTCCGCTCTCGGACGAGTGCTTGCTGAAAAGAGGACTGATCAAGCCGTATACGGCGATCGTCAAAAGATCCATTGCAAAATGACGGAAACAGGAAAAGCCGCGCGATCTCGCGCGGCTTGTATCGTCATTTCGCCTCGATGCCGTGCAGTTTATAGACGGAGCGTTCGAGCGCGTTTTCTGCGCCGTTCCAGGGCTTGTCCGCATTGCGGTAATCGTGCTTGGCGGCGAACCATTGCAGATCTTCGAGCAGTTTTGTCAAAACTTCCTTTTCCAGCTTTGTCAGCTCGTACACATATTCCTTTCTCTTTCCGCGCGCATATTTCGCGTATTTGAGCAGCGCGCCGAAGTGTTCGAGGCAAAACCCGTTTGTGGACAGCAGGATGCCTTTGAATTTTTCCTCCGCGCAATACATCTCGGCGACCGTTTTATAATAGCGGATCATGTTGACTTCCACGCCTTCGCAGATGACGCACGTCTTTCCCGAACGCATAAACGTATCCGCCATCCTATCGGCGGCTTTTGCGTCCTCCGTCACCTCGATCTTGCCCTTGAGGGCGGTCAGACGGGTGATGTGCTGCAGCGCGAGGGATAGTTTGTTTGGCCGCGACCTCAGCATTTCCGTATGATGGCTGCAAAAGCCGAGTTCGTTGACCATGCGGCGCTGAAAGTCTTCCATGACCGATTCGTTCAGGTATTGATCGACCAGGCGTTTTTCTAAGATGTTGCGTATCCTGCAGAGCGGGCATTCGTTTTTGCCGTTAAACTCCTGATAGATGAGCATGTTGCCGATGTGATAGTTCATGGTTTTCCCCCATATAAGTTGCTGTGTAATATTATACACAAAAAGGGAGTAAAAGCAAAGTGATTTTCAAAAAAAACGGCAAAACTGTCTATTTTTAGGCAGTTTATAAAAAATTTTCGGCAAGCGGTTGCAAAACCCTCCGCTTTTTTATATAATAGAGGTGTTCATTTTTTGTTTTTTCAGGCGGGAAGGGCATGCGTTGCTTTTTTGTCTACAATCCTGTCAGCGGCAGGGGGAGGATCGCAAAAAGATCCGGTTACATCGCGCGGAAATTGCGGGAAAAATATGACGAGGTCGTGGTGTATGCCACTAAGGGCGCGGGCGATATGGAGCGCGCCGTGCGCGAAGCGGCGGACAAATTCGATGCGATCGTCTTTTCCGGAGGGGACGGTTCTTTCAATGAAACGGTTCAGGCTGTGGGCGGCATGGAACGCCCGCCGGAACTCGGCTATATCCCCGGCGGCACAGTCAACGATATCGCCCATACGTTGGGGATCCCCAAAAGCGTGCGGCGCGCCGTCAAAGTGATCTTAAAGGGAGAAAACGTCCTGCTCGATTGTATGCGCGTCAACGACCGCTATGCGATGTATGTGGTGGCGGCGGGCGCCTTTACGAGCGCGACATACACCACCCCCCAATCGCAGAAAAAACAGATCGGGCGCATCGCATACGGGATCGAAGGTATCCGCAAAAACCTGCGCTTCGATGTCTTTGACGTGGATGTGCGGGGGGAAGGCGAAGCGGTCAAGACGGACAGCGTCTTTGTCATGCTGATGAACGGCCGCTATGTTGCGGGGATAAAACTGAATAAAAACGGCAGCATGCGCGACGGAAAGATCGAAGCCGCCATAATACGCCAAAAGAAAGATCCCGACCTCTTCAAAAAGATCCGTGCCTTTTTCGCGCTGGCGCATCTCTTTTTATTCGGATACAGGGTCAGGGAAAAACAGATCGTCCGATTGCAGGGGGCTTTTTTCGAGATCGAGGCGGGTGAAAACGTTGTTTGGAATTTTGACGGAGAAAAGGGCGTGAGCGGCAGCGTGAAGATCGAGGTTTTGCCCAAGCGGATCAATATGATCGTCCCGAAGGGGAAAAAAGATATCTGACGTTTTTTGTATACGGATAAAATAAAAAAAAGGGAAAAAAGCGGCTAAAAAGATTTGCTTTTTCTGCAAAATATGCTATAATAGACAGGCTGAAACGAGGCTTGCTCCTTGTATCGTTCATATTGCCGTCCGTTGTTCGGCCGCTCCGGCTGATCCGTTGCGAGAGACAAGCAGGGAAAATTGAATCGTAGATGTGCTGCTGCGGCTCAGTCGCTCCGGCTGATTCGTTGCGAGAGACGAGCAGGGAAAATTGAATCGTAAATGTGCTACTGTGGCTCAGTCGCTCCAGCTGATCCGTTGCGAGAGACGAGCTGGGAAAATTGAATCGTAAATGTGCTACTGTGGCTCAGTCGGTAGAGCAGCTGATTCGTAATCAGCAGGTCGCCGGTTCAAGTCCGGCCAGTAGCTCCAAAGGAAAGGGCACCCGAGCGGTGCCCTTTCCTCATAAAAATCAAAAAAGAGTTCGGATCCGTCATGGCGAAAATCAAAAACGGGGCTTTCCGATAAGGCGGAGATCGCGCCGGGAAAAAGGCGGAAACGACATTCGGAGGATCGGACAATGAAATGTGCCATTTACGGTGCGGGAGCGATGGGCACGGTACTCGGTGCGTATATCGCCAAAGCGGGAAAAGAGATCGACCTCATCAACCGCAATCAGAAACATGTGGCTGCCCTCAAGGAAAAAGGCGCGCACGTCGTGGGGACGGTAGAATTCACGCAAAAGGTACGTGCGCTTTTGCCTTCGGAGATGACGGAGCGTTACGACGTCATTTTGCTGATGACAAAACAGCGGGACAATGCGCAGATCGTGACCTTCTTAAAGGAGTATCTCAAGGAGGACGGCGCGCTGTGTACCTGTCAAAACGGATTGCCCGAGCCGAAGATCGCCGAGATCATCGGGGCGGACAGGACGCTCGGCTGCGCCATTGCCTGGGGCGCGACTTTCCGCGGGGAGGGCGTTTCCGAACTCACTTCCGACCCGTCGGCGCTCACCTTTTCCCTCGGGGCATACGGCAAAGGCAACCATTTGCAGGATGTCAAGGCATTGCTCGAATGTATGGGACAGGTCACGGTGGAAAATAATTTTATCGGCGCGCGCTGGTCGAAGCTGTTGATCAACAGCACTTTTTCCGGGCTTTCCACGGTCACGGGCGGCACTTTCGGCGATGTGTCCGTTCAAAAGGCGTCCCGCAGGGTGGCGCAAAGGCTGATCAAAGAGTGTATCGACGTGGCAAAAGCGGCGGATATCGCCGTCGAGCCCGTACAGGGGCACCGCATCGATAAATTATTCGACTATCAGGGTCGGCTGAAAAAGGCGATTTCCTTCGCGCTCATCCCCGTGGCGATGAAAAAACACGGAAAACTGATCTCCAGCATGTTGCAGGATCTGAAAAAGGGGAAGACGTGCGAGATCGATTTTATCAACGGCGTCGTCTGTGAATACGGCAGAAAGGTCGGCGTTGCCACCCCGTTCAATGACAGGACGGTGGAATTGGTGCACGGCATCGAGGAAGGGAAATATCCCATCTCCTTTGCCAATATCGCGCGGTATGACGACCTTATCCGCCGATAGGCGGATAAGGCAAAGCGGGGCGCGGCTCTTGTTTGAGCCGCGCCCCGCTTTGTTGTATCAATGCACGATCTTGTCGATATCCGATTTTCTGCACATCACGATCAGCCTTTCCCTGCTGTTGAACACATAATCGGGCGAGGGCTGGGGGATGAGGTTGCCTCCGCGTTTGATGGCGAGGATATTCAGATTGTATTTGACGCGCACCCCTTTGTCGCGAATGGTCTTTCCTTCCCATGTTTTGGGGGTGGGGATCTCATAGATCGCGTATTCGTTGGTGAGTTGGATATAGTCGAAGATGTTGTTGGCGCTGTATTTGACGGCGAGCCGCTCCGCCATCTCTTTTTCGGCAAAGACGACTTCGTCCGCGCCGTTGCGGAGCAAAAATTTTGCCTGGATCTCCGTGGACGCCCGCGACAGGACAAACTTGGCTCCCCCTTCTTTTAGAAGGGAGGTCGTTTCCAGTGAGGACTGAAAATTTTCGCCCACGCACACCACGCAGATGTCGAAGTTGTCGATGCCGATGGATTCGAGCACCGCCGCCTTGGTGCCGTCGCCGATCTGCGCGCTGGTCACAAAGGGGAGGATCTCGTTGATTTTTTCTTCGTCGGTGTCGAGCGCCATGACATGGTTGCCGAGTTCCGTGAACTTTTTGGCCATATACATCCCGAATCTGCCGAGGCCGATGATGAGTACCGATTTCATGATTTTCTCCTGTTTATAAATTTTGGCGTGTGTCAGCCGATACGCACCTTTTCCAGCGGCAGTTCGGCCGCGGGTGCGGAAGGGGTTTTCCAGGAAAGCATGACGGTCATGCAGCCTGCCCGCCCTAAAAACATGAGCACGCACAGTACGATCTGTGACGGCAGGGTCAGATAGGGGGTGATGCCCGTCGTCAGCCCGACCGTGGCGAGGGCGGAGACCACTTCAAAGACCGCCTCCGTCGGCGTGATGCCGATCGTTTCGGGCGCGTCCGGCCAAAGCGCGCTGTTTGCTTCGAACAGGCAAAGAAGTATCGATCCGGCGACGATCAGCGCCAGAAAGATGGTGACGAACTGCGCGGCGTTTTTGACGTTGCTTTCATCGAGGCGCCGTCCGAAGCATTCCACCGAGCGCTTGCCGCGCACGAGAGAAAATACGGAGAGAAAGAGTACCGCCAGTGTGTTCGTCTTGATACCGCCTGCCGTCGAGCCGGACGAACCGCCGATGAACATCAAGATGACGGTCAAAAGAACGGTGATTGAGCGCACGCTCGCCGCGCCCGCCAGGGGAAGGACGTTGAAGCCCGCCGTCCTCGGCGTGACCGCCGTAAAGAAAGAGGAGAACAGGCTCTTGTACCAAACGGGGTCGTCGCTCCATTTTGACCAGTCTTCTCCGAAAAAGATGAGCAGTGTGGGCACGACGACGAGGATCGCCGTCATGATCAGTACGAGTTTGGTGTGCAGTTCGTATTTCCTGAAGCGGAAGCGGTTATCTTTGAGGTCTTTCCAGACGAAAAAACCGAGGCCGCCGATGATGATCAGAAAGGGGACGGTCAGGCAGACGACGGGATCGCCCGCATAGGCGGTCAGGGAAGAAAATTTGCCGCTCTTGTCTCCCATCAGATCGAAGCCCGCGTTGCAAAAAGCGGAAACCGAGGTAAAGACAGCCATCCAGATCCCTTCTCCCCATCCGTGGTCGGGAACAAAGCGAAAGCTGAGCACGATCGCGCCCAGCGTTTCAAAGAGCAAGGTGCCGACGAGGATGGTCAGCGTCAGTTTGCCCATGCCGCTGAGGTTGGGGGCGCTGACGGCTTCTTGCATAAAGGTGCGTTCTTTTAAGCCGATCTTTTTCCCTCCCAGCATCAGGACGGTATAGACGACGGTCATGAAACCGATGCCGCCGATCTGGATGAGAAAGAGGATGACGACCTGCCCGAAGGTTGACCAGTGCGTCGCCGTGTCCTGCACGACCAGCCCTGTCACGCAGGAAGCGGAGACGGTCGTGAACAGCGCGTCCATAAAGGAGGCGGAGCCGGTGATCTTCGAAGAAAACGGGATAATGAGCAAGAGCGTGCCGATCAGGATGACGGCGAGATAACCCAATACGAGCAGCCTTACCGGGGTAAGGCGTATTTTTCGTTGCATATAGTCTCCGTTTGAACGAAATAAAATTCCGTAACAAAATTCCCTTTAACATTATATCATTTTGCCGGATGAATATCAACCGATTGCAATATAAATCTGCAAATTCGGCAAAATTGCACAATGTACGGCAGAAAGTGCGGCGGCGCGGAACTTTTTGCCGCGCGGTGCAATATACTGGGAAGAGGAGAGGAACGCCATGAGGATCCATTTTGTGACGGAAGGAACGCTCAACGAGTTTTGGGAGGGCGCCCGCATGCCGTCGTGCGACGTGCTCGCGTTCGGTTTTTCGGGGCTCGGAGAGGTACACTATGCTCTTGAACTCAGCGGAGCGACTTCCAAGCTCGAGGACGCCGCCATTTTGAGCCGCGAAGCGGGCTGCACCGTCGTCAGCGGCTGTTATACAGATTCCTGCGGTATCCGCCGCAAAAGCGCCGCCGTCGCCGACAAAGGGCGTATCCTCGGCGTTTCGGATATGTTCTCCGCCGTCGAACCGTCCGAATTCAAGAGCGGCGGAACGATCAAAGTGTATGACACCTCGGCGGGCAAGTTGGGCATCCTCATCGCGGAAGATCTCTTTTTTCCGGAGATCGCCCAGATGCTCTCCCTGTGCGACGCGGACGTCCTTTTCAGCATATTCGAGGATGTCGTCGACTTTACGCCCCGCCTGATGCTGCGCGCGGACGCCTTCGTCGCGGGGGTGCCTGCCGCCATGTGCGGGGCGGGGATCGCGCAGGTCGCCTCCGCCACGGGGGAGATCGCCCTGGTCTCTCCGAAAAAGGAATGCGCCTTTACCCTTTCGACCGCGCGCGAATATCACATCGTATCCTGCCGCCGCCGCGGGTTTTGCCGCCGTACTTGCGCCGATTTTTAAAAAATAGCGGCGCAGGCTTTGCAATTTGCGGGAAATATGATATACTATATGCGGCATAGCAAGCAGTCAAAAGGGAGGAGAAGCATGGATAAGAGGAATGCGGCGGAATTTATCGACGCTTATAACGGGATCGATGCGCAGCTGCGGCAGTTGTATCGGTTTAAAGCTTCGCAGTCTTTTTCGGATATGGTGCGCAGGAGCGCGGAAGAAAATTCCGTCGTGCGCAAATACGAGAGCGATCTCATGGATTTCGCCCGCCTGCGCAACGCGATCGTCCATCAAAGTTCGGACGGGCGCATCATCGCCGTGCCCTGCGACGAGGTGGTGGAGGAGATCCGCCTCATCGAGCGGCTGCTCTGCACGCCGCCCCGCATCGGCGAGACCATCCGCCAGAAAAAGATCGTGAGCGTGGACGACGCGATCAGCGTGCGCCAGGCAATCTTGCTGATCGCGCGCACGGGGTATTCCAACATCCCTGTCTACCGCGGCAAGCGGATGGCGGGCATCGTCAACAACCGCCGCGTGATCAAGGCGCTCGGCGATGTATTGGAGCGGGGGGACGATCTGGACGCGTTCGCGTCCGAAACGCCGGTAGGAGAGATCTTGCAGGAGAGCGACCTGTTCGCATATTATAAATATCTCGGCAGGCAGGATACGCTGCAGGACGTGACGGACGCTTTCGAGAAGAACAAAAAGCTGCTCGCCGTGCTCGTCAGCGAACACGGTTCCGTGGGGGAGCGCATCGAAAACATCATCACGCCGGCAGACTTGCCCGATGTGAGCAAGATCCTCGAAGATTACCGCTGAACGGCGAAAAATGCGCGGATTTCGGCAATCGCCGCAAAATCGCTTTACAAAAGCCGCGCTTCCTGCTACAATAGAGCGGTAAATGAATACGGCGTTCACGAAGGACAAGCCGTATGCGATGCCCGTTCGAAAGAGAGCCGCGGCGAGGTGAAAGGCGGCGTGCGGGGCGCATGCAGGTATCACCGTTCGCGCCCGCACGGCGAGACCCGCTTTTTTGCGGAGCGTAGCCATGTGCGCGGTATCCCGTCCGCGTTATGAAAACGGGCGTATGCTTGTATGTTTTGGTGGTCCTTTTGTTTTCCGAAAACAAGAGGGCTTTTCTTTTGAGAAAAATTTTCAGGAGCCAGGCGATGTATAAAAAAGTAGACACGTCGATGCATTTCGTCGACAGAGAAAAAGAAGTCATCGAATTTTGGAAGGAAAATCACGTCTTTGAGGACAGCATCGAAGAGCGGGAAGGGGGAGAGGAATTCTCCTTTTACGACGGCCCACCCACGGCGAACGGCAAGCCGCATATCGGGCACATCCCCACCCGCGTCATGAAGGATATCATTCCGCGCTATCAAACGATGAAGGGCAAGCACGTCCTGCGCAAGGCGGGCTGGGACACGCACGGCCTGCCCGTCGAGCTGGAAGTGGAAAAGTCCCTCGGCATGGACGGCAAGCAGGATATCGAAAAGTTCGGGATCGAGCCTTTCATCAAAAAGTGTAAAGAGAGCGTCTGGAAATACAAAGGCGAATGGGAAAGGATGTCCGAGCGGGTCGGCTATTGGGCGGATATGGAAGATCCGTACGTCACCTATGACGACAAATACATCGAATCGGTCTGGTGGGCGCTCAAAGAGATCTGGAAAAAGGGACTCCTTTATAAGGGGCACAAGATCGTCCCGTACTGCCCCCGATGTGGCACGGCGCTCTCCTCGCACGAGGTGGCGCAGGGATATAAGGACGTAAAGGAGACGTCCGTCTTTGTCCGCTTCAAACGGAAGGGGGAAGAGAACGCCTATTTCCTCGCTTGGACGACGACGCCTTGGACGCTGCCTTCCAACGTCGCGCTCTGCATGAACGCGGACGAAGATTATGCCGAGATAGAGGGGGAGGACGGCGCTCGCTATGTGTTGGCGGATGCGCTCGTGCCGGCACTTTTCGAAAAGTACACAAAACTTTCCGTCAAAAAAGGGAAAGAGTACGAATATGCCGAATATGAACCGCTCTTTTCTTATGCCGAAGGGAGCTTTCGAGAAAAGGCGCATTACGTCGTCTGCGACGGCTACGTCACGCTGACGGACGGCACGGGCGTCGTGCATATCGCCCCCGCCTTCGGCGAGGACGACTATCGCGTCGGGCAGAAATACGGTTTGCCCGTCGTGAATCTTGTGGACGAGAGAGGTTGCTTTAAGCCCGCCGTGACGGAGTTTGCGGGTACGTTTGTCAAAAAAGCGGATAAAGGGATCATCGCGCTGCTCAAAGAAAAGGGCTTGCTTTTCAAAGAAATGCCTTACGAGCACAGCTATCCGCACTGCTGGCGGTGCGACACTCCTCTTATCTATTATGCGCGGGAGAGCTGGTTCATCAAAGTCACGGCAGTCAAGGACGCCCTGCTCAAGGCGAACGATTCCGTTCATTGGATGCCGGACACCATCCGCACGGGCCGCATGGGCAATTTCCTCGAAAACGTCATCGACTGGGGGCTGTCCCGCGACCGGTATTGGGGTACGCCGCTCCCCGTTTGGGTGTGCGAAAGGTGCGGCAAAGTGCACGTCGTCGGCAGCAAGGCGGAACTGAAAGAAAAATGCGGCATCGGGGAAGATATCGAGCTGCACCGCCCGTATATCGACGGTTGTACCTTTGCCTGCGAGTGCGGCGGCACGATGAAGCGCACTCCCGAGGTCATCGACTGCTGGTTCGATTCCGGCTCCATGCCCTTTGCGCAGTATCATTATCCGTTTGAAAACAAAGATCTCTTCGACGAGACGTTTCCCGCCGACTTTATCTCCGAAGCGGTCGACCAGACGCGCGGTTGGTTTTATACGCTGCTCGTCATCTCGACCATCCTCTTCGGCAAGGCGCCCTTTAAAAACTGTATCGTTTTGGGGCACGTCAACGATAAAAACGGCGTCAAGATGTCCAAACACAAGGGCAACGTGGTCGACCCGTGGAGCGTGCTGGACAAGCAGGGCGCGGATGCGGTGCGCTGGTATTTTTACACGTCGAGCGCGCCGTGGCTGCCTTCCCGTTTTTATCCGGAAGCGGTCTCCGAGGCGCAGAGAAAATATATCGGCACCCTTTGGAACACCTATGCTTTCTTTGTTTTGTATGCCGATATCGATAAATACGATCCCTCCGCTTACAGCCTGCAGCGGTGCAGGCTGACGCTGATGGACAAATGGATCTTATCCAAGCTGAACACGCTGATCGGGACGGTGGATGCCGGGCTTGCCGCGTACGATATCACCGACAGCGCCCGCGCGCTGCAGGACTTTGCGGATGTGCTCTCCAACTGGTATGTGCGCCGCGGCCGCGAGCGCTATTGGGGCAGCGGCATGACGGAGGACAAGGCGGCGGCGTATACGACGCTGTATACCGTGCTTGTCACAATAGCCAAACTGACCGCGCCCTTTACCCCGTTCATCGCCGAGCAGATGTATCAGAACCTCGTTCCCGCTTTTTATAAAGAGGCGCCCAAGTCGGTGCACATGTGCCCGTTCCCCGCAGCGGACGAAAGCGCGTTCGATGCAGACCTCGAAAAGGGGATGGATTCCGTGCTCGATATCGTCGTCCTGGGGCGCGCCGCGCGCAACGCGGGCAATGTCAAAAACAGGCAGCCCCTTTCGGAGATGGTCGTCGTCACGGAGAGGGAACTCGATTTGAACGACGAACTGAAAGGAGTCATCCTCGACGAACTCAACATCAAAGAATATAAAGAGGCGAAGGACGCAGGCGCGTTCATCACCTATAAGATCAAGCCGCAGATGAAGACGCTGGGGCCCAAATACGGCAAACTTTTGAACGGCATCCGCGCGTTTCTCGAGACGTGTGACGGTGCCGCCGTGGTCGCAGCCGTTAAAAACGGCGGCGTTTTCCGGACGGAGATCGGCGGTGCGGAGGTGGAACTCGGTGAGGACGACCTGCTCGTCTCTACCGAAAGCGCGGCGGGCTTTATTTCCGCTTCCGACAAGGGCATCACGGTCGCCCTCAACACGGCGCTCACCCCCGCGCTCATCGAAGAGGGCATCGAGCGCGAACTCGTCTCCAAGTTGCAGACGATGCGCAAGGAGGCGGGATTCGAAGTGACAGACCGCATCCGCGTGTACTATAAGGCGGAAGGGAATGCCGCCGAAGTGCTCGCCGGGCATAAAGAGGCGATCGCCAAGATCGTGCTCGCCGACGGCATCGAGGAGGGCTCTGCGGCGGGATATACCAAAGAATGGGACATCGTCGGAGACAAGGCGACGCTGACCGTGGTCAAGATATGATGAAGATCGCGGAGAACTGGAAAGAGTATGCCGTGCTCGCCACGGGGGACGGCTATAAGCTCGAGCGCTGGAAGGACGTCTTTCTGCTCCGGCCGGACCCGCAGGTCATCTGGAAGGCGGAGAGGGATCTGTTTGCCGACCCGCGCATCCATGCCGTTTACCGCCGCAGCGACAGGGGCGGCGGCGCGTGGGAATACAGAAAGCCGATGCCCGAAGAATGGACGGTCGGCTATCGCGATCTTACTTTCAAAGTCAAGCCGATGGGCTTCAAACACACGGGGCTTTTCCCGGAGCAGGCGGTCAATTGGGACTGCATGGCGTCCCTCATCCGCGGGGCGGGGCGGCCGGTCAAAGTGCTCAACCTCTTTGCCTATACGGGCGGGGCGAGCGTCGCCTGCGCCAAAGCGGGGGCGGAAGTCACGCATGTGGACGCGGCGAAGGGCATGGTCGAACGCGCGGGAGAAAACGCCCGCCTTTCCGGCATCGGAAAGGGGATCCGCTACATCGTGGACGACTGCAAAAAGTTTGTTCTGCGCGAGATCCGCCGCGGCAGCCGCTATGACGCTGTCATCATGGATCCGCCTTCCTACGGCAGAGGCCCCGGCGGCGAGATGTGGAAGATCGAGGAGAGCCTCTTTCCTTTCGTCGGGCTGTGCGCGCGCCTGCTTTCGGAGGAGCCCCTCTTTTTTCTCATAAACAGTTACACGACGGGCCTGCAGCCGATGGTGCTGCACAATATTTTAAAACTCTGCCTGCGAGGGCGCGGCGGAACGATCGATGCGTACGAGGTGGGGATCGCCACGGAGGAGGGCATCCCGCTGCCGTGCGGGGCGGGAGGAATGTATATTTATGGATGATCTTACCATCTTACACGAGGACAATCACATCATCGTCGTCATGAAGCCGCAGGGATTGGCTTCCTGCGGGGACGAGAGCGGGGATGACAGCATGCTCGAACAGGTGCGCCGCTACGTCAAGGAGAAATACAATAAGCCGGGCAACGTCTATATCGGGCTCATCCATCGGTTGGACAGGCCGACGGGGGGGATCATGGTCTTTGCCAAGACGAGCAAGGCGGCATCCCGCCTTGCCGAGCAGATGCGCGGGGGCGATTTTGAAAAGAAGTATCTCGCCGTTTTGGTCGGCGTTCCCAAAGAACCGAAGGCGACCCTCGTCAATTACCTGAAAAAAAATCCCGTCAACAACATGGTCTATATCTGTACCCAGACGACGGACGGGGCGAAGCTCGCTTCCCTCGAATACCGCGTATTGGAGGAAAAGGGCGGACATTGCCTGACGGAGATCAAGCTGCATACGGGCAGGACGCATCAGATCCGCGTACAGATGGCGGGCATCTCGCATCCCGTCTACGGCGATATGCGTTACGGCGGAGAGTCCGCCAAAAAAGGGAACCTCGCGTTGTGGGCGTATTCTCTGACTTTTACGCATCCCGTCACCAAAGAGCGGCTGCGTTTTATGCTCGAACCGCCCGCAGAAAATGTTCCTTGGAAATATTTTGACCTTTCCAAAGCCATGGAATTGTGACAGGCGGGTAAAAGGCGGTAAAAAGGCGCAAAATTTTGCCGCAAAGCGGAAAATGCGTTTGACAAATATTTCGTCAGAGTGTAAAATAAATAGGTACAGTTTAAAACGGGAGGTGCGCCAGCGCCCCCGTCACGATCTCAATTTTGCCATGGGAGCAAGCAGAGCAATGAAAAGACATAAGTTCAAGATCCTCAGCCTCGCGGTCGTCTTTGCGCTGTGCACGGCGTTCGCCTGTTTCTCGGCGGTGTTTGCCGCAGCCGAAACGACGTACGGGCCGAGCAGCGTTTTTTCCACCTCGAACGCGACGTCCAACACCACCGAGGGGTACATCGCTTATGACCTCAGCGACGGTGCGAACGTCTATTACAGGAAGAACCTGGCGCTCAAGTGGTACGAAGGCGAAGGCGCGCCCGCATATTTTTCTACGGCGTTTTCATTCGGTGACGAGTACAACTTTGAAACGTTTACGCTGAAGATGGAAGCGGCGCCCTTTACCGCCAACAAAGAGGGCAAAAGCGCCAACGAGCTCGCCTTTACGGTGGGAGAGGACGGCGCGCTCGACGTTTCCGTCAACGGTGCGGAGGCGATCGACGTGCCTGCGGCGGAAGGCGAGGAGGAAGGCGTCGTCACCGTCGCCTTCACTTCGGATGCGGACGGCGCGTATGCCGTTTCCGTCAACGGCGCCGAGGCGGGCGAGTTCACAAACATCGGCAGATATTATGCCAACTATGCTTCCTCCGCTTCCGACACGCCGATCACGCCTTTGACCTTCAGCGTCGAACTCGCGGAGGGCAGCACGTCGCAGCTCTTTGTCGTGCGTTCCCTCAACGGGCAGTCGTTGGCGCTCAACGACTCGAACAGCGTCGTCGACGATGAGGCTCCCGTGCTCGTAGTCAACAGCGACATCAAGCTGCTTGCGTTCGGATCGACGGCGGGTTTCGATTACGTCGCCATCGACGTGTTGGACAGCTCCGTTTCCACGTCCCGTTACTATTATGCATATGATGCGGACGATCCCCGCGTCGCGCTCGACACCGAGGATGAAGAGGCGGAGACCACGTATGAAGAGTTCGATTCGGACAAGCGCTTCTTTGAAAACGAATTTTCTACTTATGCCGAGACGGGCGAAGGCTGCCTCAGCGTGGCGTTCAATCTTTCCGACGGGGACAACGAAGCATATTATTATCTCGAATGGTATGCCGATCCCGGGGCGTTGAGCACGCAGGCGGAATACGATTATATCCGTGTGGTTCGTCCCGGATCGGTGGATGTCGCGCCTTCGTATACGTTCAACGATGAAACGGCGGAAGAAGGATCTACCGTCGGCGCCAACGATATCGCCGAATATCAGGCGGCTGTCGATGAGGCGGCTTTGGATGACGAAGGGAACAGCATCCAGGTGGGTGACGGCGCCTACTATTATATCCCGACCCTGCGCCCGTATATCGTGGACGAGACCTGCGGCTATACCGACATGACTTTCAACCTCTATTGGAGGACAAAATCTTCGGATACGCAGAGCAGCACGGGGCTGGATTATGACGATCTGCGCATCGAATTGACGGAAGAAGGGAAATATGAATTCCGCGTCGTTCCCGTCAATTATCTCGGCAACGAGATCGAAGTGACGGACAAGAACGGCGAACCCGTCAGTTCCGTCTCGTCGAGCAACATTTGGACGATCGCCGGCATCCCGACGTTCACCTTTACGGTGCAGTACAACGGTTTGAGCATCGAAGAGCCGGAAGATACGGACGACGGTTATATCGATATCACCTATACTTTTGACGAGTTCGAGATCATCGCCCTTTCCGATACGCTCACGGAGACGGTCGAGGAATATAAGCTGTATTATCTCGTCCCTTCGGACGAATATGACGGCAAGACGATCTCTTCGGAAGATCTGCGCAGATCGCTGCTCGAACGCGGCGAGGACGGTTCCTGCACGTACGGCACTTGGGTGGAGATCGAAGAGACGGACGACGAAGAGGAAGAGGGCGAATATGCCGATTCTTGGAGCGCGTCTTCTCGTTCTTTTGTCCCCAAGCGTGCGGGATATTTCGGTATGACGCTGCGCGCTTATGACAGCGGCTTGAGCACCGAGGCTAAGACGGAAGCGGTCGTGGCGAATATCTCCTCTCGCGCAGACACCCTCCCGGGCGAGACGTACTGGTTGGAAAACAATGTCCTCACCGTCGTGTTTATCTGCATCGCCGGTGTCTGCCTGATCGGCATCATCGTACTTTTCCTCATCAAGCCCAAGGACAAGAGCGCGGAGGCGGAAGGCGCGGAAACGGGCGATCTTTCCGAAAAGAGGAAGAACAGAAAGTAAAATGGGCAAAAGGCCGCGGGGACATTGCCCCCGCGGACGGATCGTTTTGATAAAACAGACAGGGCGCGCAGCATTTGCTGCGCGCCCTTCGGCATTTTTCTTTTTTATCCTATCTTGCGGACGAACGGCCGATAAGCGAGGATGCCGTCGATCTCCGCGAGCACGTCGTCGGAAAGTTTCAGCCCGCTGGCGGCGACGTTGCTGTCCAACTGTTCGGGGCGGGAAGCGCCCGTGATGACGGAAGAGATCTCCGAAAGGCGCAGGATCCATGCGAGCGCCAACACGGACAGAGGGACGTTCAAGTCTGCCGCGATGGCGGACAGCTTTTCTACTTTGTCCAGGTTTTCATCCGTCAGCAGGTGGTTGATCTGTTTATCTGCCTGATGGGTGGCGCGTGAACCGACGGGCAGCGGCTGACCCTTGCGGTATTTTCCCGTCAAAAGCCCCTGCGCAAGAGGGGAGAAGGGGACGATGCCGATGCCGTTTTTGCGGCAGATACCCACGATCTCGTCCTCGATGTAGCGGTCTGCCATGTTGTATTGCGGCTGGATGACGCTCAGGGGGCGCAGGTGCAGTTCCTTCGTCGCGGCGACTGCCTCCGTGATCTGCACGGGCGACCATTCGCTCACGCCGTAATAGAGGATCTTGCCCGCCGCGACCATGTCGGAGAGTACCTGCATCGTCTCTTCGACGGGGGTCGTGGGATCAAAGCGGTGGCAAAAATACATGTCCAAGTAATCGAGCCCCATATTTTTCAGAGATCTGTCCAGTTGTTCGACGATGTGCTTTCTCGAAAGCCCCCAGTCGTTCGCGCCGGGTCCCATCGGGAAAAATACCTTGGAAGAGACGACATACGAACTTCTCGGGTGCTCCCGCAGCACTTTTCCGAGAAATTTTTCCGCTTCGCCGCCGCTGTAAGCGTCGGCGCAGTCGAAAAAGTTGACGCCCGCGTCGAAAGCGGCGCGGATGCTCTGCTTTGCCGTCTCCGCGGCGGCAGAGCCGGAAAGGTCGGTCATCCAGCTTCCGAGGGCGATCTCGCTCACTTTTAAGCCCCATTTTCCGAGGTTCCTATATTGCATGGTACAAGGCTCCTTTGTCTTTTCTTGCCTATTATTATAGACCGTGCGGCGCGTTTTGTCAATCGTTGCCCGAAAAAAGCGGAGAGGCATTTCCTTGCGTTTTTGCTTTTTTTGTTGTATAATGACAAGGAAGGGGGTGGGATCGATATGGCAAACTTGATCGACGAAATGGAATCCCGCATCTTTGCGGCGCAGCTGGCGCGTCTCTCGCGGCTGACGGGCACGTCGCCTGACGGCGACTTTATCGGGGAGATGTACCGTCTCGTCAAAGTGCGCTACATACAGGAATTGCAAAAGCGCAAGATCCGCCTGCGCGAACTGGACGGCGCGCGTCTGGATGAGGTCGTGAGTTATATCTTCTATTATCATTACTTCCACACCGCGCACCTTCCCGCGCAGCTCGTCAAAAAATTGGAAGGGGACCCGTCTTATCGCGACCTGCTCGTGCGGGACGTCGCCGTGTATATCGTTATCAACGAGCATCTCAACGTGGCGAAGCGGTCGAACACTTCCGAGTATTCGCCCGAGATCGCTGCGTTCAATATGGCGTGCAGCTTTTCTTTGTATGTCCTCGGCAGCATCAAGGGGGAAGACCGCCGCATGCACGGCATGAACAACCTCCTCAAAAAGGCGCTCGTCACCGTCAAAAGCGTAGTGGGGCTGCTGGCTGCGGGCAACAGCTGCGACGCGGTCATCCTTTGGCGGCACCTGCATGAATTAGAATGCGTGCTGACCGTATTGGGGGGCGGGGACGACGATCTCTTTTTTCGTTACGTCCGGCATATGGAATACCTTAACATGGAGGGGAATCCGCATGCGGACGAACTGAACGCCCGCCTTTCGGAGGAATGTAAAGCGTACGGGGTCAAAGAACGCAATGCCTTCGTCAATTACGGCTGGCTGTTGTACGTGCCCGGTTTCCGCGAGGGGATGGGAAAGGAATACAGGCTGAATTTTAAGGACGGGCTGCAAAAGGCGGCGGGGCTCACCGCCCGTTTTGTCGCCTATGCGAGCGCGAGCAAGATCCTGCATCCCTCCGCATGGGTGGTCGCCATCCGGGACGATAAGTTTTACAAGTTCACCCTCTTCGAGCTGCAAAGATCGCTCGCCAATCTTGTGGGGGAGATCAAAAAATATCTCGCGCAGTACGGCGGCTGTTCCGCAAAGCCCGCCGAATGTGCCAATTATGCGAAAAATATCGACGGCTATTTGAATATGATCGAGCGCAACAACCGCATCGTCGCCGTCAAGTATGCGGGCAAATAACAGACGCGGGCGCGGCGGAATCATCCGCCGCGCCCGCGTCTGCCGTTTATAGTTTTGGTTGTTTGATCTCGCGGTGGCGGTACGCGTCGATCGCGTGTGCCAGCTGATCGGGGCAGGAAGTGTTGTTCCTGCACTTGATGCCGATGAGGGTGCTTTCCACCTCGTCGATCGGCTTTCCTTCGACGAGGCGGGCGATGCCTTGCAGGTTGCCGCCGCATCCGCCGATGAATTTTACGTTGTGGATCTTATTTTCTCCGTCCACGTCGAAGATGATCTGGCGCGAACAGGTGCCTTTCGTGTTGTAAGTGAACATTTTGATACGTTTCTCCGTTAGTCGACCAAGTTTTCATAGATCACGGCATAGACGTCTGCCGCTTTCAATTCCCATTTTTTGTAGATGTTTTGCGCCGTCTTTCTGTCGGGGACGACGAATTTCAGTTCGAGCATGGGTTGTGCGGGGGCGAGGATGCGCAAAAAGACGGTATAAGTGCCGTCCTTGTTCTGATAATAATCTGCTTTACATTCCTGCCGGTTGCGGTATCGCGCGCTGTTGTTTTTGACGAAGATCGAAATTTCTTCGCGGGTGCTTTTCGGTATGTTGATGTAAAAGTTGGCAAGGCAGCTGCGCCCGTCGGGCGTGATGGTGTACAGGGTGTCGTCGTTTGTTTCCACCGTGCAGATGAACCCGTCTTCGAGCAGCTGCCCGATGATCATCACGCAGTCCATATAGGTCAGCCAGTCGTTGCTGGTCGAACACATGTCGACAAGCGTCCTTTCCGAAAGGGCGCTTTCCATTTTATCGAAGACGAACAGCAGTATTAACTTGTTGACAAAAGTTTCACCCTGGATCTGCATGCCTCTGTGCCTCTGCCCGTGCCGCCTTTTTCAGTGCGGACAAAAAATCCGCTTTTATGGTAAAAGCGGATTTCTGCCCGATCCATACAGTAACAAATACCGGTTTTTTTACTTATGCAAATTTTTTGAGCGCTTCGAGGAGGTCGTCGCAGTTATCCGAATGGATCTCGACGACGAGCGGTTTGGACAGGTCGAGGCTGAAAATACCGAGGATGGATTTCGCGTCGACGACGTATTTATCGCTCTTGAGATCGATCTCGTAAGGATAATCCTGTACGACTTTGACAAAGTCTTTTACGTTCTGCGCCATCTGGAGAGAGATTTTAACGGATTTCATAAAGATAAACCTCCAAGTTTATTTTCTATATTATACATAAAAAAAACGGGAAAATCAAGATATTTCCCGAAAATAACTTAATAAAAAAACAAATTTGTGCTATAATGATACGCGAAGGGTAAAAGTTATCAAAATTGCACAGAAAAGGAGGGGCGTATGGATGCCGCCAAGGAAGAGATCGATCTTTTTTTGAAAAAGTGCGACGAGTTGATGCAATGTAAGTTCATCCTCGCCGACACCAAGATCGGAGAGGTGCTTAAAGCCATCGCCACGAGCGATCTTTTGTATGCGTTTTTTCGCGACCTCACCAAAGATTTCGATTATGCCGCCGCCAAGCGCAAGTACATGCTCCCCGCCGCGGACGGCGCGCGCAATGTCGGCAAGCTGCGCTTCCCGGAAGATCCCGCCGAGCGGCTCGCCTTCGTCTTTTGCCTGCTCGTCGATTTTGATACGGGCAGATTGGATCTCGACGCGTTTTTGCAGCAATATTTTTATGAGGACGGCAGCGTTTACGGCAGTTTTTACGCCTTCACCAATCAGGTCGTCAAGCCGTTCAAGAGCGCCGTGCGCATGCTGTTCCGCGACCAAAGGCTCAGCGACGCCGTCGAAAAGCACCGTGCCCGCGCTGACCTTGCGCGCCTTGTCGCCGACGAGCGGGAAGGCGTGTTCAAGAGCGACCTTTCCGACAGGAAAAAGGTGGACGCGCTGATGATCTTAAATGCCCTCGCCGCCTGCGCGGAGCGCGGAAGCGGGGGGATGATCGCGGGGCTCACGGTCGGATACAAATATTTTGCGGCGAGCGTCGGCCGTAGGAGCGAAGGACTGGACGAATTGTATAAACGCTTTGCTTCTCCGGAGGAGATCATATGAATTTTGAAGAGAAGACGGTCAATAAAAACTATGTGTTCCGCGGCAGGATCATCAACGTGCGCTGCGACGACGCCGTTTTGCCGGACGGCACGCCCTGCAAGCGCGAGATCGTCGAACACGGCGGCGGCGCGGCGGTGTTGTACATACGAGAAGGCGCCGTGCTGCTCGTAAAGCAGTTCCGCTATGCTTACGGCGAAGAGCTGTACGAGATCCCCGCGGGCAAGCTGGAAAAGGGGGAGGATCCTGCCTTGACGGCGGCGCGCGAACTGGAAGAAGAGGCGGGTCTTATCCCTGAACGGATGGAGCATCTGTATACCCTGTATCCTACGCCCGGCTATACGAACGAAAAGATCTATATTTATCGTGCGGAAGGCGTGCGGCAGGGCAGCGTGCATTTAGACGAGGGGGAATTTCTCACTTCGGCGTTTTATCCCGTCGCAACGGCAAAAGAAATGATCGAACGGGGAGAGATCAAGGACGCCAAGACGATCGTGGCGATCCAGCACGTCCTCCTTTCGGAAGTGCGGAAATAAAAGGAAGGTAAAAAGCGCGCCGCCGCGGGACGATCCCGCGGCGGCGCGCTTTTTCTCATACGAACACTGTCTTGCCCGCACGGGCGGGGGCGCCCGACAGGAAGGCGTAGACGTCTTCCGCAAGCACGTCCTTTTCGTAGCAGGCACGCGCGCGCGCGGACAATTTTTTTTCGTCGCTCTTGCGCGTCAAGACGGGGAAGGCGGAAGCGTTCAGGGCGGGCAGAAGTTCGTCCGCGCGTTCCTTTTTGATCGCCAATACGTTGAGATACAGTTTGCTTTTCAGGCTCTTGCGCACGAGATCTTCGCCGATCCCGAGGACTGCCGCCGCTAAAATGCGCCGTATGCGGGAGGAAATGTAGCGCTTCGTCGTGATCTTTGCGACGAGTTCGGCATAATCGTGATTGCTTTTGGCGAGCGCTTTGATGCGGTTTTCCAGCCCTTCCGTACAGTCGAGGATGCCTTTCAGTTCTTCGGCAGGGCGCGAAAGGGCGGCGTAGACAGCGAGGGTGCCGTAGGCGGACAGGTCGGGCGCGCCTTTGAGGTCGTCCAACACAAATTCCGGGACGCTTTTGCGGATGGCGCGCAGCTTTCCTTCCGCCAGCGCCGTGCGTATGGCGGATGCGGAAGAGACGCCCTCTTTCAGTTCCGTATCCGCGTGTGCGCCTCCCGTGCGCGGCACGGGCAGCAGCGCGGCGGCGCTCTCTTCGGCGAGGAGCGCCTTTGCATATTCCACGCCGAGCAGGTTGTTGGGGGAGGAGAGCAGGGGAGCATGCAGCCCCGCGTCCGACGACATGACCGCTTCATAGCGGGCGCGGGGAAGCCCCATGCCCTTTTTCAGGTTTTCGCGGATGACCGCTTTCATTTCGCGGCCTTCGTTTGCGAGCGCCCGCGCCGCGGCGGTAAAGCTCTCCTTGTCTCCGCTTTCGCAGCCGAAGGCGAGGAAGGCAAAGCCGGGCAGGGCGGCAAGCAGGCGTACGGCGCCGCGCGCAAAGATCTCGGCGGGCGCCGCCGCGAAGGGGACGGGCAATTCTATGACCGCATCCGCCCCCGCGAGCACGGCGTGCTTCGCGCGGGCATATTTGTCCAGGCAGGCGGGTTCGCCGCGCTGGGTGAACGGCCCGCTCATGACGCAGACGAGCGCCTCGCAGCCGCTCTCTTTTTTCGCTTTGCCGATCAGGTAGGCATGTCCGTTATGGAAGGGATTGTATTCACAGATGATGCCGCAAATTTTCATTTTTTCAGTTAAAACCTTTACATTTTTTCCAAAATAAGCTATAATGGTAGCCGTGGATGCCGCGCAGTGCTTCTCCCGCGGGGACGAAGCTTCGTCTTACGCCATGATTATACACGAAAAGCGGCAAAAAATAAAGCGAAAAGAGGTGCAAGGTTTTTATGGCAGGTTTTTTCGACAAGATCAAAGATAAGATCTCTTCTTTGACTTCGGAAGAGGACAGCCCCTTCCTGGCGGGGGTCAAGCGCCGTGCGGCGGCGCTCAATAAGCACATCGTACTGCCGGAAGGGGAAGATGCGCGCGTCGTAAAGGCGGCGGTGGAGGCCGCCGCGCAGAAGATCGCCAGGATCACGCTGCTCGGGAACAAAGAGGAGATCGAAAAGGCGCATTCCGACAAAGATCTTTCGGGCATCGAGATCGTCGATCCCGCAAAGAGCGAAAAGAGGTCGGAATACGCGGCGCTCCTGTATGCGCTCCGCAAGGCGAAGGGGATGACGGAGGAGGAAGCGGACAAGCTCTCTTACGACAATACCTATTACGGCGTATTGATGGTCAAGGCGGGAGATGCGGACGGGCTCGTTTCCGGTGCCTGCCATTCGACTGCCAACACTTTGCGCCCCGGTTTGCAGATCGTCAAAGCGGCGCCGGGCGTACCCCTCGTTTCCAGCTGTTTTTTGATGGTTGCGCCTCCCGAAGGGAATAAATATTGCGAGGACGGAGTGTTCATCTATTCCGATTGCGGCCTCAACGAAAATCCGAACAGCGAACAACTCTCCGATATCGCCGTGATCTCCGCCAAGACGGCAGAAAAGATCGCCGGCATCGAGCCGCGCGTCGCTATGCTCTCCTTCTCCACGAAGGGCAGCGCCAAGCATGCGGATATCGATAAGGTGACGGCGGCGCTCGCGCTCGCCAAAGAGAAGGCGCCGGATCTCAACATTGACGGGGAATTGCAGCTGGATGCCGCCATCGTGCCCTCCGTGGCAAAATCGAAGGCTCCCGGTTCTAAGGTGGCGGGGCACGCGAACGTGCTCATCTTCCCCGACCTCGACGCGGGCAACATCGGCTACAAGCTGACGGAACGCCTCGGCGGTTTCCAGGCGATCGGGCCCGTCTGTCAGGGGTTTGCCAAGCCCATCAACGATCTTTCCCGCGGGTGCAAGTGGGAGGACGTCGTGGCGACCATCGCCATCACCGCCCTGCAGACGCAGATGTGAGCGGACATAGAAAAAATCAAAGATGAGGTCATCAACCATGAAAATTTTGGTCGTGAACGCGGGGAGTTCTTCCCTCAAATACCAGCTGTTCGATATGGATACCGAAAAGGTCATCGTCAAGGGCGGATGCGAGCGCATCGGTATCCGCGGCTCTAAACTGACTCATAAGACGGAGAAAGGCGAGACGGAACTCGAGCAGGATATGCCCAACCATAAAGTCGCCATGCAGCTCGTCTTGCAGGCGCTCGTACATCCGGAATACGGTGTGATCGGCTCCATGTCCGAGATCGATGCCGTGGGGCACCGCGTGCTCCACAGCGGCGGCGATTTCGATCGTTCTGTGCTGTTGACGGACGAAGTGCTCGCCATCTGCAAGAAGAACGCAGAACTCGGGCCTCTGCACATGCCCGCCAACATCCTGGGCATCGAGGCGTGCCGTGAGGTCATGCCGGACACGCCGATGGCGCTCGTGTTCGATACGGCGTTCCATGCGACCATGCCGCCGCACGCCTATATGTATGCCATTGATTACGACGACTACAAAAATTATAAGATCAGACGGTACGGTTTTCATGGTACGAGCCATAAATACGTCTCTCAAGAGGCGATCAAGTACCTCGGCAAGCCTGCCAACGAGACAAAGATCATCACCTGCCATCTCGGCGGCGGCTCCTCGGTGAGCGCGGTGCTGGGCGGCAAGTGCGCGGACACGAGCATGGGCTTCACTCCGCTCGCGGGCGTGCCGATGGGCACCCGTTCTGGAGATATCGACCCCGCCGTGCTCGAATACCTGGCGGCAAAGAAAAATTATTCCGTGCTCGACTGTGTCAACTACCTCAACAAGCAGTGCGGTGTGGCGGGCGTCTCGGGCGTTTCCAGCGATTTTCGCGATCTGACGAAGGCGGCGGCGGAGGGGAACGAGCGCGCGCAGCTCGCCCTCGACATGTTCGCATACGGGGTCAAAAAATACATCGGCGCGTACGTCGCCGCGATGAACGGGTTGGATTGCCTTGTCTTTACGGCAGGCATCGGCGAGAATACGTGGCAGGTCAGGAAGATGATCTGTGAAAATATGGACGTGTTCGGCATCCGTATCGACGAAAAGAAGAACGGTATGAAGAACGACGGTGCGCTGCACGACATCACGGGCGAAGGCTCCAAGGTGCGCGTGCTCGTCATCCCCACCAACGAGGAGTTAGTCATCGCGCGCGAAACGAAGGAGCTTTTGGTATAACGAAATGGAACGGCGGGACGGGTTCGTCTTTTTTGACGAAAATTATGCTGCTCGGATCAAGAGGCGCACGGCGGCGCTCTTTTGCTGCCTGCTCCTCGTCCCCGCCGCGCTCGTCGTGTTCATGTTTTTGGCGCCGGGGTTTAGGGAGGTGTTTTTGCTGCTCGCGCTCGCCGCTGCGGCTGCCGACGCCGTGCTGGTGCTGGCGAACGGCCTCTGCTATGCGGAGCGCTTTTGCTTTGAGGTCACGCCTTCGACGCTGCGTGTTTGCGGCGGGCTTTGCTGCCGCAAATTGTGCGTGCTTCGCTATGCGGACGTAGACCGTGTGCGTGTGCGCCGCTATTTCGGCAAAGAAAAAGTGGGCGCGGACGTTTCGGAATATAGGGGCGGCGGCACTTCGGCGGTGCGCTTCCTTTCGGAAAAGGAGGCGTTCTATGACGTGCGCCTCTGCTGTGGTTCCGGAAGATATGACCTGAAACATCTCTCGCAGGAAAAAGCCGCCGCGGTGCTTTCCTATTTTGAGGAGAAAAATGACGAACGAGCCTTCACAAGGGGAAAATAAAACTTTTTATCTGAGTCGTCACAGGGCGCTGTTTTATACGTTGGGCGTCTTTTTGCTGGCGGCTTTCGTCGCCTTTTGGGCGGCGAATATGGCGATCGGCAGACTGTGGGAACTGTCTGCGGCGGAATATGCCGCCGTGTTTTCCGTCGCCGCGGGGTCGGCGATCATCTTTTTTTTCGCCTTTTCCCTGACAGAAAAAAAACCGACCGTCACCGTGACGGAAAGCGGGCTGACTTTTCGTAAGGGGAACAAGACCTCTTTCGTTCGCTTTGCGGACGTCACGGGCCTGCGCGAAAATTCCGGTGCGGCGGGGAAACTGCTCGGGATCCGCAAGGTGGAGATCGAAACGCATCTCGGCGTATTTTCCGTCTATCTCTCCTCCGAGGATGTGGCGGCATTCCTTTCCGTCTTTCCTCTGCGGGAAGCGGCGCAGGAAGGCGAACGCGCGGCATGTGTTTTGCCTGCCAAAGGGGCGCGGGCGGTCGCCTTCCTTTCCTGTTTTTTGCGCGTCACGGCGCTGTTTGTGTGCCTGACTGCCGTGACCTTCCCCTCCGTGGCGGCGCTCTTGCCGAGGATCAAGGACGGGTTGTATTTTCTGCTCGCCATAGCGGCGCTGTATGCGGCGGTGCTGGCGGGCGGTATGGGGCGGCTCGTCTATATCGCGGCGCGTTTTGCGGGGTATTCCGTGCGCGTGGGGCGAGATCGCTTCACGATCTCATACGGCGGCGTATCCGCAGGAGAGCATAACCTCTTTTTTGACAGCGTGCTCGCTTTCCGCCTGCGGCAGAGCCTTACGGAAAGAGCGTTCGGGCTGTATCGCCTCTCCGCGGAGAGCATGCAGAAAGCGAAGGGGATCTCCGATAACAATTATTTTCCTTTTTTGCTCGATCGCCGCTCCGTCGAAGCGATCGTGGGTGCCGTCATGCCCGACTGTCACGCGGGGGAGACGCGTACGGCAGGCGCGGGCGCGTTGGCGGCGTATTTTGAGACTTCTCTTTGGTTTGTCTTGGCTGCCGCGATCATGGGGATCTTTTTGACGCCATGGATGCTGCTTTTGCTGCTCCTTCCCGCGGCGGGCATCCCGATCGCCTGCCGCAGGTGCAGGTATCTGCTCGGCGAAAAGATCGCCTTGTTCGGTTACGGCATCATCGAAAAGAATATCCTCTGCGTCGCCTATGACGCCGTCAAAAGCGTCTCGGCGACGAAAAATATCGCCGCTTCCTGCAAGGGCATCTGCGCTGTGGACGTGACCGTGGGCAAGTATTCCGGATTTTTTGCGGTCGGGTATCTCAAAGATGCCGATTTTTCCGAATTGACGGAAAAACTCGAAAAAAAAGTTGACAAACCCGAATGAATAGTATATAATTTTGAAGTCGGTTTGAAAAAATGTAAATTTCGGAAGAGAGGTGTATAGAAGATGGCGGTACCTAAGTCAAAACAGTCCAAGCAGAGAACCAATACCAGATACGCAAACTTTAAGGCAACGGCTCCTACGCTGGTGGAATGCCCCCATTGCCATGAATGGAAAGAGGCGCACAAGGTTTGCAAAAAGTGCGGCTATTATGACGGCAGAGAGGTCGTCAATACCGAAGAAAATAAGTGATTTTTTCGGAACTATGGATCTTGTCAAAAAAGCCCGCGGGACGACCGCGGGCTTTTTACCGTTTTTTTAGATCACCACTCGTTGGGGAAGGGCGGGCGCTCCTCGTTCCACCAGTCCTCATAATATTTGACGTATTGCGAACAATTTTCGCTCACATCGTCGGTGAGGGGAAGATCGCTCTGCTTCCAAAATGCCTGCACAAAGGCTTCGCAGCTTTCCCGGTCGATCCGTTTTAAGAACGCCGCGCCGAGGGCAAGGATGTCCTGCGGCCGTTTTTTACATTTTTCCACCGCCTCTTCCAGCCTGCGGTTACACGGGAACAGCTGCCTGTTTTCCGCGAGGATGAGCCTGTATACGCTGTAGACGATCTCCTGTGCGAGGTGAGCGCGCATATAGGCGTTTTCCTTGGGCACGCATTCCAAAAAATAGCCGCGGTTGAGCTGCAGGTTGGCATTGAAGCAGCGTACCTTTCCTTCCCGTTCGTGTTCGGGATACGCCGCGATGCGTTCCAATAGGGGGGCGATGTCCGGATCGGAAGAGTAGAGGACGCGCGCTTTGACGTAGGCGTTCCTCGTCGGTTCGCTCGCGCGTTCGGCTGCCGCCTGCAACAGCGTTTTTGTCTTGTATTTGACGTCGAAGTAGCCGCCCGCATAGGTGCAGTGGCCTTCGATGACTTCCGCCAGCCTGTTTTCGGCGGCGAGCCGCGCGTGGCATTCTTCCGTGACGACGATGAGCGCGTCTATGTCCGAGTCGGCGCGCTCGTTCCCTTTGACGATGGAGCCGTCCAAAACGATGGCGATCATGCCCGGCATGGGCAGGAAATATTCTTTGAGTTTTTGGATAGATGCGGCGTGGTGTGGGTACATGCTCCCCTCCTTTTTTTAATATTATACCGTTTGCAGAGTAATTTGGCAAGCATAATACGTGATTCTTTTCGGTTTGTGCCCGCCGATACCGATACAAAAACGGGTCGCGTTTCAAGCGCAAAATCATTGACAGCCCGCGGAGCGGTATATTATAATAATTGCGACCTTATAGGTAGGAGATAGAGTGCCTTTATGGAACAGAAGTTCAAGATCACGGGGATGACCTGCGCCGCGTGTTCGGCGGGCATCCAAAAGACGGTCAACAAGTTAGACGGCGTCGAGCGTGCGGATGTCAGCCTGATGGGTGAGTGTATGACCGTCGACTATGACGATAAAGCGATCACGGCGGAGGAGATCGAAGAGGCCGTCGTCAATCTCGGTTACGGGGCGAGCCTTGCGGACGGGGAGGAGAGCGCCGCCGCGCCGGTACGGGAGAAGAAGGCGAATTCTTTCGGCGATGAGGCAAAAAAACTCAAGCGCCGTTTTTTTGTCTCCCTCGGTTTTCTCGTCCCGCTCATGTATCTGACCATGCTGCACCATATGGCGGGCGCGCCGCTGCCTTTCTTTTGGGACATGCACGAGCATCCCGAAAACTTTGCCCTCTTGCAGCTTTTGTTGACGACGCCTATCCTCTTTATCAACTTTGCCTTTTTTACGAGCGGCATCCGGGCATTGTGGAAGCGGGTGCCCAATATGGATACCCTCGTCAGCCTCGGCTCTGCCGTCTCCTATCTTTACAGCGCCGTCGTCATGTTTGTCATGCCCTTTGCGGATGCGCATGCATTGGCGAAGAACGACCTCTTTTTCGAATCGGCGGCGATGGTGCTGACCCTCGTCACTCTCGGCAAATGGCTGGAAGCGCGTTCCAAGAGCAAGACGGGCGAAGAGGTGGAAAAACTTTTGAAGCTCGCGCCGGACGAGGTGACGGTGGAGCGCGGCGGCGTGCAGAGGAAGGTGCGCCTTTCCGAGGTCGCCATCGGTGACACCGTCGTCGTAAAGCAGGGAGACAGCATCCCCGTGGACGGCGTCATCCTTGCGGGAGATTCCTTTGTCGATAAATCGGCGATCACGGGCGAAAGCCTGCCCGTGGAAGTGGGTGCGGGCGATTTTGTCACGAGCGCTTCCGTCAACAGAGGCAACGTCATCCGCGTGCGCGCGGAGAAGGTCGGAGAAGACACCGTCCTGTCCAAGATCGTGCGGATGGTGCGTGAAGCGGGCGCCTCGAAAGCGCCCATCGAAAAGACGGTGGACAAGATCGCGGGGATCTTCGTGCCGGTGGTGCTCGGCATTGCGGCACTCACTTTTGCGGTCTGGATGATCTTGTGGGGAACGGGCGCGGTCGGCGTGACCGTGCCGCAGATCTTGAGCATGTCGATCAGCGTGCTCGTCATTTCCTGTCCCTGCGCGTTGGGGCTGGCGACGCCCGTCGCGGTCATGGCGGCGACGGGGCGCGGGGCAGCCATGGGCATCTTATATAAGGATGCGGAGGCGCTGCAGCGCGCTAAGGATATCCGCACCGTTCTGCTCGACAAGACGGCGACCATCACCGAAGGGAAGCCGCGCGTGACGGATATCGTCCTCTTCGGCGGGCATACCCGCGCGGAAGTGTTGGCCGCGGCGGGCGGCGTGGAACTCAATTCCAATCATCCGTTGGCGGCGAGCATCGTCGAGCGGGCGAAGGAAGAGGGGCTTACCCTTTCCGCGGCGGAAAACTTTTCTTATCTTCCCGGCAAGGGCGCGCGGGCGGCGCGGGACGGCGTGCACCTGTTGATCGGCAATAGGCGGCTGCTCGAAGAGAACGGCATCCCGTGCGGCGGTGCCGAAACGGAAGCGGAGCGCCTTGCTGCGGACGGAAAGACGGTGCTGTACTTTGCGTGCGGGGGTGAAACGGCTGCGCTGTTTGCCGTCGCCGATACCATCAAAGAAGGCAGCGCCGAGGCGGTGGCGGGCTTAAAGGCGCGCGGCGTCACGCCCGTCATGCTGACCGGGGACGCCGAGGGCGCCGCGAAGGCGATCGCAAAGCAGGCGGGCATCGACGAGGTCATCGCCGGCGTCTTGCCGGAAGGGAAACTTGCCGCCGTGCAGAACAGCAAAAAGGCGGGCGTTACGGCGATGGCGGGGGACGGTATCAACGATTCTCCCGCGCTCAAAGAGGCGGACGTCGGCATTGCGATGGGGAGCGGCACGGACGTCGCCATCGATTCTGCGGACGTCGTTCTGGTGGCGGGGGATCTGCGCGCGGTCAATGCGGCGATCGATCTGAGCAAGGCGACGGTGCGCAACATCAAGGAAAACCTCTTTTGGGCGTTCATTTATAACCTGTTGTGCATCCCGATCGCGGCGGGGGCGCTGTACGCTGTCGGCGTCGTTCTCAGCCCGATGTACGGGGCGCTGGCGATGAGTTTAAGTTCGGTCTTTGTAGTGACGAACGCCCTGCGGCTGATGCGCTTCAAAGGGAAAGATAAAAATCAAAAAGCCGTAAACGGCAAAGGAGAACATATCATGGAAAAGATCCTGACGATCGAAGGGATGAGTTGCATGCACTGCGTGGCGCGCGTGGAAAACGCGCTCAACGCGATCGAGGGAGTCAAGGCGCACGTCGACCTCAAAAAGAAGAGGGCGACCGTCGAAGGGGACGTCGCGGACGACGTGCTCGTCAAGGCCGTCGAGGACGCGGGCTATCATGTCAAAAAGATCGGCTGAACTTTCGGCAAAAGATGAGCAAAGGGGCGCCGATCCGGCAAATTCCGACGCCCGAGCATATTGACAGCGCCCCCTCCGATGGGATACAATAGATATATCCTATCATACGGAGGGGGCGGATATGCAAAGTACGGCGACGCTGCTGTTGGACGGGCGCACGCAGGCCCTGGTGGAAAAGTATGTTCCCGAAGGGGAAGTGCTGGAAGGGTTGGTGCGTTTTTTTTCCATCTTTTCCGACCCGACGCGCGTGCGCATCTTATCGGCGCTCGCCATCACGGAGATGTGCGTGACGGATATCTCGCGCGTGCTGGAGATCAACCAGACGACGGTGTCGCACCAACTGCGCTTTTTGAAGGATGCGGGCATCGTGCAGACGCTCAGGATGGGGAAGGTCATCTTTTACAGCCTGAAGAACGAGACGGTGAACGACGTGCTGTTGAAGGGTGTGGAATTTATCGGCTATTGAAGGGAAAAGGGCGGCGGAAATAGATACAATTTTTTATTGCAAAATTCTCGCGGTTATTGTATAATAAAAGAGAGGCGGAAGCCTTTTTTGTGCTGTATGGACGTGATCAAAGAAAAATTAAAGCTGTTGCCGGACGATCCGGGCGTCTACGTCATGTCGGATGCGGATAAAAACGTCATCTATGTCGGCAAGGCGCGCAACTTAAAAAACCGCGTGCGGCAGTATTTTCATTCGTCTGCCAAGCCGGACAAGGTGGAGGCGATGGTCGCCAACATCGCCGACTTTTATTATATCATCACCAAGTCGGAGATCGACGCGCTTGCGCTCGAAAACAACCTCATAAAAAAGTATAAGCCGAAATATAATATCCTCCTGAAGGACGATAAGACGTATCCGTATATCCGCGTCTCCCTGACGGAGAAGTATCCCGCCTTTTCCGTCTCGCGCAAGCTGAAAAAAGGGAACAGATATTTCGGGCCGTATATGGGCGGGGTGCGCGTCAAAGATGTCCTCGAGATCGTCAACATGGCATTCGGCGTGCGTACCTGTGCCGTTTCCGTGGGCGATAGCCCCAAAAAACCCTGCCTCGAATATCACATCGGCAGGTGTTCCGCGCCCTGTGCGCATCTGTGCACGGAAGAAGAATACGGCGAGCGGGTCAAACGGGCGATGCGCTTCCTTGACGGAGAAGAGGGGGAAGTGGAAAAGCTGCTCAAAGAGAAGATGACTGCATACGCGGAGGCGGAGCAGTTCGAATTGGCGATGGACTGCCGCGACAAGCTGGAAATGTTGGATAAGATCAAACTCAAGCGCATCACCTCGATCAACCGTGACGTGAACGCCGACGTCGTCGCCTATGTTTCCAACAATCTGTACGCGGCGATCAATATCCTCATCATCCGCCGCGGCATCATGCAGGGGGCAAGCACCTTTCCCGCTGAAAACGCGTCTGCGGATGCGGAGGCGGTCTCCTCCTTCCTCACGCAATACTATGCCAACCACAGGATCCCCGACGAGATCATCGCGCAGGAATTCGTGGAGGATAAGCTGCTGGAAGAATATTTCCGCGGGCACTATGCCAAGAGCGTGACGGTCACGCTGCCAAAGCAGGGCATTCGCCGCCGACTCGTGGAGATGGCGGAAAACAACGCGCGCGAATATCTCGAAAAGTCGCTGGACAGGATCCGCCATAAGGAGGACATGACCGTCAACGCCTGCAAGCGTTTACAGGAGCTCTTGCACCTTTCGCGCTACCCGCGGAGGATGGAGTGTTACGACATCTCCAATATCAGCGGTGTGGATAAAGTCGGGTCGATGGTCGTCTTTATCGACGGGGAGGCGGACAGGCAAAGTTACAGGCGCTTCCGCGTCAAGACGGTGGAGGGGGCAAACGATTTTGCCAGCCTGCAGGAAGTGCTCCTGCGGCGGCTTTCCAAGTTGGGCACGGAAGAAGAAGCGCGCTTTCCGAAGCCGGATCTCATCATCATCGACGGCGGCAAAGGGCAGCTTTCCGCCGTACGGGAGATCTTTTCCCGGATGGGCGTGGACGATATCGACCTCATCTCTCTCGCCAAGAGGGAAGAGGAGATCTTTACGGTCGGTTCTTCCGAGAGCGTCCTTTTGGGCAAACGCGACTATTGCTTGCAGATGCTGCAGCGCATCCGCGACGAGGCGCACCGCTTCGCTATCACCTATTTCAGGAACATACACAGCAAAAACACGCTTGCGTCCGTGCTGACGGAGATCGACGGCGTGGGCAAGGCAAAGCGCCGCGCTCTCATGGAGCGCTTCGGCACGCTCGACCGCATCATGCGCGCGAGCGTGCAGGAACTTGCCTCCGTCGAAGGGATCGGCAGCGTCCTTGCCGGACAGATCAAGGATTTTTTTGAGGAAAAACTCGTATGAAACTTGCATATCGGCTGGTCGCCTCCGATTTTGACGGCACGCTCAGACGGACGGAAGGGGGTATATCGGACGAAAACGCGCGCGCGATACGGCGGTATGTGGAGGCGGGCGGCATCTTTGCCTTCTGTACGGGGCGCATGCTCTCTTCCATTCTTCCGTATGCGGAAGGGCTCTCTCTCGGCGGGCTGATCGTCGCCTATCAGGGTGCGGTCATTGCCGAGATCGGCAGCGGCAAACTGCTGCGCGACGTGCGCATCGGGTGGGAAGGCGCCGCCGCGGTCTGTGATTTTTTGCAGGCTCTCGGGCGGCACATCCACGTCTATGACGGAGAGAGGGTATACGTCAACCGTGCCGACGAGATGCTCGCTTATTACGAACGGGCGTGCGGCGTGCGCGGCGTCTGTACGGGGGAGGACATCGCCTCCTTTGTGCGGGAAAGAAAGCTGTGCCCGCAGAAAGTTTTGTGCATGAATGCGCCCGAAGAAAACGCCGCCGTCTATCGGAGGGCGGCGGAGCGCTTCGGGGAAGCGTATGACGTGACGTCCAGTTCGGAGATGCTCGTGGAGTTGACGACGAAGGGCTGCAACAAAGGAGAGGCGCTCGGCTTTTTATGTGCGTATTACGGCATTGCGCCGAAAGAGACGATCGCCGTCGGCGACAATTATAACGATATTCCGATGATCTGCAGGGCGGGCCTGGGCGTCGCGGTCGCCAACGCCGTGCCCGAGGCGCGCGCGGCGGCAGATTTCGTCACGCGCGGCAACGACGAGGACGGCGTCGCGTACGTCATCAAAAAATTCGCTTTGGGGGAAGAAGTATGAACGATCAGGAAGTGATCTTGCTGGAACGCTTTTGCGGGGATCTCGATCTGGAGATCGTGTTTGCCGGCAGAGGAAGGGTGACCCTTTCTTCGTACAGCGTGACGCGCCCGGGACTGCAGCTTGCCGGCTTTTTTAAATATTTCGATTCGACGAGGATCCTCGTGTTCGGCAATTCCGAATACGAGTTTTTGCGCTCGCTGCCCGCCGAAGTGCGGCAGGAACGCATCCGTACACTGCTGTCGTATAAGGATATCCCCTGCATCATCCTTTCGCGCGATCTGCCCGTTTTGCACGAGCTGATCAAGGAAGCGAGAAAGACGGCCTGCCCGATCGTACGCACCGATAAAGTGACGACGGCGATCATGAACGAGCTTTTCTTTTATCTCAACAAAAAGTTGGCGCCGCAGACGAGCATGCACGGCGTGCTGATGGACGTATCGGGCGTGGGCATCCTGCTGACGGGGCACAGCGGCATCGGCAAGAGCGAGACGGCGATGGAGCTGATCAAACGGGGACACCGCCTCGTCGCCGACGACAGCGTCATCATCAAACGCGTCTCGGATAAACTTGTCGGCTCTTCGCCCGAAATGATCCGCTATTTTATGGAATTGCGCGGCATCGGCATCATCAATATCAAAAATATGTACGGTTCCGGTTCCATCCTCAACGAAAAGGAGATCGAGCTGGTCATGGAATTGGAAAACTGGGAGGAGGGGAAGGTCTACGACCGCCTCGGCGAGGGGGCGCTCTACGAGACGATCCTCGGCATGAAGGTCTTAAAGCATGTCATTCCCGTCAAGCCGGGCAGAAATCTTTCCATCATCATCGAAGTGGCCGCCCGCAATTTCCGACTCAAGAGCATGGGCTATGACGCGGCGCAGGAATTGATCGGCAGGACGATCGGCAGATGAAGCGTGCGGCAGTTTTGCATAAATTTGCAGCGAAATTTTTCTTTTTGCATGTTTTCGCTTTCCTTGCGGCGAAAAATAAGGTATAATAGAATATGTGGCTCGGGGCGGAAGTTTCCTCGCCGCAAAAAACGTTCAATGCAGGAGTGGGGTGTATCATGTTAACAGCAATCGTCGGCATCAACTGGGGTGACGAAGGAAAGGGCAGGATGGTCGATCTTTTATCCAAAGATTACGACATCGTCTGCCGCTATCAGGGGGGCAACAACGCGGGGCATACCGTCATCAACGAGCGCGGCAAGTTTATCCTCAACCTTCTCCCTTCGGGGATCCTGCGCGAGGGGGTCGTCTGCGTCATGGGCCCCGGCATGGTCATCGACATCAAGCACCTCGCGGGAGAAATGGCGCGCCTGCGCGAAGCGGGGATCCGCATTTCGCCCGAAAACCTGAAGATATCCGACCGCGCGGTCATCACCATGCCGTACAACGTGCAGCAAGATTGCTTGGAGGAAGAGCGCCTCGCCGATAAAAAATTCGGTTCTACAAAGCGGGGCATCGCGCCCGTCTATGCGGACAAATACCTGAAAAAGGCGTTCCGCATGGGTGAGTTAAAAAACCTTGCCCTCTTAAAAAAGCGCCTTCCCGACATCGTGGAATGGAAAAATCTTACCATCGTCAACGCATACGGCGCGGCGCCCGTCAAGGCGGAGGAGATGCTCGCCTATTTCGAAGAGTACGGGGCTCCGCTGCAGGAGTATATCTGCGACACGGGCCTGTATCTCAACAGAGCGCATAAAGAGGGGAAAAAGATCATGCTCGAGGCGCAGCTCGGCGCCCTGCGCGACATCGATTACGGCATTTATCCGTATACCTCATCTTCCAACAACATCGCGGCGTACGGCCCCATCGGGGCGGGCGTGCCGAATCTGAAGCTGGATAAGACGATCGGCATCATGAAGGCGTATTCTTCCTGCGTGGGAGAGGGGCCTTTTACGGCGGAATACTTCGGCGAAAAGGCAGAAAAGCTGCGCGCGGCGGGCGGCGAGTACGGTGCCGCTACGGGCAGGCCGAGGCGGGTCGGGCCGTTTGACGCGGTCGCGTCCAAATACGGCATCCGCTGCCAGGGCGCGGACGAGATCGCGCTCACCAAACTCGACATCCTCTCCGGGCACGACGAGATCGAGGTGTGCGTCGCCTATGCGCTGCACGGTCAGCTTTTGACGGAATTTCCGTTTACCGACGTTTTGGACGAATGCAAACCCGTCATCGAGACGGTCAAAGGCTGGAATCAAGATATTTCCAAATGCCGTAAAAAGGAAGATCTGCCGAAAGAGGCGCTCGATTATATCCGCTTTATCGAAGAGACGTGCGAATGCAAGATCCGCTATGTTTCCGTCGGCGCGGAGCGGGACGCCTACGTCGAACTGTGAGGGGGCGTATTCGGCAGAAGATCGCATTGTGAGGCAAGTACCGCCGGCTGCGCCGTCGGTACTTGCCTTTTACGCCGTTTACGGCGCAGGGCAGAGCAGTTGTTTCGGGAGGGAAGTATGGAAAAAAAGACGCGAGGGCGTGCGGCGGGCATATTGCTGCATATTTCCTCTTTGCCGGGCAGAGAGGGGATCGGAACGGTGGGGGAAAGCGCTTATCGCTTTGCCGATTTTTTAGCGGCGTGCGGCATGCGGTATTGGCAGGTGCTGCCGCTCGTGCAGACGGGATTCGGCGACTCTCCCTATCAATCGGTGTTTGCCTCTTCAGGCAACCCCTATTTTATCGACTTATATGCGCTCGCGGAAAAAGGGCTCCTCAAAAAGAGCGAGATCGCTCCCGTTTGCCGCAAAGGGCCGATCGATTACGGCTTTTTGTATCGGGAAAAGTACGCCGTTCTGCGCCGCGCTTTTTCCCGTTTTGACGTAAGCGGCTCCGATTTTTGCGCCTTTGCAGAAGAGGGCGGCTTTGAAGAGTATGCGCTGTATATGGCGATCAAGACGAAGAGCGGCAACAAGAGCTTCGACCTTTGGGATAAGCGCTATAAGTATCGGGACGGAGAGGCGCTTGCCGCGTTTAAAAGGGACAACAAAGAAGAATACTTATTTTGGCTCTTTGTGCAGTTTATCTTTTTCGATCAATGGCACGCGCTGAAACGGTATGTCAACGGGCTGGGGATCCGCATCGTCGGGGATATCCCGCTTTATGTAGCGGCAGATTCCGCCGACGTTTGGGCGCATCCGTCCCTTTTCAAGCTGAAAGGGGATCTGCGGCCCAAAAAGGTTGCGGGCGTGCCGCCCGATTATTTTTCCGCTACCGGCCAGCTGTGGGGCAATCCCGTCTACGATTGGAAAGCGCATGAAGCGGAGGGGTTTGCATGGTGGACGGAGCGGATCCGCCGCGCTTTTGCGCTGTACGATACCGTGCGCATCGACCATTTCCGCGGGTTTGACCGCTATTACGAGATCCCTGCGGGGGCGGAGACGGCGGTGGACGGCGGTTGGCGCAGGGGGCCGGGCGCGGCTTTCTTTGCGGCGGTCAAGGAAAAACTCGGCGGGCTCGACTTTATTGCGGAAGACCTGGGCACGCTGGATGCAGGGGTGTACCGCCTCATGAAGAGGACGGGCTATCCCGGGATGAAGGTGCTGCAATTTGCCTTTGACGGCAACCCCGCCAATCCGTATCTTCCCGAAAACATAGAGGAGAACAGCGTCTGTTATACGGGCACGCATGACAACGATACGGCGGCAGGGTATCTGTCTTCGCTGCCGGAGAGCGAGCGCGGCGCCGTGCGGGCACGGGTGCGCAGTCAGCTGAAGGCGATGGGGATCGGGATGCGCGTTTCGGGCGTTAAGAGCGCTTCGGACGCCCTCTGTGCGCTCGCGTTGGCGAGCAAGTCATATCTTGCCGTGCTTCCCGTGCAGGACATTTTGCATCTCGGCGGCGAGGCGCGCATGAATACGCCCGCCGTGCCTGCGGGCAACTGGCGCTTCCGGCTGCGCGCGCTCCCCGGCGAAAAAGAGAGAGAAAGATTGCGCGAGGCACTCGTGCGCTTCGGCAGAGTTTGAAAACAGGGAGGTATTTATGGAGAGAGGGCTGTTGACGCCGTTGAAAAAGCTGCGCAGACAGGTGTTTGTGGAACTTGCCCGCGTCGCGTTCGAAAGCAATAAAGATACGATCAAAGATGACATCGAGGCGATCCCGTACGCGATCACCCCGGGGGATAAACCGTTATACAGGGAGAGTATCTGGCGGGAGCGCGCCATCTGCTCGGAAAGAGTTCGTTTGGCGATGGGGCTTTCTTTGCGCCCCGAGGATGCGCCCGTGCATGTCACGAGCGGCCTTTCCGGCAGCGATATCGCGGATAAATATTATGAACCGCCCCTGATGCAGGTCATCCCTTCCGCGTGCGCGGCGTGTCCGCCAAATCGCTATTTTGTGACGGACAACTGCCGCGGCTGCGTCGCGCATCCCTGCACGACGGTCTGCCCGAAGCAGTGTATTTCCGTCGTTGGCGGCAGGGCTGTCATCGACGAAAGCCGCTGCATCAAATGCGGCAAATGTAAAAGCGTCTGCCCGTATGATGCGATCGCGCATCAGACGCGCCCGTGCGCGGAGGCGTGCGGCGTCAAGGCGATCGAATCGGACGATTTGGGCAGGGCGAAGATCAATGCGGACAAGTGCGTTTCCTGCGGCATGTGCATGGTCAACTGTCCCTTCGGCGCGATCGCCGACAAGTCGCAATTTTTTCAGTTGATCCGCGCGCTGCGGCGGGGGGATCGGATCGTCGCCGAGGTCGCGCCCGCCTACGTGGGGCAGTTCGGCGAACAGGCGACGCCGGGAAAAGTCAAGCGGGCGCTGTCGGAACTTGGATTTATCGACGTATTCGAGGTCGCGCTCGGAGCAGATATGGGCGCGGCGACAGAGGCGCAGCACTATGCGGAGCGGGTGGCGTCGGGCAAACAGCCGTTTATGCTCACTTCTTGCTGTCCGTCCTGGGCGATGCTCATCCGCCATTATTTCCCCGAATCGGCGGATAAGATCTCCAACACGCTGACGCCGATGGTGGCGACGGCGCGCACGATCAAGAAGAAATATCCCGAGTGCCGCGTCGTCTTTATCGGCCCCTGTGCGGCAAAAAAGCTGGAAGCCTCTAGGCGTTCCGTGCGCAGCGACGTGGACTTTGTCATCACTTTTGAAGAACTTTCTGCCATCTTTGAGGCGAAAGGGATCGACGTTGCGTCCTTGGAGGAAGAGCCGCCCATGAATGACGCTACGGGCGCGGGCAGAGGATATGCGGTCGCGGGCGGCGTCGCGGGAGCGATCGAAAAGTGTATCCGCGCATATTATCCCGAAACGGAGATGGACATCAAACATGTCGAAGGATTGGAGGACTGCCGCAAGATCCTGCTCCTTGCCAAGATGGGAAAGCTCAACGGCGCGCTGATCGAAGGCATGGGCTGCCCCGGCGGCTGCGTCGCGGGGGCGGGGACAAATCTTTCCGTATCCAAGGCCGCCGCGCTCGTAAAAAAGACGGTCGACTCTTCAGCGAGCGCCGTGCCGCCAAAAGAGCTTGCCGAGATCCGTCTGGACTGAAAACACGCTATGCCGCCGCATGGATGCGGCGGTATATTTTCTGCATAAATTTCTCCCGTTTTTCTTTGCATTCGGGATAAAACATGATACAATATAGATATGAGTGAAATTTTAGCTCCGGCGGGGGATGAAGAGGCTTTTTATGCCGCCGTGCATTCGGGCGCGGATGCCGTCTATCTCGGTTTGAAAGATTTTTCCGCTCGCGGCTCTGCCGTGAATTTTTCTCCGGAAAGCCTGAAAAAATGTGCGGCCTATGCGCATGTTTTGGGCGTGCGCGTCTATATTGCGCTCAATACGCTCGTGAAGGAGGGGGAATTGGACAGCTTTTTCCGGCGGGCGAGGCAGGCGTGGGATGCGGGCGCGGACGCGCTGATCGTACAGGATCTCTTTCTCGGCAAGCGGCTCAAAGAGGCGTATCCAGAAATGGTGCTGCACCTTTCGACGCAGGCGGGCGTCTGCAATGTCTATGGCGCGCGCCTTGCAAAAAGGTGCGGGTTTTCTCGTGTCATTCTCGCGCGGGAAACGCCGATCGAGGGGATCGCCGCCGTCGCGCGGGAGATCGAGACGGAAGTGTTTGTTCAGGGTGCGCTGTGTACCTGCTTTTCGGGCAGGTGCTACTTTTCCGCTTTCGTCGGCGGCAACAGCGGCAACCGCGGCTTTTGCAAGCAGCCCTGCCGCAAAAAATATAAGATAGACCGGGCGGGGTTCGATTCATATGCATACCGCCTCTCTCTCGCCGATCTGCAAGTCGGGAAGGATATCCGAAAACTTGCGGAAGCGGGCGTGTTTTCCTTTAAGATCGAGGGCCGCATGCGTTCGCCCGCCTATGTCGGCGCGGCAGTGCGGTTTTATCGCGATATTTTAGACGGGTCGGGGGACGGAGCGCGGGATCTTTCCGATCTTCGCCGCACCTATAACCGCGGCGATTATACGAAAGGTTATTTGTTCGGGCAAGATGAGCGCCTGATCTCCGCTTCTATCCAGGGGCATAAAGGGGAAATGGTCGGCAGGATCGCCGAGGGCAAAAAAAAGATCCCCCGCTTTGTGTTCGTCCGCTCTTCTTATGTCCCGACGGAAGGGGACGGTTTCAAGATCGTCCGCGGAGATCGCGAGGCGGGCGGGTGCGTCTATACGGCGTCATGCCCTGTCGGAGAGGGCGGGTTTTATCTCCCTGCCGCCCCGTTCCTTCGGGAAGGGGACGGAGTTTATCTCACCACGGACGTCTCCCTCGCCGCGCGTGTCGCTTCCCGCAGGCGCACGCTGCCGTTGACCGTGCATGTGACGGTGTCGGAAGGGGAACGCCCGCGCGCCGTCGTGCGCGGCGCCTTCGGCGAGTATGCGGCGGAAGCCTCGTTCGTCGCAGGGCCCGCAAAGACGCGCGCGCTGACGAAGGAAGAGGCGGAGGACTGTTTTTCTAAAACAGATGTCCTGCCCTTTTCCGTGCGCGTCACGGCGGCCGTCGAGGGCAAACCGTTTGCCGTCAGATCGGCGCTCAACGCATTTCGGCGCGAAGTTTACGAGGGGTTGTATGCCCGCCTCGCGGGGGAGAGGCAGCCGCTGTGCGCGCGCGGGATCGGAGAGGGGAAAGATCTGCCCGCACCGCCTTTTCATTCGGCCGCGATCGCGGACGCGTCCGCCTTTTCCGCAATGCGGGATATGCGGTCGGATTGTTTCGTGTATGCCCCGCATGACTATAAAGATCTGGCGGCATCAGATCGATTTTTGAATTATGCGAAGTATTCTGCCGGACATATATTCTTGTATTTGCCTGCTTTTATGACGGATGCGGACATCGCGGCGGCGCTGCCGATGATCGAACGTTTTGACGGCGTTTTCGGCGAAGGCGCGTGGACGGCGGAATTTTGCCGTGAGTTCGGCAAAAAACTGTTTGCCGGAACGGGGTTCAATCTCTTCAATTCTGTTTCGCTGCGCGCCTTGGCGGAAGAAAGCGCGCTCGTGGCGGCGGCGCTTTCCAAAGAACTTTCCGCGCGGGAATCGGCGGCGTTTCAAAACGCGTTCCTCTTCGCGGGAGGGGCGATCGAGCTTATGGAACTCGGGCATTGTCCGTTCGGCAAAACGTGCGCGCGCTGCGACAGGCGGGCAAGTTATACGCTGACGGATGAGCAGGGGCGCGCCTTTCCGCTTAGGCGGTATGAAAGCGCCGGCTGCCGCTTTACGCTTTTCAACTGCGTGCCGCTCGCGCCGAGGGAAGCCTCGTTGGCGCTGTACGATTTTCGGGCGCTTTCCGAAGAGGATATCCGCGCCTATGCGCGAGGAGGGCGTCCCGCGCGCGTCACGGCGGGGCTGTCCGTTTCCGGCGTGCGCTGAATATATGCCCGCGCCGTTTGGGCGGATCGGGCAGGGGTGATGTAAGATGGATCGGAAGATGACAGAAAAATTAGAACTGAATAAAATACTTAAAGCGGTCGCTTCCTTTGCTTCCCTGACGGAGGCGAAGCGCGCGCTGCAAGAGGCGGAGCCGCAGACGCAGATGCGGGAGGCGTCGTATCTTCTCGACCTGACGTCGGAAGCGGACCTTCTGCTGTACCGCTACGGCGTGGGCAATATTGAGGCGTTCCCCGATATTTCCGACGAACCGGAGCGCGCGGCGAAGGGGGCATCGCTGTCGTGCGGTGAGCTTTTGGCGACAGCGGCGCTGCTGCGCTCTGCGCGCATCGCTTACAGGGGGGTGCGCGGCGTTGCGGACGATACGATCGTGTACATGCGCGAGATCGCCGACCGTCTGTATTTTGACGAGGCGCTGGAAAGGGACATCGGAGAGAAGATCCTCTCCGAGGAGGAGGTGAGCGATCATGCGAGCGAGGAGCTCTACAATATCCGTTCCTCCATCCGCCGCCTCAATGAGCGCATCCGCAATAAACTTTCCGAATATATCGGCGGCGAAAACGCAAAATTTTTACAGGACAGCATCGTCACCATGCGCGACAATCGTTATGTGCTGCCTGTGCGCGCCGAATACCGATCGCGGGTGCGCGGCTTCGTGCATGACCGCTCAGCGAGCGGCGCAACGTTTTTTATCGAGCCGGAGTCCGTCCTCGAAATGAACAACGAGCTGCGCGAACTGGCGAGCGCGGAAAAGGAGGAGATCGAGCGCATTTTGGCTGCTCTTTCCCGTCGCGTGGGAAATATGGCGGGGCAGCTGCGCGAAGACATGGCGCGCCTTGTGGAATTGGATGCCGCATATGCCAAGGCGCAGTATGCGTACAAAAACAAATGTATCCGCCCCCGTCTCAACGATAAGGGTTCGATCTCGATCGAAAAGGGGCGCCATCCGCTGCTCGACGCCAAGACGGCGGTGCCCGTCACGGTGTCTCTCGGCAAAGAGTATCAGTTTTTGCTCATCTCCGGCCCGAATACGGGGGGGAAAACGGTCACGTTAAAGATGTGCGGGCTCTTCTGCCTGATGGCATGCTGCGGGTTGTTCATCCCCGCCGCGGAAGGAAGCGAGGTCTCCGTCTTTGCCAAGGTGTTCTGCGACATCGGCGACGCGCAGAGCATCGAAGAAAATTTATCTACTTTCTCTTCGCACATCAAAAACATCATCGAGATCACGGAGGAGGCGGACGGGCACAGCCTTGTGCTCATCGACGAGCCGGGGGGAGGCACCGACCCCGAGGAGGGGCAGGCGCTCGCCAAGGCGGTGCTTTCCTATCTTTTGAAAAAGGGATGCCGCGGCATCGTGACGACCCATTATTCCGCCCTCAAAGAATTTGCGTATGCGGAGAGCGGCATCGAGAACGCGAGCATGGAGTTTGATATGACGACGCTGCGCCCGCTGTATAAGATCCGCGCCGGCGTTCCCGGCAGCAGCAATGCGATCGCCATTTCAAGGCGGCTCGGGCTGTCCGAAGAGATCTTGCAAGACGCCCTTTCCAACCTTTCCGCGGGTGCGCAGCGGTTTGAAAACATCATCCGCACCGCCGAACAGAGCCGTTTGGAAGCGGATGAATCAAAAAGGGAAGCCGACCGCATGCGGGCGGAGTGGGAAGAAAAACTCGCCGAGGTCGATGCCGAGCGGGAAAAGCTCAAAAGGGACAGGGAAAAGCTGTATGCTTCCGCCAAGATAGAAAGCCGCCGTATCGTCAACGAGCGCGCGGGCGAAGCGGAGGAGCTGCTCAAACAGATAGAGGCGATCGCGGCGAAAAATGCCTTGACGGAGGCGGATCTCATCCGCGTTCGTACCCTAAAAAACAAGATCGCCGATAAAGCATACGGCATGGAGTTTGAATCGGACGAGCCGCGTCGGCTCGTCTCCGCAGATATCCGCGCCCTGAAAGCGGGCGACAAGGTTTTTGTCGGGGCGCTTGAAAGCGAGGGGGAGATCGTTTCCGTCAACGAACGGAAAAGGGAGGCGGAAGTGCTCGTCGGCGGCCTGCGGCTGAATTGTAAGGCGGGCGACCTTTTTCAGGCCGTGGGAGGAAAAAGACGGGCGGAATCGCCGAAAAACAAGGTGCAGGTGGTGCGCCGCTTCGCCCCGGACGCAGGAGGGGTGCAGACGGAGATCAATGTGTTGGGGATGAACGTCTCTGAGGCGGTACAGGAGATCGACGCCTTTCTCGACCGCGCCGTGCTGTCCGGGCTGGAAGAGGTGAAGATCGTACATGGCGTGGGGACTGGCAAACTGCGCGAGGGCATCCGCGAGCATCTTCGCCGGCATAAAAACGTGGCAGGATTCCGTGCGGGCAGATACGGAGAGGGCGAGGCGGGCGTCACGATCGTCCGCCTGCAATAAAAGCGCCTCATATCCGCCTTGTTTTCCGAATATATTGAAGGGGAGAAGGGTTTCTCCGCAAAGTAATCGGAAAATGAGGTAAACTATGACAAAGAGGGGGCTGATCGCCGTATTTACGGATGCGGTGCTCCTGCTGCTCGTGCTGATCGTGGGGGCGGTGTGCTTTTTCCCGTTCGGCATTTCGACGGCGGGAACGGTGAGCGAGCGCGTCTATTACAGCGGGGATAAAGAGAGCGGGCGCGTATCGCTGATGTTCAACGTATACGGCGGGGCGGAACATATTCCCGCCATCCTCGACGCGTTGGAAGATTTCGGCGTAAAAGCGACGTTTTTTATCGGCGGCTGTTGGGCGGACGACCATACGGCGACGCTGCGCGAGATCGCATCCCGCGGGCACGAATTGGGCAATCACGGGTATTTCCACAAAGAACAGGATAAACTGTCTTTGGCGGCAAACCGCGAAGAGATCGCCCGCTGCGGTGCGCTCGTCAAGGCGCTGACGGGCACGGAGCCCTCTCTCTTTGCGCCGCCCTCGGGCGCTTATTCGGAAAACACGGTGCGCGCCGCCGAATCGCTCGGCTATCGGGTGGTCCTGTGGTCGAAAGACACGATCGATTGGCGCGACCATGATGCGACGATCATCTACACCCGCGCGACGGAGGGGATCGAAGGGGGCGACCTCGTCCTCATGCATCCGAGCAAAGAGACGGCGCAGGCATTGCCGTCCGTGCTCGCATTTTATCGAGAAAGAGGGCTGACGCAGTCCGCTGTTTCAAAGACGCTGGGGCTGTGAAAGGCAATATACATAACGGAGAAAACAATCATGACTTACAGCAAACGGTTTCCGAGCGGCCTGCGCATGGTCGTCAAAAAGATCGACGGGCTTTTGTCCGTCAGCATGGGGGTGCTCGTGGGTACGGGCTCTTGTTTTGAGACGGAAAAGGAGAACGGCATCTCTCATTTTATCGAGCATATGATGTTCAAGGGCACGCACAAGCGCAACGCCTTTCAGATCTCGGACGCGATGGACAGGATCGGCGCGCAGGTCAACGCCTTCACGTCTAAAGACATCACCTGCTATTATGCAAAGTGCACATCGGATCACACGGGAGAAGCGTTCGAGATCTTATCCGACTTCGTGCTTGATTCCGTGTTCCCCGAAGAAGAAATGGACAGGGAAAAGGGGGTCGTGACGGAGGAGATCGCCATGACGGAGGACACGCCGGACGATCTTTGTCTGGATGTGCTCGCGGAGGCGTATTTCGGGCAGAGCGGCTACGGCAGGACGATCCTCGGCCCGGCGGAAAATGTCAGGTCGTTTACGCGGGAAGACCTGTTCGCGTATATCGCCGAGCGGTATGCGCCCGAAAATATCGTGCTCTCCTTTGCGGGCAATATCGACGCGGCATACGCCGAAGCGCTGGCGGAAAAATATTTTGAAAGCAGGCTGGCGGGGCGTGCGTTCGTGCCGCGCCGAAAGCAGATCGAACTGCGCGGCGGCAGCCTGTTCAAAAAGAAGGATATCGAGCAGGTGCATATCGCCTTTGCCTATCCCTCCCTCGCGCGGGAGGACGAGCGTATGGATGCCGCGCTCGTCATGAACGTGATTTTGGGCGGCGGTATGAGTTCGCGGCTCTTTCAGACGGTGCGCGAAAAGATGGGGCTTGCCTATACGGTCTATTCTTATATATCTTCCTTTACGGAAGGGGGCATGCTCGCCGTCTATGCCGGGGTCAATCCTGCCAATGTCGGCAAAGCGCAGGAAGCGGTCTTTGCAACGATCGGACAGCTCAAACGAGAAATGTTTACCGAAGACGAATTTCTGCGGGGGAAAGAGCAGCTCAAATCGTCCGTTATTTTGGGACAGGAAAATACGGCGTCGCAGATGGTGGCTTATGGCAAGCATATGCTCTTTACCGGAAAGGTGCTCGACATAGAAGGACGCATCGATCGCATCGACTCCATGAAAAAAGAGGACTGCGCCGCCGTTCTCGAACAGAGTTTTATCAAAAGCAAGATGGCTGCGGCTGCCGTCGGCCGCATCGACGCGCCTTTGCAGATCGATTGATCCTCTCCGCCGAAGCCTGCTTCGGCGGATATTTTCAAATTAAGATAGTAGTATGTCAGATATAATTCAAGGATTTTCTCCCGTTTTTGACGAGAACAGCCGCGTTTTGATCTTGGGCAGCTTTCCTTCCGTCAAAAGCCGCCTGACGGGGTTTTATTACGGAAACAAGCAAAACAGGTTTTGGAAAATGCTGTCCGCTTTTTTCGGGGAAGAAGTCGGAAGTTCGCCTTCGGAGCGCCGCGCGTTTGTGCTTGCCCGCGGTATCGCGCTTTGGGATATCGTAACGGAGTGCGAGATCGTCGGTTCCGCCGATGCTTCCATTTCCCGTTATTCGGTCGCACCCGTGGAAGAGGTGCTTTCCGCCTCTCACGTCTCTTTGATCTTGCTCAACGGTAAGCGCGCGTATGAGATCTTCTGCGAGCGGTATGCGGACGTCGCCGTTCCTTATCTTTTGATGCCTTCCACTTCGCCGGCAAATCCGCGCTATGACGGCGAAACGTGGTTCGGCGCTTTGCGAAGTGTCTTTACACAAGGAGAAAAGCCATGAAAGATTATCGGGAATTGCTCTGCGCCCTCGAGCAGAGAGGGGAGGAAGGTTATCGCCTGTTTAACGAGCGCATCGCCAACATTCTCGCGGGATCTTCCGTGGGCGTGCGCATGCCCGCGCTTAAGGCGTACGGCAGGGCGCTTTTGCGGGAGGAGGACTTCGATCTCGATGGGTTGCTCTCTTTCCCGGACGACGTTTATGAAGTGCGGCTTTTGAAATGTTTTGCCGTGGGGCGGTGCAAGATGCCCTTCGGGGAAAAAGTCGGGTATATCCGCCGCTGCATTCCCGTCATCGATTGCTGGTCGGTATGCGATCTCTTTTGCGCTTCTTTGAAAGAGGTGAAGGGGCACAGGGAAATGTTTTTGCCGGAGATCGAAAGGTGCGTCGAAGAGGGCGGAGAATTTCAGCAGAGGTTCGCTTACGTCATGCTGCTCGGCTGCTACATGGAGCGCGAATATCTGCCCGTCATTTTTGCGCTGCTCGCAAAGGCGAAGACGCAATATTATTACGTGTATACGGGGGCTGCGTGGCTGATCGCCGAGGCGCTCGTCAAATTTTTCGCCGAAGGGGCCGCGTTTTTGCGCGATTGCCCGCTCGATGCGCGGACGGTCAATAAAGCCATCCAAAAGGCGCGGGAAAGTTACCGCCTCGGCGAAGGGCAAAAAAATTATTTAAAATCTTTGAAAAAGTGATGAAAAACTTTTCGGAATATGATACAATAATGAAAACGCCCCGGCAAAGGGATCGGGGCGGCCTTTTAGTTTGATACGGAGAGAAGCATGGACATCGTAAAAAAACTGACGGAAGAATTTCCTTCCGTCAAAGCAGACAAGATGCAAAACATCATCGGCCTGATCGATGAAGGCAACACGATCCCGTTTATCGCGCGATACCGCAAAGAAATGACGGGCAGCTGCGACGATCAGGTGTTGCGCGAATTGAATGACAGGCTCGCTTACCTTCGCAATTTGGAAAAGAGGAAGGAAGAGGTGGCGGGCGCCATCGCCGAACAGGGCAAGATGACGGAGGAGATACAAAAAGCGCTGGATGCGGCTTCCACCCTCACGGAGGTGGAAGATATCTATCGCCCGTATAAGCAGAAGAAAAAGACGCGCGCGAGCGTTGCGATCGAAAAGGGCCTGCAGCCTTTGGCGGACTTTATCCTTGCGCAGGACAAGAGCGCCGACGTGCGCGCGGAAGCGGAAAAATATATCGACGAAGAGAAGGGCGTCGCGAATGCGGACGAGGCGATCGCCGGCGCGAAGGACATCATCGCCGAGATCGTGTCCGACGATGCGCTCGTGCGTAAAAAGCTGCGCAATCTTTTCATGAAAAACGGTGAGATCGTCACTAAACTCGTCAACGGAGAAAAGGACGGCGCCAAGACGTACGAGATGTACGCCGAATACAGCGAGCTGGTGCCCGAGATCAAAAGCCATCGCGTTTTGGCGATCAACCGCGGAGAAAAAGAGGGTTTTCTCAAGGTCAAGGTGATCTTCAACGAAGAGATCGCCAAGCGCGTTGCGGGGGCGGCTTATCTTAAGGACGGCGGCTATGCGACGCAGTTGGTCAGAGAAGCGGTCGAGGACGGGTACGGGCGGCTCATCTGCCCTTCTATCGAGAGAGAAGTGCGCGCGGCGCTCACGGAAGCGGCGAGCGAGCAGGCGATCAAGATGTTCGAAGTCAATCTGAAGCCGCTGCTCATGCAGCCGCCCGTCAAGGATAAGGTGACGCTCGGGCTTGACCCCGCATACAGGACGGGCTGCAAGATCGCCGTGGTGGACGGCACGGGCAAGGTGCTCGACAAGACGGTCGTCTATCCTACGCCCGGGCCCAAGCAGAACGTGGACGCAGCCAAAGCAAAACTCAAAGAATTCATCGAAAAATACGGGGTGCAGGTCATCTCTATCGGCAACGGCACCGCTTCGAAAGAGAGCGAGATCTTCGTCGCGGAACTTATCGGAGAGATCAAAGAAGAGACGGGCAGGGATGTCGAATACATCGTCGTCTCCGAGGCGGGCGCTTCCGTTTATTCGGCAAGCCCTCTCGGCGCGGAAGAGTTTCCCGATTACGACGTGGCGGAGCGAAGCGCCGTCTCTATCGCTCGCCGGCTGCAGGATCCGCTCGCGGAACTGATCAAGATCGACCCGAAGTCCATCGGCGTCGGGCAGTATCAGCACGACATGGACAAAAAGAGGCTTGACAGCGTCCTTTCCGGCGTTCTCGAAGACTGCGTCAACAGCGTGGGGGTCGACCTCAATACGGCGAGCGTCTCGCTGCTCCGCTATGTCGCGGGGCTGAATGCCGGCATCGCCAAAAACATCGTCGCTTATCGGGAAGGGAACGGCAGGTTCCGCTCCCGCAAAGAGATCTTAAAGGTGCCCAAACTCGGAGAAAAGGCGTTTACCCAGTGCGCGGGCTTTTTGCGTATCCCCGGCGGGGACAATATTCTCGACAATACGGCGGTACACCCCGAATCATATGCCGCCGCAGAAAAACTTTTGCGGCTTTTTGGCTATACCGAGGAGGACGTGAAAGAGGGCAGGATCGCCGACCTTCCGCAAAAGGTCAAAAATTACGGTGAAGGGAAGGTCGCCGCGGAGACCGGGCTGGACGTGCCCACCCTGAAAGATATCGTCGCCGAGATCGTCAAACCGGGGCGGGACGTGCGTGATTCTTTGCCCAAGCCCGTTTTGCGCTCGGACATCATGGACATCAAAGATCTGGCGCCCGGGATGGAACTGACCGGCACGGTTCGCAACGTCGTCGATTTCGGTGCGTTTATCGACATCGGCGTCCATCAGGACGGCCTCGTGCATATTTCTGAGATCACCGACCGCTATATCCGGCATCCTTCCGACGTCTTGAAGGTCGGACAGGCGGTCACCGTCTGGGTCAAAGACGTGGACGTCAAAAAGAACCGCATCGGACTGACGATGAAGCGGCCGCGCGCGAAGGCGCAGTAAAGGCGAAAGGACGGCTTTTTTGCCGATCGGGCAAAAATACAAAAAAAGATATTGACAAAACCCGCCGTATTTAGTAAAATAGTGGCATAACACAGGAGGATATGACATTTATGTTTGAAAAAGTCAGGGCGATGTTGGCAAAGCAACTCAATTTGCCGGCGGAAAAGATCACGTTGGAGAGCGATATCATTAAAGATCTGGGGGCGGATTCTCTCGACGTCGTCGAACTTCTGATCTCTTTGGAGGATGATTACGGCATTTCGATCCCCGAGGACGACATCGCGGGCGTCAAGACGGTGAAAGACATCGTCGAGATGATCGAAAAACTGGAAAAGTGAGGCACGGCGCCCCGCGGTATCCCGCGGGGCGCGTTTTTCGGGCCGGGATCGCGTCAGCGGCGTCTTAATCCTTGACTTTTCGGAAGGAAAGGAATATAATATAGTCGATTTTGCGGAAAGTGAGGTAAAAATATGGCAGAAACGAATGCTCCCGCCACATTAGAGTCTTTGAAGAAAGAGAAGCGGCGCCTGAACAATCATCTGATCGCGCCGAACCTTATCATTCTCGTCATCTCTCTCATCGCGGCGGCTTCGCTGTTGTTGAGCAGTCTGTTCGGGCTGAACGTGCATGTTGACCGTCAGTTTGTCGCGGCTGTCACCGATTTCATGGAAGAAAACGGTATCGGCGGCACCGAGACGGAGAACGGAAGCGGGATGACGCAGACGCAGACGATCGCTTACATACTTAAGGACATCGATGTCGACATCTCGGTCGAATTGCAGCCGGGCGATATCATCAACGTGGCGCGCAGCGGCTCGCGTGAAAGCCTGCGCGCGCTCATCGAGAATTCCGTACCGGATCTCGACGCGTTGGTCGATACCGTCAGCGAGCAGACGGCGCCCGCGCTGATGGGATATGCCATGATGCAGACGGTAAGCGAACTTCCGGAAGGGGTCGTGCCCGAGGATATCGATACGACGGTCTTTAACGAGACGATACGCTTGATCGGCGAACAGGATCCCGTTGCCGCCAAGACGGAATTTATGGACACAAGCGAGACGTTCGCCCGCGATCAGCTCGGCTTAGAACTGACGGAAAGCGACAAAGAGACCATCTCCGAATATTTCGACAAGGCGGTCGAACTGATGAAGGACGAAGAGGGCAATTACTCCGTTTCCAATCTGTTGACTTCCGTCTTGCAAAAATTAAAGGAAGAGGGGATCGTGTTTCCCGGCGGCGATCCGGAAGGGGAGGTGCCTTCCGGCCCTTCCGAAGACACGCCGGAGGAAGAGCCTTCCGGCCCTTCCGTTGATATCCCCGAGGAGACGCCCGTCGCGGCAGGTATGAGCCTTTTGGAAAAGCAAAAGCCCGCGGCGGTTTCCCGCGCGGCGGCATCTGATCAAAACGAGGCGGCTGACGGCGAAGACGAGATCGATCTGCTGATCTCCGTTCTCGAAGATCCCGCTTCCATTGTGGACGAGATGGACGAATCAACGATCGAGATCGTGCGCTATGTTTGCCTCGGCATTTCCGCGCTTCTCCTTCTCTGTGCGGGTTGCTGGGCGATCTTGGCGTTCTTTGCGCTGCTGCATATCCTGCTCCCCAATAAAAAGGTGGGGATGTGGTATGTGAAGATGACGGCGTTTTTGCCCTTTTTCATCTTCCTGTTGGTGCCGACGTTGGCGCTGCTGTTGGGACCGCAGCTGATCCCCGCGTTTCCTGCTCAGCTGGCGTCCCTCTCCATCAAGTTCGCGGGGATGACGTATGTCTCCGCACTCTGCCTGCTCGCGCTTTGGATCATATCCATCTTCTGGTGTCATCCCGTCAAAAAGCGCATCAAACAATGCAAGCAGGAGATCTCGCTCCTGAAGCGCCGCGGCGAACGGTAAAAAAGTACAGAAAAACAGGCGGGCGGAAGCATCGGCTTCCGCCCGCTTTGTGTATCCCGGGGAGATCTTTTCCCCGGTTTTTTTGCATAACGGGGAATGCTGCCGCATATAGTAGAGTATTCCGAGGGAAGGGAGAGCCGGGGGAGGACAGGCCGTGTTGGAATTTTTGGCTCCGCCTCTGCGCGAGGCGATCCGCTATGTCAATGTCAATCTGCTCTATGAGCTGCGCCTGCGCGCGGGGTGTCCCGTGGTCTGCGATCTCGGCGGAAGATATGTGTTTTTGGGGGAGCACGGCGCGACGGAACGGAAGGAGGACGCGCTCGTGTGTTCGTATGCCGAGATCGGCGGGATGGTCGATCGCCTGAGCGAATTTTCCGTTTATTCTGTCGCCGAGCAGATGAAGCAGGGGTTTTTGACGGGCGCTTGCGGCGAGCGCGTCGGGTTGGCGGGCGCCTTCGTCTACGAGAACGGCGTACCTTCCGCCATCAGGGAGATCACCTCCCTGAACGTTCGCATCCCGCACGAAGTGAAAGGCGCGGCGGCGCTTTTGTTTTCCGAGCGCTTTTCTAAGGGAATCGAGAGTTGCATGATCCTTTCTCCGCCGGGACGGGGAAAGACGACGATCCTGCGCGACCTCATCCGCCTGATTGCACAAAAATACCGTATCAACATCCTTCTCGACGACGAACGCAACGAGATCGCCGCGGTATATAAGGATTTTTCCCTCGATATCGGCCCCTTTTGCGATGTGCTGCGCTACGCATGCAAGCGGGATGCCGCGGCGGTCGCCGTCCGCGCGATGCGCCCCGACCTCATCGTCATGGACGAGCTGTTCGGGGAAGAGGAGGTAGAAGTCTGTGCGGCCTGCATCCGCAGCGGCGTGCGGGTGATCGCTTCGGCGCATTGTGCGGATTTTGCCGGCTTTTGTGCCGTGCCGGCATTCGCGCGCGCCCTGCGGGATCGCCTGTTCGACAGCTATACGGAACTTGCGGCAGATGGGATCGGCAAGGTGGCGCATATCTATGACGCGGGGGCGCGCTGCGTGTACGGGGCATGATCAAGATCTTTTTGAGCATTCTTCTCGTAGTATTGTGTACGTTCGCGGGCGGTATGTTTGCTCGCAAGTACCGCAAACGGAGGGATTTTTTCTATGAATTCGACCGCTTTAATGCGCGGCTCATCGACGAGGTCAGTTATACGAGGAAGCCCTTTTCCGCGCTGCTCGGGGAGGGGGAGGCGAAGGGGGACCTTGCCGCGCTCGTCGCGGAAAAAGGAGAAAAGGGGTATGTGGCGGAGAGTGCAGAACTTGCGTATCTGACGGAGGGGGAAAAGAATTTTGTCCGCGATTATTTTCTGATGGTGGGCAGGAGTGACGCCACATCGCAGAGGGAGTACCTCTGTTCTGTACGCGCCAGGGCGGAGCGGCTGAAAGAGGAGAGCGGGGCGGAGTGTAAGCGGCGGAACGAACTGTATGGAAAGCTCGGATTTTTGTTCGGGCTGGTCGTCGCCGTCATCCTCGCGTAGGAGGGAAAATGCAGATCGATGTCATCTTTAAGATCGCCGCAGTGGGCATCATCGTTACGATCGTGTGTCAGATCCTGAAAAAATCCGATCGGGACGACATTGCGACCATCGTCAGCCTCGCGGGGTTGATCATCGTGCTGACGGTGGTGCTGGACATGATCGGCGACTTGTTCGGTTCCGTCCGCGCCATCTTTGATCTTTTTTGACGTATGGAACTCGTCAAGATCGTCGGCATCGCCTTAGTCACGGCGCTCGCCGCCCTGCTGCTGCGCGGTTCCCGCCCCGAACTTTCCTTTGCGGTCACCGTCGCGGGGGCGATCGTCATCCTGCTCTTTGTCGTCGACATGATGGCCGCGTCCTTTGAGATCTTTTCTGAGATCGCCGCCAAGACGGGGATAGACAATTCCTTGGTGCGCATCGTCATCAAGATCGTGGCGGTCGGGTACCTCGTCGAATTCGGCGCAGGCATCGTGGAAGATTTCGGATGCAAGAGCGTCGCGGACAAGCTGGTGTTGGCAGGCAAAGTGATCGTCTTTGCCCTTTCCGCGCCCGTCATCCGCAGTTTGCTTGAACTGATCGGAGGTTTTTTGGAATTGGTATGAAGGGCGGCAAGCTGTTTGCCTCGCTGTCGGCGCTGCTTTTTGCGCTGCCTGCGGCGTTGCTGTTCGCGGCGGTGCCCGCCGCGGCGCAGGAAGAGCCCGAAGAGGCGCTCGAAGAGCAGGTGGGGTCGCTGCTGGATGAACTCGACCTCGGCGAACTGGAAGAATATTTGGATTCCTTGACGGAAGAACAGCGGGCGCTTTTCGGGGAGGGCGGCTGGAAAGAACGCGTCGCCGCGCTGCTTTCCGGAGATCTGTCCGCAGATTATGGGGATATTTTTACCGCGTTTGCCGCCACTGTTTTTGACGGATTACAGGGGCTGTTGCCTGCATTTTGCGCCATTTGCGCCATCGCCCTGCTCTGCGGTTTGCTCGCACATTTCCGCAGCGCCTTTTCGGAGCGGGGCACGGCGCGGTTGATCTTCTTTGTCGGGTACGCTTCCGTGCTCGTGCTCGTACTATCCTCCCTTTCCTCGGTCATTGCCGATTGCTTCGGCGCGGTGGATTCCATGCAGCGGCAAATGCAGGCGGCGTTTCCCGCATTGCTGACCCTGATCGCGACGAGCGGCGGCACCGTCTCCGTCGCCGTTTATCAGCCTGCCGTGCTCTTTTTGAGCGAGATCATCGTGCGCGTCGTTTCGGGCGTCGTTTTTCCGCTCGCCGTGCTCGCCTGCGCGCTGCATATGGCGGGGAGCATGGGGGAGGGGATGCGGCTTGCGCACTTTGCCGCCTTTGCGCAGAGTGTCGTCAAGTGGGCGTTGGGCCTTTCTCTCGCCGTGTTCACGCTGTTTTTGACGGTGCAGGGGATCACGTCGGCGACGTATGACGGGTTTTCCTTTCGGGCGGCGAAGTATGCCATCGGCAACTCCGTTCCCGTCGTGGGCGGTTTTTTGAGCGGGGGGCTCGACTTTCTCGTGGCGGGCAGCGTACTCATCAAAAATTCTCTCGGTTCCTGCTGCTTGCTGTTGTTTGCGTCTGTGCTTGCCGTTCCGTTGGTACAGCTTGCCGTCTACAACTTGTTTCTCAGGCTTTCCGCCGCCGTCTCGGAGCCCGTCGGCGACGCGCGGATCACGGGATTTTTGTCCGCGCTCGCCTCTTCCGTCAATTATTTTACGGCTGGCCTGCTGTGCGTGGGATTCATGTATTTCGTCACGCTCATCCTGTTGATCTGCTCGTCCAATTCTTTGTTTTGAAATGAAAGCGTATATTTTAAGCGTCTGCGGGGCGGTCGTTCTTTCCGCACTCGCCGTCGTTCTCCTCCCCGAGGGGAAGATGGGGAAATTTATAGACGGCATGCTGCGTATCCTCTGCCTCGCCGTCATGGTCTCGCCTCTGTTTCGGTTCTTACATGACTTTCAATTTCCGGAAAAGGAGCAAACTGTGTCAGACATAGAACTTGATGAAAGATTCCTGCGCTACTTTTACGGCGAACGCGCCGCGCGGGAAGCCGAACGGGTGGAGGAGACGCTCGAAGCGGAGTTTTCCGTCGGCGTGCGCGTTCAGATCGAGGTAAATATTGTCGGATCGGGGTATGAACGGTCGAAAGTGACGGTAGAAATAGAAAATTTCGGAATGTACGGCGACGACGAGCATATATTAGTTATAAGCGAGATCGGGATGCGCACTGCCGAAATGCTGCAGATGGCAAGGGAGGATATCGATGTCTACGCATGAGACGCCGCCGCCCGCGGCAAGCAAAAAGACGCGCTCGTCCAGATTGTTGGAGATCACCGTCGCGCTGATCGTCGCCGTGATCGCCGCTATCCTTCTGTATAACTTATTTGCGGGCAGGGAGGCGGAAGAGGGGGGAACGGCCGATCGCGCGACCCTGTTGGAAAGGCAGCTTTCCGAGACGCTTTCCGCCATCCGCGGCGCGGGGGAGGTCGCCGTCATGATCTCTTTCGCAGACGAAGGGGAAAAAGTGATCGCGACGGAGACGGTAGGGCGGGAGGACGGATCCGTCGTCACTTCGCCCGTCCTTGTGGACGGTGAAGTCGTTGTCCTCGAGGAAAAAAAGCCGGAAATTTCGGGCGTTCTGATCGTCGCGGAGGGAGCGGAGAGCCTCGCTGTCCGCTTTGACCTCCTCTCCGCGGCGGCGTCCGTTTTAGATATCGACCAAAGCTTAATCAAAATATATACGATGGAAGCAAAGTAAATCGATCATAAGGAGAAGAGGGAGATGTCAAAGACGAAAAAGATCATCATCATGTCGGGACTGGTGCTTTTGCTCGCCGTGACGGCGGTATTCAACTTTGTGCTTGCGGGCGCGGCGGCAGACCCCGGGGAAGACGTGACGACGGCAAACTATTTTGCTACTTACCGCACGGAGCGCAACACGACGCGCAACGAAGAACTGCTGCAGCTCGATTCCATCCTGCAAAGTTCGGAAGCGGATTCGCAGGCGTACAGCGAGGCGATGTCGCTCAAATTGCAGATCGTCGGCATGATGGAACGGGAGCTTTTGCTGGAAACATATATAAAATCGGTCGGTTACACGGATGCGGTGGTCAGCATCGGATTGGATTCCGACAATGTAAACGTATTTGTCAATGCTGCCGAACTTGCTTATAACGACTTTTTGACGATCTACAATATTTTGACCGAAGAGGCGGGCTGCGACCCTGCTAACGTAAATATTATGCCGATCCACTCGGAAAATTCGTAAAAATGCTGTTCAACTCCGAAAAAATATGGTATAATAGAGATACAGAAAATTTCGGAGTGAGTAAATATGGCTCTTTTCAGACGTGTTTCGCCCGACGGGCACAAGGGAAAAGTATCGTATAATGACGGGATCGTAAGCGGCATCATCGCGCTCGCCGTGTCCGAAGTGGAGGGCGTAGAACTTTTACCCGGCAAAAAGCGGGGCATGAAGCTGTATTTTGAAAAGGACGGGATCTATGCGGATATCTCCGTCAAGGTGGATTACGGTTATACGGTGCCGGATGTCGCTTTCAAGATCCAGCAGACGGTCAAACACAACGTCGAGGCGATGACAAAGTACAAAGTCGCCAAGGTGGATGTGTATGTCGTCGGCGTGGAAATTTCTGAAGAGCAGCATGCCGCCGAACAGAATTGAAGAAAGCAAGATCGTTCCCCTCGGCTTTTCGAGGGGAATCTTTAGATTTAACGAGGCGATGAAGAGATGAGATCAAAAGCAAGAGAGTGCGCCTTCAAAGTGATCTTTGCCTCCGGCTTCGGAGAGAACGAATGCCGCCGCGCCGTGTATAGGGCGGCGGAACTGAACGAAGAGGAGACGGAATATGCGGACAAGCTGGTCGCATTGGTCGGGCAGCACCGCGCCGAACTGGCGGAGATGCTCGACCGGTATGCCATCGGCTTTTCCGAAAGGCGGATGTTCCCCGTAGACAGGAGCGTGCTGCTGCTGGCATTGGCGGAGATCATGTATATAGAGGATGTGCCCCCCGTCGTCAGCGTGGATGAAGCGGTCGGGCTCGTCAAAAAATATTCGACCGAGAAGAGTGCGGGTTTTGTCAACGGCGTACTTGCGGCGGTCATCGCGGGAGAAAAACAATGAGTGTGACGATCGACGGAAAGAGTCTTGCCGCAAAGCTGCGCGGCGAACTTAAAGAAAAGGTGTCCCGCTTTGCGGCAGAGAAGGGAGAGATCGGGCTTGCGGTCGTGCTGGTGGGGGAAGACCCCGCGTCACAGGTATATGTGCGCAACAAGATCAAGGCGTGTGAAGAAGCGGGGATCCGTTCCTTTTCCTATCATTTGCCCGCCGAAAGCCGGCAGGCGGACGTGGAGGCGCTTGTCGGCGAACTCGCCGCTTCCGAAAAGGTGGACGGCATCTTGGTGCAGCTTCCCCTTCCCAAACATCTCGACGAGCGCAAGATCCTCGCTCTGATCCCGGCAGAGAAGGACGTGGACGGTTTTTGCGCGGAAAACGTGGGAAATCTCGCCATGCACCGTGAGACGATCGTTGCCTGTACGCCGTTCGGCGTCATGAAGATGCTCGAAGCATACGGCATCGATCCCAAGGGCAAGCGGGCGGTCGTGCTCGGCAGGTCGAACATCGTCGGCAAGCCGATGGCGATGCTGCTCGTCAATGCGGACGCAACGGTCACCGTCTGTCACAGCAAGACGAGCGGGCTGAAAGAGGTGTGTGCGCAGGCGGATATCCTCGTCGTGGCGATCGGCAGGGCTAAATTCGTCACCGCCGACATGGTCAAGCAAGGCGCCGTGGTCATCGATGTCGGCATGGACAGGGACGAGAACGGCAAACTTTGCGGTGACGTCGATTTTGAAAATGTAAAGGAAAAAGCGTCGTATATCACGCCCGTTCCCGGCGGCGTGGGACCCATGACGATCACGATGCTGCTGTATAATACTTATATCGCGGCGATAAGGAGAAGATCTTGACGGAATTTCAAAAGAAGTACGATGCGCTGCGCGCCGCCTTTGAACAGACGCTTTCAGACCGTCTCGGGGCGCTCTCTTTCAAACCGTCCGTACTGGACGAAAGTTTTCGCTATTCGCTGCAGCTCGGCGGCAAGCGGCTGCGGCCCGTGCTGATGTTCGCCGCTGCGCAGATGCTCGGCGGGCGCATTGCGGACGTTGCGCCCTTGGCGGTGGCGTTGGAGATGATCCATACCTATTCCCTGATCCATGACGACCTTCCCGCAATGGATGACGACGATTTTCGCCGCGGTCAGCCCTCTTCGCATAAAAAATTCGGAGAGGGGCAGGCGATCCTCGCGGGAGACGCGCTTTTGAATTATGCATACCAGATCTGCTTCGAGGAGTGTAAAAAGGGAAGGACATACCTGAACGCCGCCCTGTTGATCGCCAAAAACGCGGGGGCGTTAGGCATGGTCGCCGGACAGGCGGCAGACCTTTTTTGGCAGGGGCAGGAAGGCGCCGGCGAGAGGGAGTATGAATTTATCGCCCAAAACAAGACGGCGAAGATGTTTATGAGCGCTGCGGCGGCGCCCGCCTATGTGTACGGCGCGGACGAAAACACTGCGGCGATCCTGCTCGAATACGGAAAAAATCTCGGCTTGCTTTTCCAGATCACGGACGACTTGCTCGATGTGGGCGGAGATTTTGCAAAACTGGGAAAGACAGTGGGCAAAGACGAGCGTGAGAAGAAGGTCTCGGCTGTCCGCATTTACGGGATCGGTTACTGTGAGACGAAGGCGGATCATTATTGCGAACTTTGCTGTAAGCTGCTCTCCGACCTCCCGTACGAATGCGGTTTTTTGGAGGAGCTCACGCGCACTGTGCGGAGCAGGGAGCGCTGATGCGGCTGGACAAGTATTTGGCGGAACACGGATTCGGTTCCCGCACCAAGGCGGCGCGCGCCATTGCCGAAGGGCTTGTGACGCGCAACGGCAGGGTCGCTTCGGCGGCGGACGAGGTGCGCGACGGGGATATCGTCGACATAAAAGAGAGGGAAGTCTCCTTTGTTTCGGAAGGGGGCTTCAAACTTTATAAGGCGCTCTGCGAATTCGGCGAGCGGGCGGACGGACGGGTTTTTGCCGACCTCGGCGCAAGTACGGGCGGGTTTACCGATTGTCTTTTGCAGGGCGGCGCCCGCCGCGTGTATGCCGTGGACGTGGGAGAAAGTCAGCTGGCGGAAAGCCTGCGCGCCGATCCGCGCGTGCGCGTCATGGATAACGTCAATGCGCGCTATCTTAAAAGGGAAGATTTTCCGGAAGAGATCGGCGGCGTTACGGCGGACGTAAGTTTTATTTCGCTCACGCATATCCTGCCTGCCGTGGCGGAGATCCTCTCGGCAAAGGGAAAGGCGTTGCTGCTCGTAAAGCCGCAATTCGAATGCGGGAGAAAAGCGCTCGGGAAACGCGGCATCGTGAAAGACGAAAAGGAAAGGGGCAGGGCGTTGCTTTTTGTCAGTTCGGCGGCGGAAGAGTGCGGCCTGTATGCGAAAAAAATCACGAACGCGCCGCTGAAGGCGCATAAAAACGTTGAATATGTCGTCCTGTTCGAAAAGGAAAAAGAGGGGACGCTGACAACGGAAAAGATCATGAGGGCGGCATGTGCGCTCACATGATCTGCAAGGGGCGTATGCAAAGGATTTTGGTGATCGGAAACGGCGGCGCGGGGAAAAGCACGCTTGCGAAAGAGCTCGGCAAAATGTTCGACCTTCCCGTGGTGCATCTGGATAGGCTGTGGTGGCTTTCGGGCTGGGTGAACAGGACGGCGGATGAGTTTGACTTACTGCTGGCAAAAGAGCTGGAAAAGCCTGCCTGGGTCTTGGACGGCAACTATCACAGAACTTTTTCTTGGAGGCTGCGCCGTGCGGATTTTTGTGCCGTGCTCGACGTGGATACGGACGTTTGTCTGCGTAACGCGAAAGAGCGGGCGGAAAAGTATGCGGGCAGGTCGCGTCCGGATATGCCGGACGGCTGCATAGAACGGCTCGACGAAGATTTTGCAAAATGGATCGAGGGATATCGTGAGGCTGTTTTGCCGCAAATGCTGGACAGCCTGGAAGAGAGCGGCGTTCCGTACCGTATTTTTTCGTCGGCAGACCGGGCGAAAGAGTGGTTTGCAGGCGCCTGCAAAAAAGTTTGACGGCACGCCGCGCAAGGCCGACGGCATCGCCGAGCAAAGGAAAAGCCCCGCCGGACGGCGGGGCTTTCGATCATTGCCTGTTGCTGTGGTAGTTATAAAAGAAAGCAAAGACGGGGATGTTGAAGGCAAAGACGCAGGGGAGGATGGCGTATTTTAAGATCTGCAGGAAGGAAACCGCAGCATCGGAGTTGATGATCAGCAGGTAGGCGATCACGCAGACGATGACGACCAGGTTTGCGAACAGGATCAGGCTTGCGGACAGATAAGAGCGCGATTGCGTCTTGCGGCTGTTTTTGCCGAACCCGCGCAGATACAGGAAAAGGAACACGCCGAACATCACAAAGGCGCAGACAAAGGGGATGACGACATAAGCGGTGCCCGCGTGGATCACGTTGCGGATACAGAGGTTGATCACGCTTTCGACGAGGGCGATGACGAATACGCAGAGCGCGCTCATGAACAGCGCCTTGCCTTTGTCGAAGGTATTGCCGTATGATTTGGCGACCGTGCGGTTGCGCGAACCGTTGGAGGTCATGACGCGGATGCCGTCGCTTTCGGCGCGCTCTTCGATATCGTAGAATTCTACGTTGCTGGCCATTGCTGCGTCGCCGGGCGCTTCCGCCGCGGCCGCTTCCTGCGGCGCGGATCGCGCGGGCTGCGCAACGTCATCCGGCTGCGCCGCCTCCGCTGCGGGCTGCTGCGTCTCGCCGTAGTTTTCTTCGGGATAGTATTCTTCCTCTTGGTCCGGATAATATACCTGCCGCGCGCTGTTGTCATACAGGCGCGTGAGGAGCTCTTTGTAGTTGCGCTCCGCGGGAGAGCGGTTGGAATAGAGGAGCTCGGAAGAGATCGCCCTGTTTTCCATGAAGGCGTCCCCGCTGTAATCGTCTCCGTATTCGCCGCGGTATGTATCTTCGCCGTAGGCGTCGTCTCTGTTATAATAGGAAGGGTTCGTATAAGAAGAGGACGTTCGCGCCGAAGAGGAAGAGGCGCGCGCATCTCCCGCACGGTTGTTGCGTGCGACCTGTTCGTAATAGAAGGAATTTGCGTCGTCGTCATCGCCTACAAGATTGCGGTAATTTTCGTGCTGGATACGGCGCTGTTCTTGATCTACCCAGGTATAGCTGCCGCCGAACGGCTTAGTCCGTTCGCCGTTTTCGTCCGTATCGTCCGAGCGGGCAAAGGCGGGCGCGTCTGAAACGCGTGTGGAGGCGGCAGAACTTGCCGTGCTTTCCGCGGCGGAAACTTTCGTCTCCGTTTTGGGGGCTTCGCTTTCGAGATGCATGGCGGGCCGGCTCGGTGCAGGCGCTTCGTCCAATTCATCCGCGGCTGCGTCTTGTGCCGTCTCTTCGGCTGCGTCTTGTGCCGTCTCTTCGGCGGCGTCTTGTCCCGCATCTCCCGCAGGCGTGACGGTTTCCGCCTCCGTCTCGGAAGGAAGTTCCGCAAGGGGCGCATCATCCTTTTGTGCGGGAGGCTCGTCTGCGGGGGCGGCTTCTTCATACGGGGCGAGGTCGATGTCGTCGTGCCCGAGTTCGGGAGCGGCGGCAGAGACGCGCGTCGTGGACTTTTTCAGGAGGGAAAAATCCACTGCGGAGGGAGGGGGATTGTTGAAGTCGTAATCTTTTTCCGAGATCAAGCTGTCGATGACCGTACGCGAGTATTCCCACTCGGCAAGGTTCTGTTCGACCACTTTTTTGCCCTTGTCGGTGATCTGGAAATATTTACGTCTGCCGCCGTTGGATACGCCGCCCCAATAGGAAGTGACGTAATCTTGGCTTTCCAGCCGCTTGAGCGCGCTGTAAAGGGTGGGCTGTTTGAGGGAATACTGCCCTTTGCTCTTTTCTTCGATCTCATTGATGATCTCGTATCCGTATTTATCTCCGTCATAGAGCGTCCGCAAAATGATCGTGTTGATGTGGCCGCGGATCAAGTCGCTGCTGATGGCAGAGGCGTTTTCATGTTCATTCGTAGGATCCATTTTGTGCCTCCTTTTGCACATATTATACAATATTTGGTGGAGCGTGTCAAGGGTATTTTTTCATTTGCCCGAAATTGCCGCAAATTTGCGTAGTAGTATGCCTGATATAAACATAAATTTCCCGCCGTTTTTTCTTTTGACCTCGAAGTGCGTGCAAAGTGTGGACTTTTTTCTTCGTTTATTGTAAAATAAAAGAAGAAAGGGAGCATGTTTATGAGCGATTGTGAAAAGAGCTTGAGGACGGAGACCGTCCTGAAAAATTATGAAACCGATTTTCGCCGGGAGATCAAGCCCTCGGCGATCTTAGCGCTGTTTCAGGAGATCGCGGCGGCGCATGCCGGGCTGATCGGTATGGGCGACGGCGAGCTGCGCGCGCAGGATATGCATTGGGTCTTGTCCAAGATCTTTGTCAAGATCGAGCGCCGCCCCGTCTGCGGGGAAAAGCTCGCCGTCGTGACCTGGCCGCATGCACCCAACAAAGCGATCTTCGAGCGCAGTTTTTGCGTGGAGGGCGAGGGCGGCGAAAGGCTGATCTCGGCTTTTTCCCGTTGGTGTATCCTGAACGGAAAGGGCAGGATCGTGCCAGCCTCCCGCGTGCCCTGCAAACTTGAAAGTTTTTTCGAAGAGCATGCCGCGGATGCGGACGGGGGAGAATGGGAAGGATGCGCGCGCATCGCGCCTGCCTTTTCCGTCAAGGTCGCCTATTCGGAGATCGATCTCAACCGCCACGTCAACAACGTCAAGTATGCCGATCATCTGTTCGATTGTTTTTCCTTGCGGGAATTGGAAGGGTACAGCCTGCGCGATTTTCAGATCCACTATGTTCGCCAGAGCGTGGAGGGAGACGTGCTCGATTTTTACCGGCAGGAGGTGACCCCCGGGGAGTTTTCCGTGGAGGGCGTCAGAAACGGCGAGACTGCCGTGGCGGCGCGCATTCGTTTTGCATAAAGACGTCGCGTATTCCGTTGAACGCGGCAGGCGAAAAACGATCTCCGTCACCGTGCGGGAAGGGTCGGTCGTCGTGCGCGCGCCCTTCGGCATGCAGGATGAAAAGATCGCCGCTTTTGTCGGGGCGCATGAGGGCTGGATACGCGCCAAGCTCGCGCGTTTTGCTGCGTCGGCGGAAAAATTTGCGGACGTGCGCGCGGGGCGCGCCGTGCTCTTTCGGGGGCGGGCATATCCCGTCGTGTTCGGCGGTGCCGAAAACGAGGAGAAAGACGGCGTCTTTTATCTGAAGAGGGCGGAAAGCGTGCGCGCCTATTTTGAGAAAGAATACTTCTTTCTCTTGGCGGAAAAGACGGCCGTTTGGGCGAGGGCGGTGGGCCGGATGCCGGAAGACGTCTCGGCGCGCGACTTCAAGTCTCGTTGGGGCTGCTGTGACGCGCGCCGGCGCATCCGCCTGAATTGGCGGCTTGTCATGTTGCCGGAAGATCTGTGCGACTATGTCATCGTACACGAGTTGTGTCATCTTTTACATCTCGACCATTCGCCCTCATTTTGGGCGGAGGTCGCGCGCGTGCTGCCCGACCAGGCAGCGCGCAAGAAGCGGCTGAAGGAGTATTCATTCCTCACGCTTTTGTACCGTTCGCGGTAAGGAGGTGGCTATGAAACCGGATATTCTGCGGTGGATCGGGACGCTGAAAAAGTTCTTTCTTGCGGGGAGCGCCGTTTTGCTTGCCGCGGCGATGGGTTTTGCGGTCGCGGCGCTGCAAGGGGACGGGTTGTTCTTTTTGGCTTCGGGGGCATGCATCGCCGGCTTTACCGTCCTGCTCGTTTTGTATCTTGCCAAAGTGAAGTATGCGCTCGTTTACGAACTTGTGTACGCGGGGGGCGTCGTCAATGTCAAAGTCAGAGGCGGCGCGTATACTTTTGCGCCGGAGGAACTGGAAAAGGTTCTTTACGACGGGATGCGCTTTGTTCTGTATTTTTATAAGGACGGCTCGCAAGAGCGCTTCACCCTGCTTCGGCGCATCCCGTTCGATCGCTTCCGCAGAGAACAGTTTGCCGCCGCGGAGATCGCCGCGTTTTTCCCACAGCTGCCGCAGGAAGCCGTATGATTTTCGATTATTCATAAAAGCTGCGTTTTTATTGTATAATTATTAAAAATATGCAAAAAATTCCCTGTATTTTTGAATAATCCATTTTTTATATATACAAATGCTTGACTTGTATTTTGTTTCATTGTATAATCTATGCAGTTTGTAGCGCGAGGAGTTTGTTTTATGGAAAAGAAGATCAAAAAAGTGGTGCTCGCCTATTCGGGCGGGCTGGACACATCCATCATCATTCCGTGGCTGAAAGAGAACTATGACAATTGCGAAGTGATCGCCGTTTCCGCCGATGTCGGGCAGGAGAGCGAATTGGAAGGGCTGGAAGAGAAGGCGCTCAAGACGGGCGCGTCCAAGCTCTATATCGAGGATCTGCGCAAAGAATTTATCGAAGAGTATATCTATCCCACGATGAAGGCGGGCGCCGTCTACGAAGATGCTTATTTGCTCGGTACGTCGTTTGCGCGGCCGGTCATCGCCAAGCGCATCGTGGAGATCGCCAAAAAAGAGGGCGCCGACGCGATCTGTCACGGCTGCACGGGCAAAGGAAACGATCAGGTGCGCTTTGAACTGACGATCAAGGCGTTCGCGCCAGATATGAAGATCATCGCGCCTTGGCGCATTTGGAACATCAAGAGCCGCGACGAGGAGATCGATTATGCCGAGGCACATAAGATCCCCCTCAAGATCACGCGCGAGACCAATTATTCGAAAGACAAAAATCTGTGGCATCTTTCGCATGAAGGGATGGATCTGGAAGATCCCGCCAACGAGCCGCAGTATGATAAGATTCTCGAACTCGGCGTTTCGCCCGAACGGGCGCCCGATGCGCCGACGTATGTCACGATCGCCTTTGAAAAGGGGATCCCCGTCGCCGTGGACGGAAAAAAACTCTCTTCCGTCGAACTGATCGCCGCTCTCAACAAGATCGGCGGCGCCAACGGGGTAGGGATCGCCGACCTCGTCGAAAACCGCCTCGTCGGCATGAAGAGCCGCGGCGTATACGAGACGCCCGGCGGCACCATCTTGTATACGGCGCACCGCATTTTGGAAAGCATCTGTCTCGATAAGGAGACGCAGCACTTCAAGCAGCATGTCGCGCTGAAATTCGCCGATCTCGTCTATAACGGGCAATGGTTCACACCCCTGCGCGAGGCGCTGTCCGCTTTTGTCGATAAGACGCAGGAGACTGTCTGCGGCGAAGTCAAACTGAAAGTTTATAAGGGGAATATCATCAATGCGGGCGTCAAGAGCGAACATTCTCTGTACAGCGAAGAGATCGCGACTTTCGGAGAAGAGGACGTCTATGATCAGCACGACGCGGAGGGATTTATCAACCTCTTCGGCCTTCCCGTCAAAGTGAAGGCGATGCTCGACGAGAAGAAATTGAAATGATCTGAAAAAGGATTTGCGGCGTTCCGCTCGGCGGGGCGCCCGCAATCTGTTGCGGGAAGAAAATGATCAATATTTTTATCGACGGAAAAGAAGGCACGACCGGGTTGCAGATCTTTGAACGGCTGGCAAAGCGCGAGGACGTATGCGTACAGACTTTGCCCGAAGAGTCGCGTAAAGATCCCGCGGCGCGGAAGGAGTGCATCAACCGCGCCGACATCGTCTTTTTATGCCTGCCGGACGCGGCGGCAAAGGAATCGGTATCCTTTGTGGAAAATGAACACGTGCGCGTGATCGACGCTTCGACGGCGCATCGCACCGATCCCGCGTGGGCATACGGATTTCCCGAATTGTCCGCGGCGCATCGAGACCGGATCGCCCGCTCCGACAGGGTGGCGGTGCCCGGCTGCCATGCGAGCGGTTTTATTTCCCTTGTCTATCCGCTCGTTGCGGGAGGGATCGTCGGCAGGGATCATCTTTTCGTCTGCCATTCCGTGACCGGATACAGCGGCGGCGGAAAAAAGATGATCGCGGAATATGAAGCGGAGGGGCGGGACGCGGCGCTCGACAGTCCGCGCCAGTATGCGCTTACGCAAAACCATAAGCATTTGCCGGAAATGCAGTATATCTGCGGGTTGGACGATAAGCCGGTCTTTACGCCCATCGTGGCGGATTTTTACAGCGGCATGTGCGTGACGGTATCCCTGCATGCGCGATCGATGCGCAAAAAAATGACTGTAGATCGGTTAAGAGAGTATTTTGCAGAGTATTATGCGTCGCAGAACTTTGTAAAAATCGTAGATGACGGTCTGTCCTATCTTCCCGCAAACGGTTTGGCGGGTACAAACGAAATGCAAATCCGCATCGGCGGCAACGAGGAAAGGATCGTCTTGCATTCGGTGTTCGACAATTTGGGCAAAGGCGCGTCGGGCGCTGCGGTACAATGCATGAACATCATGTTGGGGCTGGACGAAAGGGTATCGCTCGTCCGATAAGAGGAAAGAGGTCAAAAAGATGAAAAAGATAGCGGGCGGCGTGTGCGCGGCACGGGGTTTCCGTGCGAACGGCGTACACTGCGGGATCAGGAAAAACAAAAACAAGCGGGATCTGTCGCTGATCGTCAGCGACGTGCGCTGTGCGGCGGCGTGCGTATATACGCAGAACCTCGTCAAGGGTGCGCCCATTCTCGTGACCAAAGCGCATGTCGCCGACGGGTATGCGCAGGCGATCGTCTGCAACAGCGGCAATGCCAACACTTGCAATGCGGACGGCGTCGAGATCGCGGAAGGGATGTGTTCCCTCGTGGAAAGGTATGCGGGGATCCCTGCCGGCGACGTCTTGGTCGCTTCGACGGGCGTCATCGGGCAGCCGCTTTCGCTTGCGCCCATGGAGGAAGGGATGCCTTCCCTTGTGCGCGGTTTGGGCGATCACAGCGGGCTGGCGGCGCAGGGCATCATGACGACGGATACCGTCGCCAAAGAGGTCGCCTATACTTTCACGTTGGGAGGAAAGGAGTGCCGCATCGGCGCCATCGGCAAGGGCGTGGGCATGATCAATCCGAATATGGCGACCATGCTCATCTTCGTCACCACGGACGCGGCGATCTCTCCCGCCATGCTGCAAAAGGCGCTCTCCGCGGATGTCAAAGATTCCTTCAATATGATCAGCGTGGACGGAGACACTTCCACGAACGATATGGTCTGCGTGCTTGCCAGCGGCAAGGCGGGCAATGTGCCCGTCGACGGTGCGGGCAGGGATCTTGCCGCCTTTCGCAAGGCGCTCAATAAAGTGACGACCGATCTGTGCCGAAAGATCGCCCGCGACGGGGAGGGAGCGACCAAGCTGCTCGAATGCTGCGTGACGGGCGCCAAGAGCAAAAAAGCCGCGCGCATCGCGGCGAAAGCGGTCATCTCTTCCACCCTGTTCAAAGCCGCCATGTTCGGCGCGGATGCGAATTGGGGCAGGGTGCTGTGCGCGCTCGGGTATTCGGGCGCGGAGCTCGACGTGCACAAAGTGGACGTTTCCTTCAGGAGCCGCGCGGGCGCGCTCGACGTCTGCCGCGGCGGGAGCGGTATCCCCTTTTCCGAAGAGGACGCCAAGCGCATCCTTTCCGAGGATGAGATCGACATCCTTATCTGCCTGCATGACGGCAACGGGCGTGCGACGGCATGGGGATGCGACCTCACTTACGAATATGTCAAGATCAACGGGGATTACAGGACTTGACGGGTAAGTGCGCCCGGACATGCAGAAAGGAGGAAACAATGGAAAACGTGAACGACAAACAGATGCGCGCCCATATCCTCGCGGAGGCGCTCCCGTATATCCGGGAGTATAACGGCAAGGTAGTCGTCGTCAAGTATGGCGGCAACGCCATGATCAACGAGGAACTGAAAAACTCGGTCATGCGCGATATCGTCCTGCTCAGCCTCATCGGTGTAAAAGTCGTCCTCGTGCACGGCGGCGGGCCGGAGATCTCGGAAATGCTCAAAAAAACGGGCAAGGAGAGCCGGTTCATCGACGGGCTGCGCTATACGGACGCGGAAACGGCAGAGATCGTGCGCATGGTGCTGGCGGGCAAGATCAACAAGGCGTTGGTAGACCGCATCGAGCATTTCGGCGGGAAGAGTGTCGGGCTGTGCGGCATGGACGGGCATATGCTCAAATGCGAAAAACAGGACGAAAAGCTCGGGTATGTGGGTAAGATCGTCGAGATCGACGCGAAGGTCATTACCGACGCGCTCTCTCTCGGGTACATTCCCGTCGTCTCCACGGTCGGCTATGACGATGAAGGGAACGTCTATAACGTCAACGCCGATACGGCTGCCGCCGTCGTCGCCGGCGCGTTGGGCGCGCAGAGCCTCATCCTCATGACGGATACAAAGGGCGTGCTGCGCGACAGGGAGGACGAGGACAGCCTTATTTCCAAGATCTATGTGAGCGACATCCCTTCGCTCGTCAAACAGGGGGTCATTTCCGGAGGGATGATCCCTAAGATCGATTGCTGCAGGGAAGCGATCCGCCGCGGCGTCCGCAAGGTCTTTATCATCGACGGCAGGGTGTCTCATTCCATTTTGGTGGAGATCCTTTCCGACAGCGGCATAGGCACTATGTTCGTCAACGGAGACTGATGTTCGATCGGTCTCCTTTTTTATAAACTTCTCGCAAAATATTTCCGCAAAAAATTGCTTTTGCGCGCGGTTTATGGTAGAATAATTAAAATAGGTGCGATATGGACTTTCAGGAACTGAAAAAAAAGGACGGCGCGTATATTGCGGGCACATATAACCGCTTTGCCGCGGAGATCTATGAAGGTGAGGGCGCGACGCTGCGCTCGGAAGACGGCAAGGAATACATCGATTTCGGCAGCGGGATCGCGGTCAATTCGTTCGGCGTTAACGATAAGGAGTGGAAGCAGGCGGTCATTGCCCAGATCGGCAGGGTGCAGCACGCCTCCAATCTGTATTTTACCCGTCCGCAGGCAGAACTTGCAGAAATGCTCTGCGGCAAGACGGGGGCGCGAAAAGTGTTCTTTTCCAATTCCGGCGCGGAGGCGAACGAATGCGCCATCAAGGCGGCGCGCAAGTATTCCTTCGATCAATACGGCGAAGGGCGGTATCATATCGTCACGCTGAAAAATTCTTTCCACGGAAGGACGATGGCGACCCTGTCCGCGACGGGGCAGGAGGCGATGCATAAGTATTTCATGCCTTTTTTGCAGGGATTTTCGTACGCGGATCCTACTTTCGAAGGGATCCGTGCGGCGTGCGGGGACGGAACTTGTGCCGTCATGCTCGAGCTCGTGCAGGGAGAGGGCGGCGTGGTCGCGCTCGATCCCGATGAGGTCAAAAAGACGGAACGGTTTTGCAAGGAGAAGGACATCCTGCTGATCGTCGACGAGGTGCAGACGGGCAACGGCAGGACGGGCACGCTGTATGCTTATATGCAGTACGGCATCGCGCCCGACATCGTCACGACCGCCAAAGGGCTTGCGGGCGGGCTGCCGCTCGGCGCGACCCTCTTTTACGATAAGACGGAGCATACGTTTTCGGCGGGCGACCACGGCTCTACTTTCGGGGGCAATCCCGTCGCCTGTGCGGGCGCCGTCAGCGTGCTTTCCCGCATCGACAGAGACCTGCTGTCGGAAGTGCAGGGCAAAAGTGCCTATCTGCGCACCTATATAGGCAGGATGCCGAACGTGCGCGGCGTAAGCGGTCTGGGATTGATGATCGGCGTCGAGATCGAAAAGAACGCCCGCGAAGTGGCGGAACGCTGCTTGGAAAAGGGTTTGATCGTCCTGACGGCGAAGAGCAAACTTCGCCTGCTTCCCCCTCTGTGCGTGAGCAAAGGGGAGATGGATGCGGGCTTAAAAATATTGAACGAGGTCTTGTCCGAATGAAGCATCTTCTGAAACTTGCCGATCTCTCTTCCGAAGAGATCCTCTCCGTGCTGAATCTTGCGGATCAGCTCAAATACGAAAGAAAAAACCACGTCGAGCATCCCTATTTGAAGGGGAAACAGCTCGGCATGATCTTCCAAAAATCTTCCACGCGCACACGCGTGAGTTTCGAGGTGGGCATGAACGAGTTGGGCGGCAACGCGCTCTTTCTTTCGGGCAGCGACCTGCAGCTGGGCAGAGGCGAGCCGATCAAGGACACGGCGCGCGTATTGTCGCGCTACCTCGACGGGATCATGATCCGTACTTATAAACAATCGGACGTGGAAGAACTCGCGGAATACGGCTCCATCCCCGTCATCAACGGGCTGACCGATCACTGTCATCCCTGCCAGGTGCTGGCAGACCTGATGACCATACGCGAATATAAGGGGAGCTTCCGCGGTTTGAAGCTCTGTTTCATCGGCGACGGCAACAATATGGCAAATTCCCTCATCGTCGGAGGCATCAAGACGGGCATGGAAGTCGCGATCGCCTGTCCCGAGGGGTATCGCCCCGACGGAGAGATCTGCGCTTGGGCGGAGCGGAACGGAAAACTGCTGGTGACGGACGATATCGCAGCCGCGGCGAAGGATGCAGACGTCGTATATACGGACGTATGGGCGTCCATGGGGCAGGAAAGCGAAAAGGCGGTGCGGGAAAAGGCGTTTTGCGGTTACTGCGTAGACGGCAGGGTCATGGCTCTCGCCAAAGCGGACGCGATGGTGCTCCATTGTCTTCCCGCGCACCGCGGCGAAGAGATCGCGGAGGACGTCTTCGAAGCGCACGCGCAGGAGATCTTCGACGAGGCGGAAAACAGGCTGCACGCGCAGAAAGCGGTGCTGGTGAAGCTGCTCAAATAAAGGAGAGGAAAGAGGAACGCATATGAAGGAGAAAAAAGTCTATTTGACCCTGCAAAACGGCAAAGTCTTTGAAGGAAGGCGGTTCGGAGCCGAAGGCGACGTCCTCGGAGAGCTCGTCTTTACCACGGGCATGACCGGTTATATCGAGACGCTCACCGATCCCAGTTATTACGGGCAGATCGTGATCCAGACCTTTCCGCTCATTGGCAATTACGGCATGATCCTCTCTGACCGCGAGAGCAAAAGGCCGTACCTTTCGGGGTATATCGTGCGGGAATATTGCGAACATCCTTCCAATTTCCGTTGCGAGGAGACGATCGAGTCGTATATGAAGCGTACGGGTGTGGTCGGCATTTACGGAGTGGATACGCGTGAGCTGACCAAGACCGTCCGCGAGGCGGGCGTTATGAACGCGGTCATCTCTTCCGCGCCCGTGACGGATCTCGCCGCGATCGGAAAGTACGTCATCCGTGACGCGGTCATGCAGTGTACCTGCAAGGCGCCCGTAACATATAACGCGGACGGGGCAAAGCGCAAGATCGTGCTTTGGGATTTCGGGGCGAAGGAGAACATCGTCCGCGAATTGGTCAGGCGCGGCTGCGACGTCGTACGCGTGCCCGCATGGTATTCGGCGGAGGAGATCCTTGCGCTCCATCCGGACGGATTGATGCTGACCAACGGCCCGGGCGATCCGGCAGAGAACACGGGCATCATCGAAAACATCAAAAAGCTGGCGGGGAGGCTGCCCATCTTCGGGATCTGCCTCGGGCATCAGCTGTTTGCGCTGGCGATGGGCGGAAAGACCAAAAAGATGAAATACGGTCACCGCGGCGCCAATCAGCCCGTCAAGGAATTAAAGACGGGCACCGTCTATATTTCCAGCCAAAATCACGGCTATGAGGTCATCGCCGATTCCATCCGCGGCGCGGGCGAACTCAGTTTCGTCAATGCCAACGACAATACCTGTGAAGGGGTGGAGTATCCCGACATCAATGCGTTTACGGTACAATTCCACCCGGAGGCGTGCGCGGGGCCGCTGGATGCGCGCGACCTGTTCGACCGCTTTATGAACATGACGGACGGAGGAAAGAAGAATGCCTAAAAGAAGTGATATCAAAAAAGTGCTCGTGATCGGATCCGGGCCGATCGTCATCGGACAGGCGGCGGAATTTGACTATGCGGGCGCACAGGCGTGCCGGGTGCTCAAAGACGCGGGCGTCAACGTCGTGCTTTGCAATTCCAACCCCGCGACCATCATGACGGACAAAGCGCTGGCGGACGAGATCTATCTTGAGCCGCTCACCATTGAATCCATCAAGCGCATCATCAAAAAAGAGAGACCGGACAGCCTGCTCGCCTCTCTCGGCGGACAGACGGGGCTCACGATCGGCTGCAAACTTGCCAAAGAGGGCTTTCTCGACCAATGGGGCGTCAAGCTCATCGGTACCAAGGTAGACGCCATCGACCGCGCGGAAGACAGAGAACTCTTTAAGGAGACGATGCAGAAGATCGGCCAGCCTGTCGTGCCTTCGGATATCGCTTATACGGTGGAGGAATGCGTTGCGGTCGCGGAAAAGATCGGCTATCCCGTCATCATCCGCCCCGCGTTTACGCTTGGCGGCGCGGGCGGCGGCGTCGCATACAACGAAGAAGAACTTCGCTCCATTTCGCACAACGGGCTGATGCTTTCGCCCATCACGCAGGTTTTGGTGGAAAAATATATTTACGGCTGGAAAGAGATCGAGTTCGAAGTGCTGCGCGACAGCGCCGGCAACGTGATCACCGTCTGTTCGATGGAAAACTTCGATCCGGTCGGTATCCATACGGGCGATTCCATCGTCGTGGCGCCTGCGCTGACGCTTGCCGACAAGGAATACCAGATGCTCCGCAGCGCCTCTTTGAAGATCATCACAGAGCTCGGCATCGAGGGGGGATGCAACTGTCAGTTCGCGCTCGATCCCGACTCGTTTGAATATTCCGTCATCGAAGTCAATCCGAGGGTGTCCCGCTCTTCGGCGCTCGCGTCCAAGGCGACGGGGTATCCTATCGCCAAAGTCGCGACAAAGATCGCCCTCGGCTATACGTTGGACGAAATCCGCAACGATGTCACGGGCAAGACATTCGCCTGCTTCGAGCCGACCATCGACTATGTCGTCGTCAAACTTCCCAAATGGCCGTTCGATAAATTTTTGTATGCCAAGAGGGAATTGGGCACCCGCATGAAGGCGACGGGCGAGGTCATGTCTATCGGCACCTCCTTTGAAATGGCGATCATGAAGGCGGTGCGCGGCGCGGAGATCTCTCTGTCTTCGCTCAATCTCGACAAGTACGAGGGCAAAGATCTGCGGGAAGAACTGAAAAAACTTTCCGACGAGAGGCTGTTTACCGTCTTTGCCGCGCTCAAAGAGAATATCCCGATCGATGAGATCTTCGAACTGACCAAGATCGATCGCTGGTTTCTCCATAAACTCGACAATCTCGTGCGGTTTGAGAGGCGGCTGGCGGGCGAAAAGCTCACCCGCGCCCTCTATGAAGAGGGCAAGCGCCTCGGATATCCCGACAAAGAACTCGAGCGCCTTTCGGGGCAGAAGATCCCGTATCACCGCAAAGCCGTCTACAAGATGGTGGATACCTGCGCCGCGGAATTTTCCGCCGAAACGCCGTATTTTTATTCCACGTATGATGAATATGATCACGACGAAGCGGCGCCCTTTATCAAAGAGAGCCACAAAAAGCGCATCATCGTCATCGGTTCGGGCCCGATCCGCATCGGGCAGGGCATCGAATTCGACTATTCGTCCGTGCATTGCGTTTGGACGCTGAAGGAACTCGGCTACGAGGTCGTCATCATCAACAACAATCCCGAGACGGTCTCTACCGACTTCGATACGGCGGACAGGCTGTACTTTGAACCTCTCACGCCGGAAGACGTGCAAAACGTCATCGATAAGGAAAAACCGTACGGCGTCGTTATCACTTTCGGCGGGCAGACGGCGATCAAGCTCTGCAATTATCTCGACAAAAAGGGCATCCGTATCCTCGGAACGTCGGCGGACAGCGTGGATATGGCGGAAGACAGGGAGCGCTTCGACGAATTGCTCGAAAAATTCGGCATCAGCCGCCCGAAGGGATTGACCGTCATGACGAAGGAGGAAGCCCTCGAGGCGGCGGACAGGCTGGGATATCCCGTGCTGCTGCGCCCTTCCTACGTCATCGGCGGGCAGAATATGACGATCGCTTTTACGGAGAGCGATATTTCCCGCTATATGGACGTCATTTTGGCGCAGCATATCGAAAATCCCGTCCTATGCGACCAATATCTCATGGGGCAGGAGTTGGAAGTGGACGTCATCAGCGACGGAACGGATGTGCTCATCCCCGGCGTTATGCAGCATATTGAGCGCGCCGGCGTACACAGCGGCGACTCCATCGCGGTGTATCCGCCGTATAATTTGAGCGACATCATACTCTCCAAGATCATCGAATGCTCGACGCAGCTTGCCCTTTCTCTCAAGACGAAGGGGCTGATCAACATCCAGTTCCTCGTCTATCATAACGAATTGTACGTGATCGAAGTGAATCCGCGGGCTTCGCGTACCATTCCGTACATCAGCAAGGTCACCGGCGTACCGATGGTGGAATTGGCGACCAAGATCATGGTCGGCGCAAAGCTGAAAAAGCTCGGATACGGCACGGGACTGTACAAGGAATCCCCGTACGTCGCGGTCAAGGTGCCCGTGTTCTCCTTTGAAAAACTCAACGACGTCAACTCGCAGCTCGGCCCCGAAATGAAATCTACGGGCGAGGTGCTCGGCATCGGCAAGACAATCGAGGAAGCGTTGTTCAAAGGATTGGTCTCGGCGGGTTTCAAGCTCTGCCATCCCACAAAACAAAAGCATGCCGGCGTCTATTTTACCGTCAACGACCAGGATAAATTTGAAATTTTGGGGCTGGCGAAAAAATTCAGCGACCTCGGCCTCGATATTTATGCGACGAAGGGGACGGCGGAAACCATCCGTACCCTCGGGATCGAAGTGACGGATGTCGACAGGCTGTCGGAAAGCGACGAGATCCTGCGATTGATGGACGAGGATAAGATCGACTATATCGTCTACACGGGCAAGACGGACATCGCTTCCATCAACGATTATATCCGTATGTATCATCATGCGATCTTGCTCGGCATCACGACGCTCACTTCGCTGGATACGGCGAACGCGTTGGCGGATATCATCGCCAGCCGTTTTAACGAGGACAATACCGAGCTGGTCGACATAAACGCGCTGCGCAAAGAAAAGACGAAGATCTCTTTTTTGAAGATGCAGAGCTGCGGCAACGATTATATCTTTATCGACAATATGGACGGAAAGATCACTTGCCCCGAATCGCTCGCCATCAATTTCGTCGACCGTCATTACGGTATCGGCGGGGACGGCATCGCCCTGATCGAAAAGTCGGACGTCGCCGACGCAAAGATGCGCATCTTCAATCAAGACGGCAGCGAAGGCGCGATGGCGGGCAACTCCATCCGTTGCGTGGCAAAATATCTCTACGACAATGGCTTTGTTCGAGATAAAAAGATCCGCATCGAGACGCTGAGCGGTGTCAAAGAATTGACCTTGTATACCTTTAACGGCAAGGTGAGTTCGGTCAGCGTGGATATGGGCAAAGCCGTCCTGAACGGAAAGGACATCCCTTCCACCATGGAAGGGGAGACCGTCGTCGGGCGGGAGATCGAAGTGGGCGGACAGCCGTACAAGGTGACGTTGGTCAATGTCGGAAATCCGCACTGCGTCGTGTTCTGCGATAAAGTGGACGCGGTCGATCTGGCGGGCGTCGGGCCTCTCTTTGAACATGCTCCCTGTTTTCCGGAGCGCATCAATACCGAATTTGTGCGCGTCGTCAACGACAGGACGCTGAAAATGCGCGTCTGGGAACGCGGCAACGGCGAGACGCTCGCCTGCGGGACGGGGGCGGCCGCCTGCGTGGTGGCGGCGGTGTTGAGCGGCTACTGCAAAGCGGGCGAGGACATCACCGTCAAGGTGCGCGGGGGCGACCTGTTTGTGCGCTACGACGAGGACGGCAGGGTGACGCTGACGGGCAATACAAAGCTCGTCTACGAAGGAACGGTCGAATTTTGATCGCGGAGTTGTATTCATGCAGGAAATATTTTACGAAGAAAGCGTAGATACGCATAACCGCTCTTCGGCGAAAAAAAAGTACATGCTCTATAAGATCGTGTCCATTATTTCGATCGTTTTGGGCGTCTTTGCGGTATTCAATATCTTTTTTGGCGTCTCCGTCGACAAGGATGAGGGGATCACGACGGCCGTCATCATCGCGATCGTCATGTGGGCGGTGCTTGCCGCGCTCATGTTTGCGGCGGCGGTCTTGCTCTCCAAAAAAAAGCATGCTTTTTTCCTCAGTTATGACTATACGTTCGTGACGGGGGATCTGCGCATCTCCAAGGTATTCAATAACAGAAAGCGCAAACATCTTTACAATATTCCCACGGAAAGGATCATCAAGATCGGCAGGGTCGGATCGGACACATACGAAAAACTCAAAAGATCCCCCGACATCAAGGAGGATATCCTCACGCCCAACGAGGAGGCGGAGGAGGGCAAGGAGTTTTTCTATATCCATGCGCAGACGAATGTCGGCAAAAAGATCCTGGTTCTTGAATGCAGGCCGCAGCTCATCTATACCGTTCTGCGTTTCATGAACCGCCCCGGGATCCTCGAGACGGGTTTTAACCGCGTTTCGTAAATTTTTGTATTGCTATGATCTATCTCGACAATGCCGCGACGACGCGTCCGGACGAAGAATGCGTCCGTGAGGCGCTCGTTTACCTCGGTGATGCGTTTTACAATCCGTCCGCCCTCTACAAGGAGAGTTTTGCGGCGCATAAGGCGTTGGAAGGAGCGCGCAGAGAGATCTTGTCTCTGCTTTCCGACGGGCGCGGCCATACGCTCGTGTTCACTTCCTGCGGGAGCGAAGCGGATGCGCAAGTGCTATTTTCTTGTGCGCGCCGCGGGAATTTTGTCACGACGGCGGGAGAACACGCCGCCGTGTACAGCGCCGCGGCAGAACTTTCCAGGCGGGGCGTCGAAGTGCGCTTTGCTCCGATCGACCGCTGCGGCAAGGTGGACGAGGGGGCGCTTTTGCGCCTCGTGGACGAAAAGACTTCCCTTGTCTCCGTTATCCATGTAAACAACGAGACGGGCGCGGTCAACGACGTCGCCGCGCTCGCGCGGCGGGTCAAGCAGCGCAATAGTCGCGCCTATTTTCACAGCGACGGCGTGCAGGCATTCGGAAAGCTCCCTTTCCGCCTGACGGACGAGATCGATTTTTATACGGTCAGTGCCCATAAGATCGGCGGCGTGCGCGGCGCGGCTGCCCTATATAAAAAGAAAAAAGCGACGTTATATCCTCTCGTCTACGGAGGCGGGCAGGAAGGCGGGCTGCGGAGCGGCACGGAGAATACGTTCGCCGTCATGCAGTTTGCCGCGGCCGCGAAAAAGAAATTTTCTTCCCTTTCCGCCGATTTAGCGCGCGTGCGCGGATATAACCTTTATTTCAGGGAAAACCTGGATGCGGGGTTGTTTTCCGTCCTCTCTGCGGAGGACGCATCGCCCTATATTTTGAGCGTTTCCGCGAAGGGGCTGCGCGGGGAAGTGTTGCTCCATATGCTGGATGATCGCGGCGTGATGGTCGGCACGGGATCCGCCTGTTCTTCCAAGAGCGGTGTCAGCCGCGTCATTCTCGCTTGCGGCGCGGACGAAGAGACGGCGGGCGGCGTGCTGCGTATTTCCTTTTCCGCCGATACTGGCGAGGAGGAATGCCGAGAAGCGGCGGCGGTCATCAACCGCTGCGCCGCGGAATTGGCGGAGAGGACGAGGTAGACATGGCATCGGAAAAAGTTATCATCGTTCGCTATTGCGAGATCCATTTAAAAGGAAAGAACCGCGGCTATTTCGAGCAGATTTTTATGAACAATCTCGAAAAGGCGCTTGCGGGGATCCGCCATGAGATCCGCCGCCCGAGCGGCAGGTACGTCGTGGAAAATTTTGACGGGACGAAGACGGAGGAGATCGTCGGTCGGCTGCGCAAGGTATTCGGCGTGCATACCGTCAGCGTGGGGACGAAAGTGCCTGCGGACATGGATTCCGTCTTTGCGGAGATCTTGCGCATTGCGCCCGAAAAGGGGACTTTCAAGATCGAAACGAACCGCGCCGACAAACATTTTCCGCTCGATTCCATGCAGATCAACGCGGAGATCGGCGGCAGGCTGCTCGCGGCAAGGCCGTCCCTGCGGGTGGATGTGCATGCGCCCGACACCGTATTGCACGTCGACGTGCGGGAAAACGGGACGGCGCTCGTCTTTGAAGGGATCGTCAAGGGGGCGGGCGGCATGCCCGTCGGCACGGCTGGCAAGGGGATGCTGCTCCTTTCCGGCGGGATCGACAGCCCCGTCGCGGGATATATGATCGCCAAACGCGGGATGCGGCTCGAATGTCTGCATTTTCACAGTTACCCGTATACGAACATGCAGGCGCGGGAAAAGGTGGAGGAACTTGCCCGTATTCTGGCGGGATATACGGGCGGGCTGACGCTGCATATCGTGAGCGTGACGCATATCCAGGAGGAGATCCACAAAAAATGCCCCGCCGAGATGATGATCACCCTCTTGCGCCGCTTTATGATGCGCATCGCCGAACGGCTTTGCCGCAAGACGGGCGCGCAGTGCATCGTCACGGGGGAGAGCCTCGGTCAGGTCGCCAGCCAGACCATAGAGGGGATGACGTCTTCGAACGCCGTGGTCGGGCTTTTGCCCGTCCTGCGCCCGTTGGTCGGTTTTGACAAGACGGAGATCGTAGAGCGCGCAAGGGAGATCGGCACGTTTGAGACGTCCGTCCTGCCGTATGAGGATTGCTGTACCGTATTTTTGCCCAAACATCCGCTCATCCGCCCCAGGCTCGATAAAGTGGAGGAGGCGGAATCCGCGCTCGGCGTGCAGGAACTTGTGGAGGAAGCGCTCGCCGCCGAAGAGACCGTGCAATTTTGATTTTATGGCGCCGTTCCGTCGGTACGGCGCTTTCGCCCGGCGGATAGCGAAACGTTTTGTGAAGGCGCCGCGCGATAGGAGAATTTATGCAGTCGGGAGGGATACATGAAAAGACTGTTGCAGGCATATCCTCTTTGGGTCATGGATCCGATGTTTTCCGTATGGTCGCCGTGCGACGCGCTCAACGGCGGCGATACGATGTTCTGGACGGGAAAGACGCGCAAGACGTACGGGCTTGTCCGCTATCGCGGCAGGACGTATTCGTTTATGGGCTGTCTTTGCGGTACGGATGCGCTGCGGCAGGATTCCGTATCGGTGAGCGCTTATACGACGGACTACGTCTTTTCCTGTGCGGCTTTTACGCTGAAAGTCTCCTTTGTTTCTCCCCTCACGCCGGAAGATCCGGAACTCCTTTCTTGTCCGGTGTGTTATACCGAGTACGAAGTCATTCCCTGCGATGGAAAAACGGCGGAAGATCTTTCCGTTGCGCTCGTCTTGGACGAAGGGTATTGTTATGAGGGCGCGGATATGGTCGCGGGCGGCGTCATCCCTATGAACGGCTACGAAGCGGCATATTTTTCGCGGGACCGCAACCTCGTCATGTCTAACGCCAACGATCGCGTCGCGCCCGATTGGGGAGATACGTATATCGCGGGGGAAGAGGCGTGGTTTCTCCCTTCTTCGTGTTTGGATACATATGTGCGGGAGGGCGTTGCCGGGTATAGACGGTGCGATTCCGAACGCCGCTACATCATGGCGGTAAACCGTTCGCCGAAAGGGTATTTTATGACCGCGTTCGACGACCGCATCTCCGTCTTTTACTTCGGCGAATGGCTGAAGGGGTACTTCTTTAAGGACGGGCGCACCGTTTTGGATGCGCTCGAATTCAGCAGGGAACGGCACGGGCGGATCCTTGCAAAACTCGCCGCGTTTGACGAAAAGCTGAAAGCGGACTGCGAAGAGATCGGGGAAGGCTATTACCTGCTCGCTTGTGCGGCGTACAGACAGTCGGTCGGTGCGCACAAACTCGTTCAAAACGCAAGAGGGGAGATCCTGTTCCTCTCCAAAGAATGTGATTCCAACGGCTGCATCGGCACGGCGGACGTCAGCTATCCGTCGATCCCTCTCTTTTTGCTGTATAATCCGGAACTTGTCAAAGGGATGCTGCGCGGCATTTTTAAATTTGCCGCAATGCCCGTATGGGGGTTCGATTTTGCGCCGCACGACATCGGTACGTATCCCTATTGCTGCGGGCAGGTCTACGGGCTGAGCGGGTCGGACGATAAATATCTCTGCGGCGGCGCCGGCGCTCGCGGGAACGGCCTGCATACTCATCCCATGCTGTATCAGCGCCCCGCTTCTTGCGGGATATATGATCTCCGTTATCAGATGCCCGTCGAAGAATGCGGCAACATGATCGTGATGACGGCGGCGGCGTGTGTGGCGGACGGCGATTTTTCCTTTGCGGAAGAACATTTTGATCTATTGGAAAAGTGGGTGTTCTATCTTGAAAAATACGGGCTGAAGCCGGAAGATCAGCTGTGTACGGATGATTTTGCCGGGCATCTTGCCAACAACGTCAATCTCGCGATCAAGTCGATCGTCGGGATAGAGAGCTTCGGGCTTCTCTGCGAAAAGACGGGGCATGCGGGGGCGGAAAGATATTATGCCCTTGCCGCCGAGTACGCGAAAGAGCTGCGTAAAATGTCGGGGGAGGGGATCTTGCCGCTTGCTTACGGGCAGAAAGGGACGTATTCCCTCAAATATAACATCCTCTTCGACAAGCTGTTCGGGTTCGGGCTTTTCGACGGAGCGATGTGCGAAGAGGAGACGGATCGTTATATTGCCGAAAGCGAACGGTACGGCGTGCCGCTGGATATGCGTAAAGATTATACCAAGTCGGATTGGATCCTTTGGTGTGCGGCGCTTACGGACGATAAAACTAAGCGGGAAGAGCTGTATGCGCCCGTTTTGACGTATATGGCGGAGAGCCCTTCCCGCGTTCCCTTCGGAGATTGGTATGACGCCAAGACGGGCAGGATCGAGCACTTTTTCAACCGCACCGTTCAGGGCGGCGTCTTTGCCCCGCTGCTGAAAAAGGCGGGGATCATGTCGGTCAGATAACTTTTGAAAATAAAGGAGACATTATGGAAAGATATTACGAAAGGCCGGATACGGTCGGAGCAGAGAAGCCGCGCGCCTATTTTATCCCTTTTGAACGGGGACAAATGCGCAGTGAACGCCGCGAGGACAGCAAAAGGTTCCTTTCTTTGAACGGGACGTGGAAGATCCGCGCATACGAGAGCGTCCTCGATGCGGAAAATTTTTTGGACGAAGCGCCGACGGAGGATATTTCCGTTCCTTCCTGCGTACAGTATTTCGGGTACGATCATTTTCAGTATACGAACGACCGCTATCCGTTCATGTTCGACCCTCCCCGCGTCCCGCTGCGCAATCCCGCCTTTCATTACAGCCGTACCTTTGACTCGGCAGGCGCGGCGGAAGGCAAGCGTACTTATATTCTCTTTGAGGGGGTAGATTCTTGCTTTTATCTGTATGTGAACGGAAAATTCGTCGGATTTTCGCAGATCACGCATAAGACGAGCGAATTTGACATCACCGATCTCGTGCGGGAAAAGGAAAACCGCATAGATGTTCTTGTGCTGAAATGGTGCTTCGGCAGCTATCTCGAAGATCAGGACAAATGGCGTTTTACGGGCATCATTCGGGATGTATACCTGCTGTTCCGCGACGAGGAGCATATCACCGATTACAAGATCGAAACGGAATTGAAAGGCGGCAAAGGATATGTTGATTTTATCAACCGCAGCGAAGTTCCCGCAGTCGTGTCGTTCGGCGGGCAGGAAGCGTTTGCCGAAGCGGGCAAGGGCGTGCGTTTTACGGTGGAGGATCCGACCCTTTGGAGCGCGGAAGCGCCCCGCCTCTATCCCATGGAGATCTCTTGCGGGGACGAGGTCATCTTTGAACGGGTCGGCATCCGCACGAGCGAAGTGAAAAACGGCGTGTTCCGTGTCAACGGCAAGGCGATCAAGCTGCGCGGCGTCAACCGTCACGATTTTCATCCTGACCGCGGGGCAGCCGTGACGGAAGAGGATATGAAAGAGGATGTCCTCCTCATGAAAAAACTCAACGTCAACGCGGTGCGTACCTCGCATTATCCCGCCTCGCCTCTCTTTTATCGCCTCTGCGACGAGTACGGCCTGTATGTATTGAGCGAGAGCGACGTAGAGAGCCACGGCAGCACGCGCATCGGCGATTTCGGCATGACGTATGCGCAGAAGATGGCGATCGTCGCCGAGGATGCTGCTTTTTGCGGCGCGATCTGCGACAGGCAGACGGCGAACGTCGAACAGAACAAAAACCATCCCTGTGTCATCATTTGGTCGCTCGGCAACGAGGCAGGTTGGGGGCGCAATTATTATGCGGCTCTGGCAAAAGTCAGATCGCTCGACGGGCGCCCCGTCCATTACGAGTCGCTTTGGCAGATCGACAAAATGCACTACGGCGAGGAAGAATACTACCGCGTGTCGCTGGATATGGTCAGCCGCATGTATCCGGAGGTCTCTTGGATGCGTGACGAATATCTTCGCGATGTGAAGGAAAAGCGCCCGCTCGTTTTGTGCGAATATGCGCATTCGATGGGTAACGGCCCGGGCGGGATGAAGGAATATTGGGAAGTTATCGAGTCGGACGACCGCTTCATGGGCGGATTTGTCTGGGAATGGTGCGACCACGGCATCCGTTACGGCACGAAGGGATTTCGTTACGGCGGCGATTTCGGGGAGATCGTTCACGACGGCAATTTTTGTGTGGACGGCCTGCTTGCGCCGGACAGGACGATCAAGCCGGGCGCATTGGAAATGAAAAAGATCTATCAGCCCGCGCTCTTTACCAAGAGCGGCAGGATGCTTCGCCTCTTCAACCGCTATTATTTTGCCTCCCTTGACGGGACGCTGCGCGTGGAATATGCCGACCGCGGGGAGAGCGATACGTTTCCCGCGTCCGTTCCCGCGCGCAAGAGCTGTGCTTTCCCCCTTAAAGAAAGCAAGCAGATCCGCGTCTATTTTACGGCAGAAGGGGAAGAGGAGGCGTGCGCCTGTGAAGGATTTTATGAGGAAAGATGCATTCCGTCCAAGCCGTGCGCGGCTGTCGCAGAGATCGAGGACGGAAACCGCGGCATTGTCGTCAAAGAGGGAGACTGCACCTATACGATCGACAAGGCGAGCGGCATGATCGTCTCCGTCAACGCTTACGGGCGAGAGCTGGGCGGGATCCGCCTGCAGCTTTGGAGGGCGCCGACGGACAACGATATGTACGAAAAACTTGCCTGGCAGAATGCTTTTCTCGATAAGGCAGAGTGCGATCTGATCGATTACCGCATCGCGGGCAACCGCGTACACGTCACCGTCAAGGCGGGGTATTATAATTCCATGAAACCGTATGTCGAGGCGGAGATCGTCTATACCTTCCTGCTCGGCGGCGTGCGCATCGCCATGGAATATAACGTTTTGACGGGATATTTCCCTTCCCTCCCGCGCATCGGCTGGGAAATGAAGCTGGACGAGCGCTTCCGGGAACTCCGTTATCTCGCTTACGGCCCGTACGAAGCGTATGAGGATATGCACGACCATTGCATGAAGGGAGAGTATTTTTCCCGCGTGGAGGACGAATATGTGCATTACGTCCGCCCGCAGGAGTGCGGCAGCCACTGCGGCGCCGAATATGCGGAACTTTCGGACGGGGAATTGTGCGTGCGTGCGGAGGGGATGCGTTCTTTTTCTGCACTGCCGTATGCGGCAAAGACGCTGGCGGAGACGAAACACGACGACGAACTGCCGGCAAGCGACGGGACGTATCTGTGCGCCGATCTGTTCATGGGCGGCCTCGGCACAAATTCCTGCGGGCCTGCGGTGCAGCGCGAATACCGCGTTCCGTTCGCCGGCAAAGGCAGCGTGCTCTTTACTTGGAGAAAACGATAATAACGTATAGGGAGAGGTAAACAGAATGGACGGACAGTTGCTTACGGAAAGATTGCTTGAATACGCAAAGACCTTTTTACACCTTGACGCGCGAGACGAGGAGTATATGCGCAATCTGCTTCTTTCCCGCTTTCATCTATACGCTCCGTATGAAGGGGATGCGGACGTTTCGGATATCGCGGGAATGGATGTGCCGGATGCGCTGGTCGCCGAAGCGCTCGCCTATGCAAAGCAAAATCAATGGATCGAAGAGGGGGAGGAGGAGCGCTTTGCCGCCGATCTTTTCGGCATCATGACGCCGTTGCCCTCTGCCGTCAACGATGAATTTGCACGGATCCGCAGAGAAGGGGGTGCGCAGGCGGCCTGCGATTACCTCTATGCGATGTGCGTAAAAAACTATTATATCCAAAAGACGGCGATCGGCAGGAATATGAAATGGGACTTTGCCGACGGAAAGAGACGGCTGGAGATCACCGTCAACCTCTCCAAACCGGAAAAGAGCAACAAGGATATTGCCAAGCTGCTTACCGTGCCGCAGGGGAAAAAGTATCCGAAGTGTCAGCTTTGTAAGGAGAACGAAGGGTTTGAAGGGACGGCGACGCATCCCGCCCGCAGGAACTTACGTACCGTCAAAGTGACGTTGGGCGGAGAAAAGTGGTTCGTGCAATATTCTCCTTATGCCTATTACGACGAGCATTGCATCGCCGTCAACGAGGAACACATCCCCATGAACGTCAGCGAGCGGACACCCGCCAAATTGCTCGACTTTGTAGATATTTTCCCCAATTATTTTATCGGAAGCAACGCGTCTCTCCCCATCGTGGGCGGCTCTATCCTCAATCACGAACATTTTCAGGGCGGGCTGCATCTCATGCCCATGCACGCCGCCGGGTATGCCAAACGGTACCGCGCGGCGGAATATCCCGGGCTTACGGTCGGCGTTTTGGATTGGTACAACAGCGCGATCTGCTTTGAGGGGAAGGAACGCGCCGACGTCGAGGCGTTTGCGGCGAAGGTGATCGGGGCATGGCGTGACTTTTCCTGCCCGGAATGCGAGGTCCTCTGCCGCACGGGTGAAACACAGCACAACGCCGTCTCTCCCATCGCGCGCAAAATAGGCGACGTCTATTCGTTTACCGTGATCCTGCGCAACAACAGGACGGATGAACGCTTCCCGGACGGGATCTTTCACGTCCATCCCGAATACCAAAATATCAAGAGCGAGGGGATCGGACTGATCGAGGCGATGGGGCTGTTTATCCTCCCCGGGCGGCTGAAAAGGCAGCTTGAAGGCATCGCGCGCATCCTATGCGGGCTGGATGCATACGATCCCGACGCGCTCGCGGACAGCAAAAACGACCTCTTTGTGCATAGGGATATGATCGCGAAACTCATGCAAGAAGGAAAAGCGGAGGATATGCGTGCGGCGGCGGAGCGCTGTAAAGGATATGTAGACCGCGTATGCGCGGCGATCCTCGGCAATACGGCCGTGTTCAAAGAGGACGATACGGGTAAAGCCGGTTTTGCCAAGTTTATGAAAAAACTTTCTTTGGAGGAGATCTGATATGAAAACCATTCTCGTCACGGGAGGCGCCGGTTATATCGGCAGCCATACCTGCGTCGAGCTCGTCAAGGCGGGCTACGGCGTCGTGATCGTCGACAATCTGAGCAACAGCAAGTACGAAGCTGTCCGCCGCGTCGAAAAGATCGTCGGCAAACCTCTCAAATTTTATGAAAAGGACATTCTTGACGGCGCGGCGCTCGACGAGATCTTTACGGAAAACGAGATCGACGCCGTCATCAACTTTGCGGGATTGAAAGCGGTGGGAGAATCGGTGCAAAAGCCGCTCGAATACTACCATAACAATATTACGGGCATGCTCGTCTTGTTGGAGGCGATGCGCCGTCACGATTGCAAGAACATCGTCTTTTCCTCTTCGGCGACCGTCTACGGCAACCCGCACGCCGTCCCCATCAAGGAAGATTTTCCTCTTTCCGCGACCAATCCTTACGGGCGCACGAAATTGTTCATCGAAGAGATCCTGCGCGATCTGTTCAAGGCGGATCCCTCCTTCAACATCGCGATCCTTCGCTATTTTAATCCCGTCGGCGCACATGAGTCCGGACTGATCGGCGAAGATCCCAATGGTATCCCCAACAATCTTTGCCCGTATATCACGAAGGTCGCGGTCGGCAAACTGGAAAAGGTACATGTGTTCGGCAACGATTATCCGACGCCGGACGGCACGGGAGTGCGCGATTATATCCATGTTACCGACCTTGCCGTGGGGCACGTTCTCGCGCTCAAAAAGCTGTTTGAAAATTCGGGATCGTATACCGTCAATCTCGGCACGGGGGTGGGTTACAGCGTTTTGGACGTCATCAATGCGTTTTCCAAGGCGCTGGGAAGAGAGATCCCGTACGAGATCTCTCCCCGCCGTCCGGGAGATATCGCCGAGTGCTATGCCGATCCCTCTTTGGCTGAAAAATTGCTCGGATTCAAGACGGTGCGCACGCTCGACGATATGTGCCGCGATGCGCTGCGTTTTCAGCAGAACAATCCGAACGGGTATGAAGATTGACCGCGTCTTTTGCGTCGGAGCGGGGACAGCCGTATTGCTGTCCCCGCTCTGCATTTGTGTGCCTTTCCTGAAAAAATCTATCGTTTTTTTGAAAATTTTTTGAGATAAAATTTGCCTTTTTTTCAAAACTAATGTATAATAAATAAGGTACGTTACGGATATCAACCGAGTTTCGGAGGTTTTATGGATCAAATAAAATTGCTGCAGGCAAGGCGGCAGAAAGTGCTCGCCGCGGGGGCGGAAACGAGGCGGCGTATCGCCGCGCTGACGGATACGGACAGCTTTGTCGAGCTTTCCGGCTTCAGCTTTTCCGTCAACGATTTTTACGGAGAGGGCGCCGAAGGGGAGGGCGTGATCGTCGGTTTTGCCACGATGGACGGCTATCCCGTCTATATCGCGGCGCAAAACCGTGCCGTGCTCAGCGGCGGCGTCAGCCATGCCAATTGCCAAAAGCTGCTTCGCTGTTTGGAACTTGCCGAAAAAAATTCTACGCCTGTCGTCTACCTTCTCGACAGCCTCGGCGTGCAGATCGGCGAGGGCGTCACCGTGCTCGAAGGGCTGGCAGCCCTTCTCTCCAAGGCGTCGCGTTTGCACGGCGTAGTGCCGCAGTTCGCCATCGTTGCGGGCGAAGTATACGGGCAGAGCGCGCTTTTGGCGGCGGCTGCCGATATCGTTTATTTTTTGAAGGACGGCGTGCTGGCGGTAAACAGTCCGCTTGTCCTCTCTGCGGGCAGCGGCAAAAACCTGCCCAAGGAACAGGTCGGCGGCGCGGCGGCTCTCGGCGGTACGGGCATCGCCGTCTGTGAAGAGGAGACCATCGACGGCGTGCGCGGGCAGATCGTAAAAGTTTTGGATGTGCTGCCGTTTTGCAATGCGGCGGTCGTGGATAACGGCGCCGACCTGAACGCGGTATCTCCCGCGCTCGACGCGCAGTGTTCTGCCGACGCGCTTATCGAAGCCGTCTTTGACGCGGGGACGGCTGTTCCCTTCGGCGCCGCGTCGCGCGGCGTGCGCTGTCTGCTCGGCAGGGTGGGCGGCATTTCCGCGGCGGCGGTCGTCTTTGACGGGGAGGGCGGCACGAAGCTGGATGCGGTCAATTTGGCGCGGATCCGGTCTTTTATCGAATTTGCGGGGTATTACGGCCTCCCGTTCCTCTCTTTCACCGATACTCTCGGGATGAAGGCCGATCTCGAGACGAGCGGCGGCCTTGCCATGAAAGAGGCCTTCCGCTGTATGGAACAGTTTGAGATTTTGGAAAACGCCAAGATCGCCGTCGTCTATAAAAAGGCGGTGGGGCTCGGATACACTCTCTTTGCGGCCAAATCGGCGGGCTTTGATTATGTGTACGCCTTTGCCGATGCGAAGATCGCTCTCTTTGATGACGTGCAGGGCGCCCAGATCGAGTTTGCGGGCGAAAAGGCGGACAGGGAGAAGCTCGCCGAGCGCTACGCAACGGAAAAGTCGGATCCCATCCATGCGGCGAAAAACGGTTATGTGGACAATATCATCCAACCGCAGTTTGTGCGCCGCTACTTGATCGCGTCGTTACAGATGCTTTTGAAGTGAGGCGCCCTGTATGTTGAGTATGTTGTTGGAAACGACGGTCACTATCGGCGGCGAGCAGGTGACGTATCTCACCATCCCGGAGTCTCTTTTGTATGCGCTGCTCGGGTTCATCGTCACCTTCGCGGGGATCGTGCTGCTGATCTTCATGATCTGGGCGGTCGGCAAGATCATGCGCGCCGTGCGAGCCAAGGAAAAGGCGCCCGCGGCGCAGGAAGAGAGGGGAGAGGCGCTTTCCGCAGACGGGGAGATCCCGTCCGAGGTGAAGGCTGCCATCGTCGTGGCGATCGCGGCATATTATGAAGGCGAACAGGATCGATGCGAATTTCGCGTCAGAAAGATCAAGAGACTATAAGGAGAGACTGTCATGCGTAAATTTATCGTCACTATCGAAGGAAAAAGTTATGAAGTCGGCGTCGAAGAAGTCGGCGCTGCGCAGCCCGAGCAGGCGCTCCCGCCTGTACGCCGTGAGGCGCAGCCCGCACAAGCGCCCGCCGCGGCGGCATCCGCGCCCGTAAACGGGGAAAAGATCCTTTCGCCCTTCCCGGGGCTGATCAAAAAATTCCTCACGGAGGAAGGTGCGTCCGTCAAAAAAGATCAGCCCGTGCTTGTCTTGGAGGCGATGAAGATGGATAACGACATCACGGCGCCCTGTGACGGCAAGATCTCTTTCAAAACGGAGGTCGGCAGCAACGTCGAAACGAATACGCTGCTCGCCGTGATCGGATAACGGGAGAAACTCATGCAGTGCAATTTGCTTTTTAATATGGGCGAAAAATTTCTCAACCTGTGGGAAACGTCCGGACTTGCAAGCGGCAGCTGGGAAAATTATGTCATGCTTGCCGTCTCCTTTGTCCTGATGTATCTCGCGATCGTAAAGAAATTTGAGCCGCTCCTGCTGCTGCCCATCGCGTTCGGCATGTTTTTGATCAATATCCCGGGCGCGCAGGACGTCGTATGGGGCAGATACGAGACGCCCGACCTCTCCTTGTCCATCGGCAAGGTGGGCGAGTATATAGACAAACAGATCGTCTATAATACGGAATATATCGCCGAATACCGGCACAGCGTGTTGGGGGAGGATATGATCATCTATATCCGCGACCTCGGGGCGGGGTATACGGACGGGTATATCAAGGGTGGAGAGATCTATTATTTTGCCTCCCTTGCCGACATAACGAGCGGTACCGTGCAGCATTTTGAGTTTGCGAAGTTTGCGGAATATACCCTGTACGGATATATCCAAGGGACGATCGAAAACGGCGTGACGATCTTTGCCGAAAACGCTTCGGTGATCATCAGCCATGATTATACGGACGTCACAAATCGAGGCCTTTTATGGTATCTCTATTTCGGCGTCGAAAACGTCATTTATCCTCCGCTCATCTTTATGGGCATCGGCGCAATGACCGATTTCGGCCCGTTGATCGCTAACCCGAAGAGCATGCTGATCGGCGCGGCGGCGCAGTTGGGCATCTTTATAACGTTTGTCGGGGCGGTCATTCTCGGCTTTGACGCGGCTGCCGCCGCTTCCATTTCCATTATCGGCGGTGCAGACGGCCCGACGGCGATCTATTTGGCGCAGGCTTTGGCGGCATTTACAAACGAAGATCTCCTTTCCGTCATCGCCATCGCGGCGTATTCGTACATGGCGCTCATCCCGATCATTCAAAAGCCCATCATGCGGTGTTTGACGACCAAAAAAGAGCGCGCCATCAAGATGCAACAGCTGCGGGAAGTGACCAAGCTGGAAAAGATCTTGTTTCCGCTGATCGTTACCCTGATCGTAGGGCTTTTGCTCCCCGATGCGATCCCGCTGTTGGGCATGTTGATGCTGGGCAATCTCATGAGAGAGAGCGGCGTCGTGGGCAGGCTCTCTTCGCAGGCGCAGAACGGTTTGATGAATACCATCACCATCTTCCTCGGCGTATCCGTCGGCTGCAAGGCGGTCGGTACGACTTTCCTCGCCATAGAGACGCTGAAGATCATTGCGCTGGGCTTATTTGCCTTCTGCTTCGGCACGGTGGGCGGGCTGCTCGCCGCCAAACTCATGAATAAACTTTCGGGCGGGAAGATCAACCCTCTTATCGGTTCTGCGGGTGTTTCCGCGGTGCCTATGGCGGCGCGCATATCCGAAGACGTGGGGAGGGAGACTGACCCGAGCAACCATCTTTTGATGCATGCGATGGGCCCGAACGTGGCGGGCGTCATCGGTTCGGCGGTCGCCGCAGGGTATCTGCTCGCTTTCTTCGGCGGCTAAGCGCAGACAGAGAATTATTTTTCGGAGAACGGAAATGGCTGAAAAGACAAGTAAACGAGTTTTGATCACGGATACGATCTTGCGTGACGCGCACCAGTCTCAGGCGGCGACGCGCATGAAGACGGAGGAGATGCTCCCCGTCTTAGAGCAGCTCGACGAGATCGGGTATTATTCCCTGGAGGCGTGGGGCGGCGCGACTTTTGATACCTGCCTGCGCTTTTTGAACGAAGATCCGTGGGAGCGGCTGCGCACGCTGAAAAAATATCTGAAAAAGACGCCGATCCAAATGTTGCTGCGCGGGCAAAACCTTTTGGGGTACCGCCATTATTCCGATGACGTGGTGGAAAAATTTGTCGCCAAATCGATCGAAAACGGTGTCAGGGTGGTGCGCGTTTTCGACGCGCTCAACGACCCGCGCAATCTGGAAACGTCGATGAAGGCGATCAAAAAGTACGGCGGCGTCTGCGAAGCGGCGATCAGTTATACGACGAGCCCCGTACACACGACCGATTATTTTGTGCAGCTTGCCAAGACGCTGGAAGGGATGGGCGCGGATAATATCTGCATCAAGGATATGGCGAACCTGCTCCTGCCGTATACGGCGTTCGATCTCGTATCCAAGCTGAAAAAGTCGCTGAAGCCGGAGACGAAGGTGCACCTGCACACGCACAACACGGCCGGCACGGGCGATATGGTCAATCTGAAGGCGATCGAGGCGGGGTGCGACATCGTCGATACGGCGCTTTCACCTCTCGGCAACGGCACCAGCCAGCCTGCGACGGAACCGCTCGTGGCGACGCTCAGGGGGACGCCGTACGATACGGGGATCGACATCCAAAAACTTTTGCCGATCGTCAACCACTTCAAAAAGGTCGCGGACAGGCTGAAGGCGGACGGCTTCCTTTCGCCCAAGGTGCTTTCCATAGACATCAACGCGCTCTTGTATCAAGTCCCGGGCGGGATGCTGTCCAACCTCATTTCGCAGCTCAAGCAGCAGAACAAGTCGGATAAACTCGGCGAGGTGCTTGCCGAGGTGCTTGCCGAGGTGCCCGTAGTGAGGAAGGCGTGCGGCTATCCGCCGCTGGTGACGCCTTCCAGCCAAATCGTCGGCACACAGGCGGTCTTGAATGTCCTTGCGGGCGAACGGTATAAAATGGTGACGAAGGAGTTTAAGGGGCTTTTGCGCGGCGAATACGGCAAATTGCCCGGCGAACCCGATCCCGCCGTCGTCAAAAAATGTATCGGCGACGAGGCGCGGATCACGTATCGTCCGGCAGACGATCTCAAGCCGGAATTCGAGCAATTCGAGCAAGAAGTCGCGGCATATGCAGAAGGGGAGGAAGACGTCCTCTCTTATGCGGTGTTCGGGCAGGTAGCGTTGAACTTCTTCAAGTGGCGCAAAGCGCAGAAGATGGGTGTAGATCAGAATATGGCGGAAAATCTGGATAAAGTTTATCCCGTTTGATCTACCACCGGCTTGGAGCAAAAGTGCAAAAAGCGCTTTTGCTCTTTTCAGGCAAAAGGCGGTTTTCATGAAACAGGTGATCGTGATCGGCGCGGGTGCGTCGGGACTGATGGCGGCATATGCCGCGGCGTCTTCTGGCAGCGAAGTGCTTGTGCTGGAAAAAAACGAAAAAGCGGGAAAAAAGATCTATATCACGGGGAAAGGCCGTTGCAATCTCACCAACGATATCTCCGCGGAGGATTTTTTACCGAATGTCGTGAATAACCGTAAATTTATGATCGGCAGCATTTATCGCTTTCCGCCGGAAGCGTTGATGCGTTTTTTGGAGGAGGGCGGACTGCGCTTAAAAACGGAGCGAGGGAAGCGCGTTTTTCCTTTGTCCGACAAAGCGAGCGACGTGACGGCGTGTTTGCTTCGTTATTGCGAAAGTGTCGGCGTTCGCTTTCATTTTCATGAAAATGTCAAAAAAATCGAAGTTTTAGAGAGTACTTTGTCAGGCATAATCACAGACAAGGGCAGGTATGAGCCGGATCGCGCCATTGTCTGTACGGGCGGCGCCTCGTACCCGGCAACGGGCAGCACGGGCGACGGATTGCGCTTTGCGGCAGAACTCGGGCTGAAAACGGTGCCTTTCCGTGCCGCGCTCTGCGGCGTCGTCTGCGATATGCGCGGTTTGGAGGGGTTGCTGGGGCTGTCTTTGAAAAACGTGCGCGTCGGCGCCTTTAGCGGCGGCAAGTGCGTTTCCTCATTTTTCGGTGAAATGCTCTTTACCCATTTCGGGGTGTCGGGGCCTGCCGTCCTCTCTCTTTCGAGCGAGATCAACCGTCTTGACGTCGGTAAACTTGCGATCTGTATCGATTGTAAGCCTTCCCTCGGCGAGGCTGTGCTGGACAAGCGTGTCCTGCGGGATTTCGGCAAATATGCGAACAAGCGGATCGGCAATGCGCTTGTCGACCTCTTGCCCAAAAAACTCATCCTGCCCGTTTTGGCGCAGGCGGGGATCGGGCAGGATCTTCCCGTTCATTCCGTGACAAAAGAGCAGCGTGCGTCGCTCGTGCGCGTAGTGAAGCATTTCATGTTACGGGCGGTCTCTTTGCGCCCTCTGGAAGAGGGGATCGTATCTGCAGGCGGGGTGGATGTTTCCGAGATCGATCCCAAGACGATGGAGTGCAAGAAGATAGCGGGGCTGTATTTTTGCGGCGAGACGTTGGATGTCGACGCCTATACGGGCGGTTTTAATTTACAGATCGCTTTTTCCACGGGCCGCGCTGCGGGTATCGCCGCGGGAAAAGCATGAGGGAGGGATTTATATGAGAGCGATCAGGGGGGCGACGACGGTCGAAAGGGACTGCGCGGAGGATATTCGCGCGGCTGTCGCGGAATTATTGGGCAAGATCGCGGAAGAAAACGCTTTGTCCGAAGAAGATATCGTCTGCATCCTGTTTTCGGGTACGGCAGACCTCGTTTCATACTATCCTGCCAGGGCGGCGCGGGATGCGGGATATACCTTTTGCGCGCTCTATTCCTCGCTGGAGCCGCAGATCGAGGGGGCGTTGCCCCGCTGTATCCGCGTGCTCGTTTTGGCTGAGGGGAGCGGAAGATCGCATCACGTCTATCTGCGCGGCGCGGCAGGATTGCGCATGGATCTGAAAAAGATCGCCGTCGCGCTGGACGGGCCTTCCGGCAGCGGCAAGAGCACGGTGGCAAAACGTCTCGCCGCCGAACTTGATATCTTATACTTGGATACGGGCGCGATGTACCGCGCCTGCGCCCTTGCGGCGCTCGGCGAGGGCTGTCCCTTTGAGGAGGATGCCGTGCAAGAGCTCATGTCCCGTATCGACCTTCGTATCGTCTACCGCGGCGGCGCGCAGCACACTTTCCTCGGGGATAGGGACGTCTCCGAAGAGATCAGGCGGCCGGAAGTATCCATGGCGGCTTCGAAGATCTCGGCCTTTCCCTGTGTGCGTGAAAAGATGGTCGCCATGCAGCGCAAGATCGCGTCCGAGCAGTCCTGCGTCTTGGACGGAAGGGATATCGGCACGGCGGTCTTGCCGGATGCGGAATATAAGTTTTTCGTGACGGCGGACGCGGCGACGCGCGCTGCCCGCAGGGGCAAAGAACTTGCCGAAAAGGGGTACGCCGTCGACTTGAAAAAGCTGCGGGAGGAGATCGAAGAACGGGATCGGAACGATTCTACGCGCGCACATTCGCCCCTGCGCCGCGCAGAGGATGCCGTCCTTGTGGATACTTCGGACATGACCGTCGACGAGGTCGTGGCGGCCATCCGCAAAAAGATCGGCGAAAAGCTCGGGTGAGGGAAATATGTATACGTTTTTGAAAGGGCTTTTGAGTTTTTTGATGCACATCATCCATCCGTATAAGATTTACGGAAAAGAAAAGATCGGCAAGGGCGCCTGCGTTTTGGTCGGCAATCACTTCCGGCTGTGGGATATCGTCCATATGGCGTGTACGACGAAGGACAAGGTGCACTTTATCAGCAAGCAGGAATTGTATAAAAACAAGCTGCTCGCCTATCTCGGCAGAAAGGTGGAAGCGATCCCCGTTTCCCGCGACGGGCAGGACGCCAAAGCGGTCATGACCGCGCTGCGTTACCTGAAAAAGGGGGAAAAGATCTCCATGTTCCCCGAAGGCACACGCAACCGCACGGACGCGGAACTTTTGCCGCTCAAGGGAGGCGCGGCGCTCTTTGCGATCAAGGCAAAGGTTCCCGTCTATCCCGTCATGTCCATCGGCAAGACGAAGTATTTCCGCTTTACGCCCATCGTCGTCGGCGATCCCGTCGATCTGTCCGCTTTTTATGACAAAAAGATGACTTCGGAAGATTATGTTGCCGCCGAGCAGGTCATCCGCGAGGCGATGCTGGGCACGATGCACGGTTATATCCGCGCCAAGCAGGAGAAAAAGAGGAAGAAGCACGGATGAGGGTCGTTGTCGCCAAAAGCAGCGGGTTTTGCCGCGGGGTGCGCCGCGCGGTGGAGACGGCGATGTCCGTGCCGGCTGAAAATACGTATGTACTCGGGGAACTGATCCATAATCCCGAGGTGAACGAGGCTGTTTCCCGTCGTGGTATCGTCACGGTGCAGGATATTTCCGCCGTGCCGGACGGGGCGACGCTGATCATCCGTTCGCACGGCGCGGGAAAGGCGGTGTACCGCGAGTGCGAGGCGCGCTCGATCCGCGTGGTCGACTGCACCTGTTCCTTTGTTAAGCGCATCCAAAAAATCGTTCACAGCCTCGCGCAGACGGATAAAGTCATCGTCATCACGGGCGATCCTTCTCACCCGGAAGTGGCAGGGCTGCTCGGGTGGTGCGGCGGGCGCGCCGTCGTGATCGGGGAGCCGGATGCGGAGCAGATATGCGCGCTCGCAGGCAAAAATGTCGCCGTCGTGAGCCAAACGACCTTTCCGGAAGAAAAATTTAATAAAATTATTGAAAATATTGAAAAAGAATGCGGAAAAACAGTTGAGATTTTCAAAACAATTTGTTATACTACTAAGGAGCGCCAGAGTGAAGCGGCGACGCTCGCTTCGCAGTGCGAAGCGATGATCGTGCTCGGCGGCGTCAACAGCAGCAATACGCAGAAGCTGTATGATATCTGCGCGGCGAACTGCGCGCATGTGTTTCGATTGGCTCGAGCCGAAGAACTTCGGCCGGACAAAATAAAAAATTTTAAAAGTGTAGGCATTGTGAGCGGCGCTTCCACGCCGTTCGCGCAAACGCAGGAGGTTCTTTTTAAGATGGATAACAACACGGAAGTCAAAGCAACGAACGAAATGGAAGAAGTCGTTGCCCAAATGGATAACGGACAGTCGAAATTAAAGAGGGGGCAGCTCGTCACTGCGATCATATCTTCGGCATCGGACGAAGGTGTGGCTGTTTTGTTACCATTCTTCAAAAAAGAGATCCTGCTGGAAAAGGACGAGATCGACTGCGAAGAATACAAAGCGGAAGAGTATGCCGCAAAAGCGGGCGAAGAGATCGAGGTGATGGTCGTCAGCGCCGCAAATCCCGTCAAACTTTCTCAAAAGGTCATCAAACAGCTGAAGGAGGAAGAGGGCAAGATCGCGGCGATCGAAGCGGGCGAAGAGTTTGACGTCGTCTGCACGGGCTTCAACAAGGGCGGCCTTACGGCGTCTATGGGCACCTATTCCGTCTTTGTTCCCGCAAAAGAGATCCGCATGGGCTATGTAAAAGAGCTGGACAAATATGTGGGCAAAAAGCTCCGTTTGAAGGCGCTCGAGATCAAAAAATCCGACCGTAAAAAGGAGATCATCGCTTCGCAGCGCGTCATCCTCGAAGAAGAGAAGGCGGCGCGCGATGCGGCAAAGGCGGAACGGGAAGCGGAGTTCTTTGCCAATATCCATGTCGGCGACGTGGTGGAAGGCAAAGTGGAACGCGTGACCAACTTCGGCGCGTTTGTTTCCGTCAACGGCTTCGATTGCCTCGCGCATATTTCCGACCTTTCTTGGTCGGGCGTCAAAAATGTGACCGATGTCTTGGAGATCGGCAAAAAGTACGAATTCAAGGTATTGAAGATCGACGAGGAAAATAAAAAGGTATCTATCGGCTATAAGCAGCTGCAGCCGCAGCCTTGGGATCTGGTCGCCGAAAAGTATGCGGAAGGGGATATCGTACACGGCAAGGTCGTGCGCATCGTTCCTTTCGGTGCGTTTGTTGAGATCGAGAACGGTGTGGACGGTCTGGTACATGTTTCTCAGATCTCGCACGAATGGTTGGAAAACCCGACCTCCGTTCTGACGATCGGAGAAGAGATCGACGCAAAGATCCTCCTGCTCGATCCTGCAAACAAAAAGATGACCCTTTCCATTAAGGCGCTTTTGCCCGAGCCTGAGGTCACCAAGATCCGCCCGAGAAGGGACGAGGAAAAGAGCGACAGGCCGAGGAACAGGAAAGCGCGTCAGCCCAGAGAGAACAGAGAAGAGGGCGAATTCAGAGAATGGACGGAAGGCGGAATCGGCGGAGCGTCCATCGCGGAAATGCTGCAGAATAAAAACGACAACTGATGACAAAGCCCCGCCGCGCGCGGGGCTTTTTTATAAAGCGAGGTGTTAATATGGCTAAACAAGGGAATATTCAGATCGCAAGCGAAAACATGATGCCCATCATTAAAAAATGGCTCTATTCGGATAAGGACATCTTTTTGCGTGAGATCGTCGCCAACGGCGTCGATGCGATCACAAAGTACAAAAAGCTCGTGGAGATGGGCGAGGCAAAGGGCGGCAACGACGAGCATTTTTGCATCAAGATCTCCGCGGACAAGGATGCCAAGACGTTGACCGTCGAGGACAACGGCATCGGCATGAGCGAAGAAGAGGTGGAAAAATACATTACGCAGATCGCCTTTTCCGGTGCGGCGGACTTTCTCGCCAAGTATGAAAAGGCGGGCGGCGACGGGATCATCGGGCATTTCGGCCTCGGTTTTTATTCCGCTTACATGGTCTCGGAAAACATCGAGATCTTTACAAGATCTTACCGGGAAGGCGCCAAGGGCGTACATTGGGAATCGGACGGTGAGAGCACGTATACGATCGAGGACGGCGATAAGGCGGAGCGCGGCACAAAGATCGTCATGCACATCGCAGACGAGGAGAAGGAGTTCCTCGACGAGGGGCGCATCCGCAGCCTGATCGAAAAATATTGTGCGTTCATGCCCTATGATATCTACTATAACTTTACGGGAAAGGAAGATAAGCCCCTCAACGACACGCATCCGCTGTATCTCAAAAACCCCAAGGACTGCACGGAGGAGGAGTATAAAGAATTTTACCGCAAGACTTTCCATGATTATCACGATCCGCTCTTTTGGATCCATCTCAACATGGAATATCCTTTCCGCCTGAAAGGGATCCTGTATTTTCCTAAGGTGAAAAGCAAGGCGGAATTAGAGCGCGGCAAGGTCAAGCTGTATTGCAATCAGGTCTATATCGCGGACAACATCAAGGAAGTGATCCCCGAATTTTTGACCCTTTTGAACGGCGTGATCGACTGCCCCGATATCCCGCTGAACGTTTCTCGCAGCTTTTTGCAGAACGACAGGCAGGTGCAGAAGATCTCCCGGCACATCACCAAAAAGGTCGCGGACAAACTGACGGGCCTGTTCAAGACGGATAGGGAAAAATACGTCCAATGCTGGAATGATATTTCCGTATTCATCAAACTCGGATGTATCAAGGATGAGGATTTTTATTCCAAAGTCAAGGACTGCATCATCTTTAAGGACTTGAACGGCGAGTATAAAAACCTCGAAGAATATATCGGGAAAAAGCGGGAAGAGGATACCCCTGCGGAGGATAAGCCGGACGCTGCCGCGGATAAGGAGGAAGAGAAAAAGGAAGAGCAGCCCGTGACCGTCTACTATGTTTCCGATGAAGTCGGGCAGGCGCAGTACATCGAAATGTTCAAGAAGGCGGGGCTTAACGCCATCGTCTGCGATACCTTTATCGATACCCATTTTATCAGCTATCTTGAATATAAGGAGCCGACAAAAATGCGCTTTTTGCGCATAGACGCGGATGTCGACGCCGCCCTCAAAGGGGAAGAGGGGAGCGAAGAGGCAGACAAAGCGCTCACGGAAGCGTTCAAGGCCGCGCTCAAAAATACGGAGGTCGCCGTCAAGGCGGAAAGGCTCAAGGACGGGAACGTACCTGCCATCATCAACGTTTCCGAATTTTCGCGGCGGTTCGGGGAGATGAACGCTTTTTACGGGCTTGCGGGCGCGGATGCGGACAGAGACATGACGCTCATCCTCAACACCGCCAACCCCGTCATCGCGGCGTTTACGGGACTGGATGAAGAAAAGAAGAATTTTGTCGCGAACCAGGTCTATTATATGGCGCGATTGGCGTACAAAAAGCTGTCCCCCGAAGAAATGAAGGCGTTTGCCGAAAACAACGCCTCCCTTCTGAAAAATTATATAGAAAAGTAACGGCATGCGGCGGCGCGCGATACGCGCCGCCGCAAGTTTTTGTTCGAAAATTTTATCCCTTTTGCCCCTGAAAATATGCGAAACGATTGCATAAATGTATAAAATGTTGTATAATAGAGGCATGAAAGCGGGAGTTTACTGTAACCGTCATACGAAGAAATTTTTGCCCATCCGTGACGGCCTCGTCCGGATCTTACAGGACAGGGGCATGGCATATGAGATCTATTATACGCCCGAGGAGATCGCCTTCCCGGACGTTTTGATCGTTCTCGGCGGAGACGGCACCATTTTGAAGGCGGCGATCGAAGCGGGCAGGCGGGGGATCGACCTGCTCGGCATCAATTCCGGCAATCTCGGCTTTTTGACGGAATTTGAAGGGGAGCAGTTAGAAAAAGCGGTCGAGTTGATCTGCGGGCAGTACGGCGTGGAAGAGCGCAGCGTCCTGCAGGTACGGGCGGACGGCGCCGTATTTTATGCCCTCAACGAGGCGGTGTTCCAACGCCGCTACGAAGAGGGTGCGGACGACAACGTGGTGGAGCTTTCCGCCTGCATCGACGGAAAAAAAGTGGACAGTTTTGTGGGGGACGGGATCATCGTCAGCACGCCGACAGGATCTACGGCGTATTCGTTGTCGGCGGGCGGCCCCGTTCTGACGCCGGATATCCGCGCTTTTATTCTGACGCCTATCTGCGCACATTCGCTGCACAACCGCCCCATCGTCTATCCGGATACGAGCGCGATGCGCGTCGATCTTTCCGCGGTCAAAAACAAAGTGTCTCTCTTTTGCGACGGAAAATTTTGCGGCGCCTACGGAAGAGGCAGCGAGATCGGCGTCGGGCGTGCGGATTTTTCCGTGCGGTTCATCAAAAGCAAGGACAATAATTTTTTTGATAAACTTCTGTTTAAGCTGAATACGTGGAGCGACCAAAGGGAGGAGAGATCATGATGAGGAGCGGCAGGCATGCGGCGATACTTGAAATTATCTCTAAGAAGGAGATCGAAACACAGGAAGAATTGTGCGACGAACTCAACAAACGCAATTACAGTGTGACGCAGGCGACCGTATCGCGCGATATCAAAGAGCTGCGCCTTTTTAAGGTCGCGGGAACGGGTAAAAAGTATAAATATGCTTACATAGACGAGGGAATCAATAAGATCTCGCCCAAAATGCACAATCTGTTCCGCGAGTGCGTTTTATCCATCCGCTGCGCCCTCAACCAGGTGGTCATCAAGACGCTGCGCGGCAATGGCAGCAATGCGGGCATGATCGTGGATAAATTGAATTTTCCGGAGATCGTCGGTTCGATCGCAGGGGACGATACTCTGCTGATCGTCACCGAAAGCGAAGAAAAGGCGCAGGTCGTCGAAGAAAAACTCAACGAATTTCTTAAGTGATATGCTGGAAAAATTGTCGATCAAAAACGTCGCCCTGATCGGGCAGGCGGAATTGGAATTTTCCAAGGGGCTGAACGTCCTTTCCGGTGAGACGGGCGCGGGGAAATCCGTCATATTAGACAGCATCAACTTCGTGCTCGGAGCAAAGGCTGACAAGAGCATGATCCGATACGGCGAGGAAGAATGTGCGGTCAGCGCCGTCTTTTCCGTGGAGGAAGAAGGAGGTTTGCCCGCGTTGTTTGCCGAACTCGGCGTCGGGTTTGACGAACAGCTTGTCATCTCGCGGAAATTCCGCGCGGACGGTAAGGGCGGTATTCGCGTGAACGGGGAACCCGTCAACGTTTCCATGCTGCGGAGGATCACCTCCGCCCTCGTGGACGTACACGGTCAGAGCGAGCATTTTTATTTGCTGAGCGAAGCAAACCAGCTGAAGGTGGTCGACGGCGCGGCGGGCGCGCCGCTCGCGGCGCAAAAACAAAATTTGGCGGAACTGCTTGCCGAAAGGAAGAAACTGCGCGAAAAGAAACGCGCGCTCGGCGGGGATGAGGCAGAGCGGGGCAGGCGGCTGGACATTTTACAGTATCAGATCGCGGAGATCGACCGCGCCGCCTTACGCGACGGGGAAGAAGAAGAGCTTGCCGCGCGGCGGCTGATCCTTTCCAATGCGGAAAAGATCATGCAGGGGCTGGCGGAAGCGTCCGCTTTTTTGAATGACGACGGGGCGGCCGTCGATCTGCTGGGCAGAGGCAGGCGTTCGCTTTTTGAACTTGCCCGCTACGGCGGGGAATATGCGGCGCTGGCAGATCGGCTGGAGAGCGTCGCTTTGGAGGCGGAGGATATCGCCGAGTCCGTACGCGCGCTGGCGGATGATTTTACGTATGACGAGAAGGAAGCGGAAGAGGTGGAAAGCCGCCTCGACCTGATCCGTTCCCTGAAAAAAAAGTACGGCAGCGGTATCCGTGAGATCGTTGCCTATCGTGAAAAGATCGCCGAGGAAGCGCAGCTGTTATCGAACTGCGACGAAGAAGCTGCAAAGATCTCGGCGGCGTTGCAAAAGAACGCCGCAAAGGTATATGCTGCCTGTACGGAGATGACCGCCCTGCGCAAGCGTGCTGCCGAGGCGTTTTGTGGCAGGGTGGAGAGCGAATTGAAGACGCTCAACATCAAAAAGGCGCGCTTCTGCGCGGAATTCGACGAGTACGAAAGGGAAGATACCGAGCGCGCTTCGGCGGAGGGCGCGGACAGGATGCGCTTTCTGTTTTCGGCAAATGCGGGCGAGCCGCTCAAACCGTTGCATAAAGTGATCAGCGGCGGTGAGATGAGCCGCCTGATGCTCGCCATCAAGACGCAGGTGTCGGGCGAGAATGAGATCTCCACCTATATTTTTGACGAGATCGATGCGGGGATCAGCGGCGGGACGGCGAAAGTCGTCGCCGAAAAATTTGCGGATATCGCCGCAGGAAAACAGATCGTCGCCGTTTCGCATTTGGCGCAGATCGTCGCCATGGCGGACGCGAACTTTCTCATTTCCAAACGAGAGACGCAGGAGGGGAAGACGGTCACGGAGATCTCGCTTTTGTCGCCCGAACAAAAGAACGGTGAACTGATCCGACTGCTTGGCGGCGCAGCGGGGAGCGCTGCGGCTGCAAAACTGGCGGAGGAATTATCCGCCGAATGTGCGGCTTATAAGGCGTCTCGCCGCGCCTGAGAGTGAAAAAGAGGTCTGCCGCCCCGCATTTGCGGGGCGGCTTTTGTCGGATCGGGGGAGAAAATTCTTTATAGGGAAATTTTTCTCCGTATAATGCGCCTTCCGATTACGCAAAGTAAAATCGAGTGAATTTTTCTGTGCAAAGTTCGGAAGGAGGCAAAATGCAAAAGCTGAAAAACAAATTATGGCTTTCGTTGATCGCGGCGGTGACGTTCTGCGCGATGCTTTTTATGCCCGTGGCGGCGGTCGCGGAGGAGACGGAGGTCTATCTCGGCGGGATGCCGGCGGGCTTTACGTTGGGGATCGGCGGGGCGCAGATCGTGGGACTTTGCGAGGTCTTGACGGAAAACGGCGTTCGCGATCCTGCCGGGGAGGCGAAACTTGCCGTCGGGGATATCATCGTCTCCTTCCGCGGCGTGCGCATCAAAAACGCGGCGGATATGGACGGCGTTTTGGCCGGTTATGGCGGAGGCGGAGCGGAGATCACGATCGAACGCAGCGGCGAGAGGATGCAGCGAGAGATCTCGCCCGTCAAGGATATGGCGAGCGGGCGCTACCGCCTGGGTGTACTGATCCGGGACAGCGTTTCCGGGATCGGAACGGTCACGTTTGTGCGCAAGGACGGCAGATTCGGCTCCCTCGGCCATGCCGTGTCGGCCGCGGACGGCAGCCCGATGGAGATCGACGACGGCAATATCTTTTCTTGCAGTATTGTCAGCGTCGTGCGGGGGGAGCGCGGACGGGCGGGCGAATTGAAAGGCTTGTTCCTCAACGACAGGCAGATCGCGACGGCGGATAAAAACTGTTCCGTCGGTATTTTCGGCAATATGGCAAAAGAATATGATACCGGTTCCCGCCCGCTCGTTTCCGTAAGCGATAATGCGCATCCCGGCAGCGCCTCCATCTTTGCGACGGTGGACGGCGTATCTCCGGCGGAATATAGGGTGAGCATCATCAAAGTGGACGCGGATAACAGGCAGAATAAAAATTTTGTGATCAAGATCACGGACAAGGCGCTGTTGAAAGCGACGGGCGGCATCGTGCAGGGGATGAGCGGCAGCCCCATCGTGCAGGACGGAAAACTTGTCGGGGCAGTGACGCATGTATTACTTATAATAAGGATACCGGCGATAGCAATTAAGGATTTTAGCACAAAATAACGCGATATAACGCGAAAAATGGCAAATTTGGGGAGCGTTGAGAAATACCTCAAAAATTGGGGGTAACTGTCATTATGCTCTAATTTGACAGAATTTGTCATATGTCAGGAGGTGATACGCAGAGTCGTTTAACTGTTTATCGCCGGTGAATTTGGCATGGTTTCAATTGTGATGACGGCGGTCGACAAAACTTGTCGTAATACCTGATTTATCGGTCGTTATAATTGATATTAACAGAGGTGATTACAATGAAAAACGAAAGAGTGGCAATTTATTTGCGGTACGGCAAGGCTGCACAAAACAAAAAGATCGATGCACTTGATGAGACCGTAAAAGACTTTAAAAACTGGGAGCTTGTTAATCGCTATGTCGATGACGGATTTTCTGCAATGGACATAAATCGTCCTGCTCTTAAGTATATGATTGAAGATTGCAGGAACGGAAAGGCAGATATTGTATGTATTAATGGTGTGCATCAGCTTTCAAGGGATACATTGGTCGTTATTCAAATTTTTAAGCTGTTCAAGGATTACGGAGTAAAAGTGTATGATGTTTCTTTAGGAAAGTTTGTTGGACTAGTTGGATAGACCGTAGTGTATCCATGTAAATAAGATTTGAATGTAAGTAAAAACCTCTTCG
>CALVHS010000020.1 GCA_944328665.1 uncultured Clostridia bacterium | reverse complement strand
TTGCTTCGGCGTGCGCGCGGCGGCAACGAAAAACGGCATTCTAAAATAAAAAATTCAATAAAATTTATAAGGAAGTAGATCGCTATGAAAGAAAAAATCGTTTATTGGATCACCGGTTCTCAGACGTTGTACGGGGCGGACGTCCTCGAACACGTCGCACGGCACTCGGAGGAGATGGCAAACTACGTCAGCGAGCGCATGCCCGTTACCGTTCGGTATCTGACCACCTGCAAGAGTTCGGACGAGATCGAAGCCGCCGTCAAAAAGGTCAACGACGACGAAAACTGCATCGGCATCATCACATGGTGCCATACCTTCTCTCCCGCAAAGATGTGGATCCGCGGGCTTTCCAAGCTGCAAAAGCCCATGTGCCATTTTGCCACCCAGTACAATGAAAAGCTGCCCTACGACACCATCGACATGGACTTTATGAACGAGAATCAGGCCGCCCACGGCGACAGGGAATTCGGCTATATCGTCGCGCGCCTGCGCATGGACAACAAGGTCATCGTCGGTTATTATAAGGACGAGGCAGCCCTCAAAGAGCTTGCCGACTGGTGTAAAGTTGCCGCAGGGTACGCTTTCTCCAAAAAGGTCAAGGTCTGCCGTTTCTCCGACAATATGCGCGACGTCGCCGTCACCGAGGGCGACAAGGTGGAAGCGCATATCGATTTCGGTTGGCAGGTCGATTATTATCCCGTCGGCGACCTCGTCGAATATATCGAGAAGGTCACCGATGAAGAAGTGGACGCCATGATGGCGGAATACGGCAAAAAATACACGATGGGCACCGACCGCGTTGAGGTCGTGCGCGAACAGGCGAAGTACGAGATCGCCATCGACAAGTTCTGCAAGGAGAAGGGCGGCTATATCGGCATCGTCGATCACTTCGGCGCGCTGCACGGGCTCAATCAACTTCCCGGGCTCGCCATCCAGGATCTGCAGGGCAAGGGCTACGGCTTCGGCGCGGAAGGGGACTGGAAGATCGCCGCGCTCGGCGCCGTCATGCAGTACATGGCGGGGCAGAAGGGCACGGGGCTCATGGAAGATTACACCTATGACCTCGCGGACGGTTATTGCCTCGGCGCGCACATGTTGGAGGTTTCTCCGCAGTTTGCAGAGACCAAGCCGGAGATCCAGGTGCACCCGCTCGGCATCGGCGGTAAATCCGATCCCGCCCGCCTCGTGTTCGAAGGCATCTCCGCGCCCGAAGCGATCGCCGTCTCCATGATCGATATGGGGGACAGGATGCGCCTCATCGTGCAGAAGATAGAACTGATCAAATATCCGCACAAGATGCCCAATCTCCCCGTGGGCGGGCTGATGTGGACGTATAAGCCCAACTTTAAGGAGGGGGTCGCCGCATGGATCTATGCGGGCGGCGCGCACCATACCGTCGTCTCTTCCGTCGTCACGGCGCAGCAGATGGTCGACCTCGGCAACATGTGGGGCATCGAAGTCGTGCTCATCGATGAAAATACGAAGATCGAACAGTTCAAAAAAGACCTGATGTGGTCGGATATCGTCTGGAAGCGCAAATAAGAACGAAAACGGAGGGCGGCATTGTCACGGCAATGCCGCCCTTTTCCGGAAGGGGACGTCTATGCTTTATAAAAAATACACGTTCGGGGATACCGACGTCTACTATACGGCGGGGGGCGAGTTCGGCGCGGGGCTGATGCTCTTCCCTGCGGGCACCCGCGTGGCGGATGCCGACGCGCTCGCGCCCGATTCGATGGTGCAAGTCAGCCTGCGCGGCTCGCATAATCTCGCCGATTACACGCAAGGGGTGACAATGCGCAACGCTTCGTCCGTGCTTTTGGAGATCGTCTCGCAAAAATCGGACGAAGACGGCGTCGTGACCCGCCTGTCGGACGGGGAAGGCAACGAGTATGTGCATACCCTCGCCTACGATGCGCGCACGGGCGTCTTTTCCGTGCAGACGGAATATTGCAACCGCAGCGGCAAGACGCAGGTGCTCGAAAGTTTGCAGAGCTTTTCCGTCGGCGGCATCTTCAACCCGCAGCGGGAAAAGCTCGGTACCGAGGGGCTGCGCCTGACGCGCATGGTCAGCGCGTGGAGCCGCGAATGCCGCCTGAAGACGGAGACTTTTTCCGCCCTCGGGCTGGATATGAGCTGGGGGCGCTACGGCGTCAAGTGCGAGCGCTTCGGAGAAGTGGGCAGCATGCCCGACCGCGGCTATTTCCCCTTTGCGGCGATCGCGGGCGGCGGCGTCACCTGGGCGGCGATGCTCGAAGCGCCGTACAGCTGGCAGATCGAAATCTACAAGGAGAGGGAGACTTGTTCCCTTTCCGGCGGGCTTGCCGACCGCGAATTCGGGCATTGGCATAAAGAGGTGCCGCCGGGAGGCGGCTTCAAGACGAAGCGCGCTTTTCTCCGCGTCCGTTCGGGCGAAAATATCGAGGACGTATGCAACGATTTTGTACATTTTCAGAACGCGCGCCTCTTAGTCCCCGCAAGCGAAGAGGACATGCCCGTGCTCTTCAACGAATATTGCACGACGTGGGGCACGCCGAGCGAGGAGAATATCCGCGCGATCCTCGCAAGCCTGCGGGGGCTGCCGGTCGGCATCTTCGTCATCGACGCGGGTTGGTATTTGCCCGAAAACTGCGGTTGGTGCAATGCCATCGGCGACTGGAACGAGAGCAAAAAACTCTTTCCGGGCGGCATAGAGCGAGTGACTTCCGCCATCAGGGAGGCGGGCATGCTTCCGGGCGTGTGGTTCGAGTTTGAAAACGTCGGCAGGGACAGCAAAAAGTTTTACGACGAGGACAGCCTGCTTCTGCGAGGCGGCGTTCCCCTCACATCCAAAAACAGGCGGTTTTTGGATCTGCGCAAGCCGCAGGTGCAGGCGTATCTCAAAGAAAAGATGCTGGACTTTCTCGCCGAAAAGGGATTTTCTTATATCAAGATCGACTACAACGACACCTTTGGCATGGGGGGAGACGGGGCGGAGAGCCTCGGAGAGAGCGGCAGGCAGATCACCGAGCTGAGCCTTGACTATCTCGACCGCCTGCGGGAAGCGGTGCCCGGCATCGTCATCGAAAACTGTTCTTCGGGCGGGTCGCGTATCGAGCCGTGCCGCATGCAAAAGGTGGCCATGTGCTCCTTTTCGGACGCGCACGAATGCAGAGAGATCCCCCTCGTGGCGGCGAATGTCTCCCGCGTGGTGCCCGCGCGCCAGAATCAGGTCTGGGCGACTGTCCGCAGGGAGGATACGGTCGACCGCATCGTCTGGTCGCTGACGGCGGCGATGTTCGGCAGGATCTGCCTTTCGGGGGACGTACATCTCATCGACGGCGCGCAGAAGGCGAAGATCCGGGAGGGCATCGATTTTTACAATGCCGTCAAAGACATCGTGCGTTCGGGGGATATCGCCGAATGTTTCACCGATATCGAATATTACCGCGATCCCAAAGGATGCCAGATCTATCAAAAAGTTTCTGCGGACGGCAGCCGCCTGCTCGTGCTCGCACACTTTTTTGAGCGCCCGTTCGTCCGTCTCGATTGCAGCGTGCGGGGGTATAAGCTCGCGGCGGCGTATACCACGCTCGGGTACGAGGTGAAAAACGGCGTGCTCTCTTTCCGCCCGGAAGGGGAATACAGGGCGGGCGCCTTTCTCTTCGAGAGGGAAGAAAGCTGACGTTCGCCTTGCTTTTTCGGCGGCGGACGAAGGCGAAAGGGCGGTTTCGGCAAAATTCGGCAAACAAAGTGTTTTTACGACAATAAAAGCGCGCCCGGACAACGGCGTTTTTGTTGCATGCCGTCTCATCCTGTCGTATAATGGAAATAAGCAGGGAAAACCCTGCAAATACGGCCGGAGGAAAAAGGCATGGAAGCAAAAGAAAGGGAAAAAAGCATGGAAGCAAAAGAAAGGGAAAAAAGCGAAAGCGGGTACATCACGGCGGAGGATCTTGCCGACGATCTGTACGGGTATGTGAAAGAGTTTTATTGCGGCGCCGCCGAACGGCGGCAGGGCGGGTTCGTCCTGCGCGACGTCAACGGCAGAGAGTATGAAGTGAGCGTGCGCGAAAAGGCGTGACCTTTTCCCTCGCTGCAAAAAAGGATCGCCCGCCGCGGCATGCGGCGGGCGATCCTTTTTTTATAGAGTTCAGCTTTTTCTCTCTTCGAGGGGGACGTATTTCTGCCGTTTGGCGACCGCCTGATAGCCGGGGCGGATGATCTTGCCGCCGTTGGTGATCTCTTCCATGCGGTGCGCCGACCAGCCTGCGATGCGCGATACGGCAAAGAAGGGGGTGTACAGTTCGCGCGGAAGCCCGAGCATGTCGTAGACGAAGCCGGAATAAAAATCCACATTGGGGCTGACGCCCTTGTAGATCTTGCGTTTTTCCGCGATCAGTTCCGCCGCCAGGGCGGCGACCGAATTTCTCATCTCGTATTCCGCTTCCATGTGCTTTTCGGCGGCGAGTTTTTCGGCAAAGCCGCGCAGGATGTCCGCTCTCGGGTCGGAGAGGGAGTATACCGCATGGCCCATGCCGTAGATCAGGCCCGTCCTGTCGAAGGCGTCCCTGTCCAGCATGCGCGCGAGGAGATCTTTGAGTTTGCCGCGGTCGAAGTCGGGCACGTTCTTTTTGATGCAGTCAAACATCTCGCACACTTTGATGTTCGCGCCGCCGTGTTTGGGGCCTTTGAGGGAGCCGAGGGACGCCGCCACGGAGGAATAGGTGTCCGTGCCCGACGAGGTGACGACGTGCGTGGTAAAGGTCGAATTGTTGCCGCCGCCGTGTTCGGCGTGCAGCACCAGACACAGGTCGAGCACCTTCGCTTCGAGCGGGGTAAAGGCGCTGTCCTCGCGCAGCATGTGCAGGATGTTTTCCGCCGTGGAGAGCTCCGCTTTCGGCTTGTGGATGAACAGGGAGGCGTCCGAATGATAATAGCTGTACGCCTTTTGGCTGTATACGGTCAGCAGGGGGAATTGCGCGATCAGCTGCAGCGACTGGCGCAGCACGTTCTTTTTAGAGACGTCGTCCGGCCTTGGGTCATAGGAATACAGGCTCAAAACGCTGCGCGCGAGCATGTTCATCATATCCTTGGAAGGCGCCTTCATGATGATGTCGCGCACGAAAGAGGGGGGCAGGGTGCGGAAGTCCGCCAAGATCTCGCAAAAGCGCGACAGCTGTGCGGCGGAAGGCAGGTGCCCGAAGAGGAGCAGGTAGGTCGCCTCTTCGAAGGCGAAGCGCCGCCCCGCCGCGCCCTTCACAAGTTCGCGTATGTCATAGCCGCGGTAAAAGAGCTGCCCGTCGGCGGGGATCTTGTTCCCCTCCTCGTCTCTGCCGAAGGCGACGATCTCGGAGATCTCCGTCAGTCCGCAGACGACGCCGTTGCCGTTGATGTCGCGCAGGCCCCGCTTTACGTCGTATTTTTCATACAGCTTGGGATTGATGATGTCGCTTTTGCTCGCCATTTTCGTAAGTTCCATGATGTCCTGCGAGTACTTGGAAAATTTTTCGTACATTTTGTCCCTGAGTTCGGAATAGGGCATAGCGGTGTTCCTCCTTTTTTTCCCTGATTTTCTGCGGGCCTTTCTCAAAGTGAAACGTTATCGCATGTATTATATCATAGAAAAGGCGAACTTGTCAAATACGGGAAAGCGAGCATAGTTTTTCCTTGTTTTTTTTGAAAAATTTGCCGAAAGAAGGCGCAATATCTATTGATAATCGGCGCGGTTTATGTTAAAATAATATCATTGAAGGTATTGCGGTTTTACCGCATGTATTTTTTCGGAGGTTATTATCGGTGGCTAAAAAGATCGACGTTCCCTTCAACGGGACGAAAGAGCAGGAAGAGCGGCTGAAAAAGGAACTCGCCGAGCTGAAAGCGGAGCACGGCGGGCAGGGGTTGATGATCGCGGCGCTGCAGGCGGCGCAGGAGATCTACGGGTATCTGCCCGAAGCGGTGCAGCAGATCATCGCCGACGAGTTGGGCGTCTCCCTTGCGGAAGTGTACGGCGTGGCGACGTTTTACGCGCAGTTCTCCCTTTATCCGAAGGGGCAGTATAAGATCGGCGTCTGCCTCGGCACCGCCTGCTATGTCAAAGGTTCGGGCGACGTGTACAAAAAGGTGTGCGACATCCTGAAGATCGAGGGCGGGCAGTGCACGGACGATCTGAAATTTTCGCTGGACGCGACCCGCTGCATCGGCTGCTGCGGCCTGGCGCCCGTCATGACCATCAACGACGACGTGTACGGTAAGGTCACGCCCGAAGAGGTCGAAGGCATCCTCGCCAAGTACAGAAGCTGAGCGATGCGCGAACTTGCACTCAATATTTTAGATATCGCGGAAAATTCCCTCGCCGCGGGGGCGAAGCTGGTCACTCTTTCGCTGTGGGCGGACTTCGCTTCGGACACGATGCGCATCCGCATCGACGATGACGGCTGCGGTATGGACGAGGAGACGCTCCAAAAGGTCACCGATCCGTTCACGACGTCGCGCAAGACGCGTTCCGTGGGCATGGGGCTGCCCCTCTTCAAGTATTCCGCGGAGAGCACGGGAGGCTGTTTTTCCATTTCTTCCGAAAAGGGAAAGGGAACGAGCGTGTGCGCCGAATACCGCATCGGGCACATCGACCGCATGCCGCTCGGCGATCTCGGCGGCGTCGTCCTGCAGATGATCGCGATGAATCCGCAGACGGATTTTTTGGTGACGGTGGAGTGCGACGGAAAAAAGGGCGTGCTGGACACGCGCGAGATCAAGGAGATCTTGGGGGAGATCCCCCTCGACATGCCCGAAGTCCGGGCATTTTTAAAGGATTATATCCGGGAAAATTTAGTCAGCATATACGGAGGTAGGTTATGAAAAGTTTGGAAGAACTCAAGGCGCTGCGCGAAAAGATGAGGTCACAGATCGATAACCGCAGCGTTGCGGGCGCGGACGAAACGGTCATCAAGGTCGGCATGGCGACTTGCGGTATCGCCGCGGGCGCGCGTCCCGTCCTCGATGCCCTGCTCGACGAGGCGGACAAACGGCAGCTGCACAGCGTCAGCATTTCGCAGACGGGCTGCATCGGGCTGTGCCGCCTGGAGCCCATCGTGGAAGTGTTCAAGGACGGGCAGAAGTATACATATGTACTGATGACGCCCGAAAAGGCGCGTAGGATGATCGCCGAGCACGTCGTCAACGGAAACCCCGTGCAGGAATTCCTGATCGGCGAAAATTAAGGGCGGAGGAAATAAGGGACTATGTTCAGATCACACATTCTTGTCTGCGGCGGTACCGGCTGTACTTCCGGAAATTCCCGCAAGATCTTTGAGGCTCTCGTCGAGCGCATCCGCAAGGAAGGGCTGGATAAGGAAGTGCACGTCACGCAGACGGGCTGCTTCGGCCTCTGCGCGCTCGGCCCCATCATGATCGTCTATCCGGAAGGCGCCTTTTATTCGCAGGTAAAAGTGGAAGACGTCGACGAGATCATCGACGAGCACATCATCAAGGGGCGCATTGTCACACGCCTTCTGTACAAAGAGACGGTCGGCGACGACGGCAATATCAAGGCGCTCAACGACACCAACTTCTATAAAAAACAACACCGCGTGGCGCTGCGCAACTGCGGCGTCATCAACCCCGAAAAGATCGAGGAATATATCGCTTATGACGGCTACGAAGCGCTCGGCAAAGTGCTGACCGAGATGACCCCGCAGGACGTCATCGACGTCATCTCCAAGTCGGGTCTGCGCGGCAGGGGTGGCGCGGGCTTCCCCACGGGCAGGAAATGGCAGTTCGCCAAAAACTCCGTCGGAGAGAAAAAGTACGTCTGCTGCAACGCCGACGAGGGCGACCCCGGCGCCTTTATGGATCGTTCCATCCTCGAGGGCGACCCGCACGCCGTCATCGAGGCGATGGCGATCGCGGCGTACGCCATCGGCGCGGACCAAGGGTACATCTATGTGCGCGCGGAATATCCGATCGCGGTCAAACGCCTGTCCATCGCCATCAAGCAGGCGCGCGAATATGGCCTGCTCGGCAAAGACATCTTCGGCACGGGGTTCAATTTTGACCTCGATATCCGCCTCGGCGCGGGCGCGTTCGTCTGCGGCGAAGAGACGGCGCTGATGACTTCCATCGAGGGCCACCGCGGCGAGCCGCGTCCCCGTCCGCCCTTCCCCGCGGTCAAGGGGCTCTTCGGCAAACCTACCATCCTCAACAACGTCGAAACGTACGCGAACGTTCCGCAGATCATCCTCAAGGGTGCGGACTGGTTCGCTTCCATGGGCACGGAAAAGAGCCGCGGCACCAAAGTGTTCGCGCTCGGCGGCAAGATCCATAATACCGGCCTTGTCGAGATCCCGATGGGCACCACCATGCGCGAGATCATCTACGATATCGGCGGCGGCTGCCCCAACGGAAAAAAATTCAAGGCGGCGCAGACGGGCGGCCCTTCCGGCGGCTGCATCCCCGCGCACCTCATCGATACGCCCATCGACTATGACAACCTCATCGCCATCGGATCGATGATGGGCTCGGGCGGCCTCATCGTCATGGACGAGGATAACTGCATGGTCGACATCGCCAAGTTCTTCCTCGAATTTACCGTAGACGAAAGCTGCGGCAAGTGCACGGCGTGCCGTATCGGCACCAAGCGCCTTTACGAGATGCTCTGCAAAGTCACCGACGGCACGGCGACGATGGAAGATCTCGACAAGATGGAAGAACTTTGCTACTACATCAAAGAAAATTCCCTCTGCGGGCTCGGGCAGACGGCGCCCAACCCCGTGCTCTCCACGCTGCATTACTTCCGCGACGAGTACGAAGCGCACGTCAGGGACAAGCGCTGCCCCGCGGGCGTCTGCAAAAAGCTGCTCCGCTATCAGATCGTCGCCGACAAGTGCAAGGGCTGCACCCTCTGCGCGCGCAATTGCCCCGCGGGCGCGATCACGGGCAAAGTCAAAGAACCGCACGTCATCGATCCGGACAAGTGCATCAAGTGCGGCGTCTGTATGGAAAAATGCCGCTTCGGCGCGGTCATTAAAGCATAACGGGGAGGAAAGAAAATGGTACATTTGAAGATAAACAATATTCCCGTAGAGGTCGAAGAGGGGAGCACCATCCTGGAAGCCGCCAAGGCCGCCGGCATCAACATCCCCACCCTCTGCTACCTGAAAGACATCAACGAGATCGGCGCCTGCCGTATCTGCGTGTGCGAGGTGAAGGGCGCGAGGAGCCTCGTCGCCGCCTGCGTGTACCCCGTCAACGAGGGCATGGAGGTGTTTACCAACACGGAAAAGGTGAGAAAGTCGCGGAAAACCACCCTCGAACTTCTCCTTTCCGATCACAAAAAGGAGTGCCTCTCCTGCGTGCGCAGCACGAACTGCGAACTGCAGAAGCTGTCCAACGAATACGGCTGCGACGAAAACCGCTTCAAAGGGGCGCGCGGCGAATATGAAGAGGATACGTCCACGAGTTATCTCGTGCGCGACAACGAAAAGTGCATCCTCTGCCGCCGCTGCGTTGCGGTCTGCAAAAAGGTGCAGGAAGTCGCCGTCATCTCACCTTCCCGCCGCGGGTTCAACACGCATATCGCCTGCGCGTTCGAGTCCGACCTCGGCGACGCGCCTTGCGTGGCGTGCGGCCAGTGCGTGGCGGTCTGCCCGACGGGCGCGCTCAGGGAGCGCGAAGAGATCGACAACGTGCGCGAAGCGATCAATGATCCCGAAAAGATCGTCGTCGTGGCGGCGGCGCCCGCCGTGCGCGCCGCGATCGGCGAGGAGTTCGGTTATCCCATCGGTACCAACACCGAGGGCAAGATGTTCACCGCTCTGCGCATGCTCGGTTTCGACAAGGTCTTTGACGTCAACTTCGGCGCCGATCTGACCATCATGGAAGAGGCGAACGAGCTCGTACACCGCGTCAAGGAAGGGGGCACGCTGCCCATGTTTACGAGCTGCTCTCCCGGTTGGATCCGCTTCGTCGAATATTATTATCCCGAGCTCATCCCCAACCTGTCTTCCTGCAAGTCGCCCATGCAGATGTTCGGGGCGACCGTCAAGACGTACTGGGCGGAAAAGGAGGGGATCGACCCCAAAAACATCTACGTCGTCGGCATCATGCCCTGCACGGCGAAAAAATTTGAAAAGACGCGCGCAGACGAGGACGCGAGCGGGTATCCCGATATCGATGCGGTGCTGACCACGCGCGAACTTGCCAAAATGATCAAAAATTCCGGCATCTTGTACAGCGAACTGCCCGACGGCACTTTCGACGATCCGCTCGGCGAGTTTACGGGCGCGGGCGTCATCTTCGGCGCAACGGGCGGCGTCATGGAAGCGGCGCTGCGTACGGCGGCGGAGACGATCACGGGCAAGCCGCTCGATTCTCTCGACTTCAAAGAAGTGCGCGGCATCGAAGGCATCAAGGAAGCGGAGTACGACCTGAACGGCGTCAAGGTGAAAGTTGCGGTCGCCTCCGGACTCACCAATGCCAAAGAGCTGTGCGAAAAGATCAAAAAAGGCGAATGCGATTACACCTTCGTGGAAGTGATGTGCTGCCCCGGCGGCTGCGTCAACGGCGGCGGCCAGCCCATCCAAAGCGCATATACCCGCCGTCAGGTCGACTTGCGTTCCGCCCGCGCCAAAGCGCTGTACGATGAGGACGCCGCCCTGACCGTCCGCAAGAGCCACGAAAACCCTGCCATACAGAGCCTTTACAAAGAGTTCTTCGGCGCGCCGGGTTCGCACAAGGCGCACGAGATCTTGCATACGAGCTATGTGAACAGAAAGAACAGATGACATAAGCCCTCCGGAGAGTTGCCTCCGGGGGGCGATCTTTTTGCGGCGGTCTCTATATTCCCGAGAGCGGATCTACAAAACGGAGAGGGAGCGGCATTGACACCGCCCTCTTTTTATCGTATAATGAGAGTATAAAAGGAGGTGCGTGCGATGCGTGAGATCAAAGATATCATTGCCGAACGGCGCAAAAGTTTGGACATGACGCAGGAACAGTTGGGTGCGGCGATCGGCGTCAGCGGCAAAGTAATCTCTAAATGGGAGACGGGGCGTTCCCTTCCGTCCCTCGAATATGTGCAGCCGCTTTCGCAGGCGCTCGGGGTCGGCGTACAGCAGCTTTTGACGGAGGAGGACGGCAGTCCGACGGTGGCGCGTGCGCGGGAAAAGAAGATGAATTGGTTCGGCGTCGCGGGGTTTACGACGGCGCTGCTCGTCCTGCTCGGTGGCGGGGCCTTTTGTACGGCAGCTGTATTTGCGGAAAGTTTTTGGGGCGGCGCGGGCAGTTTTTTGCGCGCCGTCTGTGTTTCGCTCGCCGCGCTTTCCGTTCTTTTATCCCTTATAGGCGCGGTGCTTGCCCGGCGCTGCAGGGGCAACGGCTTCGCGTTGGCGGGGTTGATCTGCGGCGTCTTTGCGGTGCTGTATATGCTCCTCATGATGGCATATGCGCAGTTTTTTGCCGATCTTTTGCGGAAAGCCTTTTTGAGCTGCCGTTGACCGGCGTAAATTCGGCTCGTCTCGCCGCGTTGCTTTCGGCGGTTTTTAAAAAATTTTTTGTTTTATTTTGTGAAAGATCCCGTTTGCCTCTTGAAATTTTTTTTCTTATGTGGTAGAATATAGAAAAAAGAAAGCGGCAAAAATAAAAATTATTTTTATAAATCGCCGCGGGAGGGGAAATGAAACGGTTTTTTTCTGCTTTTGCTGCCATGCTGCTCGCCTGTGTTTTCGTTTTAACGGCGGCGTGCACGGAAAACAAGGAAGAGCCGGAGGGATACGGCACCCTTGCGATCGCGGATATACGCGTCACCGTCGGGGAGAGCGAGGAGATCGAGCCCGTCTTTTCGGACGGGGGGACGTATGAGATCGTTTATACGTTCGACGGATCGGACATCCGTATCGAAGGCGGCCGCGTATACGCTTTGACCGCGGGCAAGGAGGTGGAAGTGACCGCAAAGACGCAGCATCATACGGCGACGTTTACCGTCACCACGCTCGCGGCGGAAGAAGAGCCGGAAGCGGAACTCTTTACGATCGGGGACGTCGCCGCATGGGTGGGGTATCCGCCTACCGACTTCGTTCCCGTCTTTGCCGAGGGTACGCAAGAGGGAGAGATCTCGTATGAATATGACGAGGCGTATATCGAATTGGATGCAGAAGCCTGTACGGTCACCGCATTGCAGGCGGGCGGGACGAGAGTGAAGGCGTCTATGGACGGCTATGAGACGCAGTTTACCGTCATGTGCTATCCGCAGGTGGACATGAGCGGGACGGAGTACGATACATCGGAATACGACGCATATGAAAGCGAACTTTCCGCGCGCTGGGCGAGGGAAGCGGAAAGCGGCAAAACGACCGCGTTCATCGGCGATTCCTTCTTCGATACGCGCTGGTTTTGGACGAATTTCGGCACATTTTACGCGGATAAGGACGCGCTTTGCATGGGGATCAGTTCGACCACGACCTTCGATTGGGAAAAGTTTATGACCGACCGCGGGTTCTTCGGGGACATCGCGCCCAAGAACATCGCCATGCATATCGGCACCAACAACATTTATGATGACAACATGGGCGTTTCCGAGACGGTGCGCGACGTGCAGAGGATGTTTACCCTCATGCATTCCCTTTACCCGCAGACCAATATATATTACTTCGGCATCTCCGTCCGCGCCAGCGATCAGGCAAAGATCGCCCGTACCCGTCAGGTAAACGAACAGATGCAGGCATGGTGCAGCGAAAGGGCGTGGATCGTCTATATCGATACGCCTTCCCGCCTGACGACGGATATGCTGCGCGACGGCGTACATCCGAAGGCGGAATATTACAGCGTCTTTGTCGATGCTTTGGCGGAGACGGATATCGTCATGGAGAGCAAGGAGATCGGTGATCGGATCCCCGATATTGTCCGCAATGTTTCGCAGGGGGTGGGCGATTCACCCGCTTCGATCATCTACGGGGGCGCCGTGCTCACGCGCGATTTTATCCTTTCCGGGAAGCTCGATATCGCGGGCGTGGGGGATAATCCGCATGTGGAATTCCGTTTTTTGGGATCTTCCGACCGCTTTTTGATCTGGGGAAATGAGATCAAGGCGGGAGGCTCGGGGGATCTCAAACTCGGCTATGCCTGCAATAACAACTATGTCAGCGCCGCTCCGCCCGAAGATACGTATCGGTATACGGCGGGCCGGACGCTCACGCTGGAGTGGAAGATCGCCGTCATCGATGACGACGCCTATCTCTTTGTGGGGGACGAGCTCAAACTTGTCTACACCGACTTGCCCGACGATGCAGCGTTCATGCTCAGCAGCGAACATGTCGAGTGTACTTTTTATGAGATGGAGGCGGTGACGTCCGCGTCCGACGGGGCGGGGTATGCCGCCGCGCTCGAAGGGATGCGGGAAGCGATCGACGAATACGGCGGCAGGACGGGAGCCGGCGTTATCCGGCCGTAGAGCAAAGGAAGGCTGCGCGCCGCCCCGACGGGGCGGCGCGCTTTATGTTCTTTTCCGAAAAAGGCGCGCCCGCCGGAGCGCGGCGGTAAAATCCTTGTAAAAAATTTAAAAATATTTTTGTTTTTGCTTGTAATTTGTGCCAAAGTATATTAAAATAGATACGATAGAACTATAAAGCCAAGCAGTTCCAAATTTTATCAGGAGGAAAAAATCTTTATGGCAAAGAAGTATTGCTACCTTTTTTCGGAAGGCAATGCAAAGATGCGCGAGCTTCTCGGCGGCAAGGGCGCGAATTTGGCGGAAATGACCAATATCGGTTTGCCTGTCCCGCAGGGCTTTACCATCTCGACCGAGGCTTGCACGCAGTATTATGAGGACGGCAGGCAGATCAATCCCGAGATCCAGGCGGAGATCATGGAGTACATCGACAAGATGGAAAAGATCTGCGGCAAAAAATTCGGCGACAAAGAAAACCCTCTGCTCGTCTCCGTCCGTTCGGGCGCGCGCGCTTCCATGCCGGGCATGATGGACACCATCCTCAACCTTGGTTTGAACGAAGACGTCGTGGAGACCATCGCGAAGAAGTCCGGCAATCCCCGCTGGGCATATGACTGCTATCGTCGTTTTATCCAAATGTATTCCGACGTCGTCATGGAGGTCGGCAAAAAATATTTCGAACAGCTGATCGACAAGATGAAGGAAGAGAAGGGCGTTACGCAGGACGTCGAGCTGACGGCGGACGATCTGAAAACGCTTGCCGAGCAGTTCAAAGCGGAATATAAGGCAAAGATCGGTTCCGACTTCCCCAGCGACCCGAAAGAGCAGCTCTTCGGCGCCATCAAAGCGGTCTTCCGTTCTTGGGACAACCCTCGCGCGAACGTCTACCGTATGGATCACGATATCCCGTACAGCTGGGGTACCGCGGTCAACGTGCAGATGATGGCGTTCGGCAACATGGGCGACAATTGCGGCACGGGCGTCGCGTTCACGCGTAACCCCGCTACCGGCGAAAAAGGCTTGATGGGCGAATTTTTGACCAATGCGCAGGGCGAGGACGTCGTCGCCGGTGTCCGTACGCCGATGCCCATCTCCAAAATGGCGGAAGTGTTCCCCGCCGTGTACAAGCAGTTCCAGGAAGTCTGCAAGATCCTTGAAGATCATTACCGCGACATGCAGGATATGGAGTTCACCGTCGAAAACGAAAAACTCTACATGCTGCAGACGCGTAACGGCAAGCGTACGGCTGCTGCCGCCATCAAGATCGCCTGCGACCTCATCGACGAGGGCATGATCACCGAACAGGAAGCGCTCATGCAGATCGACGCCAAATCGCTCGATATGCTGCTGCATCCCCAGTTCGATCCCAACGCGCTCAAAGCCGCAGATAAGAACAACGTCGTCGGCAAAGGCATCGCGGCGTCTCCGGGCGCAGCGGCGGGCACGATCGTCTTTACGGCGGAGGATGCCGTCGAAAAGGGCAAGAAGGGCGAAAAAGTCGTCCTCGTTCGCCTCGAGACCTCTCCGGAGGATATCGAAGGCATGAAGTATGCGCAGGGCATCCTGACCGTCCGCGGCGGACAGACCTCTCACGCGGCAGTCGTTGCGCGCGGCATGGGCACGTGCTGCGTCTCCGGCTGCGGCGATATCAAGATGGATGAGGCGAACAAGCAGTTCACCCTCGCGGGCAAAGTGTTCAAGGAAGGAGACGGCCTGTCGTTGGACGGCTCTACCGGCAACATCTACGATTGCATCATCCCGACCGTTCCCGCCGATCCCAACAGCGGTTATTTCGGTCGCATCATGGAATTGGCCGACAAATATAAGGCGCTGGGCGTGCGCACCAATGCGGACACCCCGAAGGACGCCAAACAGGCGGCAGCCTTCGGCGCGCAGGGCATCGGCCTGTGCCGCACCGAGCACATGTTCTTCGGCGAAGGCCGTATCGAGCCTTTCCGCGAAATGATCTGCTCCGAGACGGTGGAAGAGCGTGAAGCGGCGCTCGCCAAGATCGAGCCGATGCAGCAGGCAGATTTTGAAGGCTTGTTCGAGGCGTTGGGCGGTTACCCCGTCACCATCCGTTTCCTCGACCCGCCTCTGCATGAGTTCGTCCCCACAGAGGAGGCGGACATCGAAGCTCTCGCCAAGGCGCAGGGCAAGACGGTCGCACAGATCAAACAGCTCATTTCCGACTTGCACGAGTTCAACCCGATGATGGGCCACCGCGGCTGCCGTCTGACGGTCACCTATCCCGAGATCGCCGTCATGCAGACGAGCGCGGTCATCAAAGCGGCGCTTGCCGTCAAGGGACGCCATCCCGATTGGAATATCGTGCCCGAGATCATGATCCCGCTCACCGGCGAAGTCAAGGAGATGAAGTTCGTCAAAGATATCGTCGTCAAGACGGCGGACGAGATCATCGCCAAGGCCGGCATGGAACTCGATTATGAGGTCGGCACCATGATCGAGATCCCGCGTGCCGCTCTCACGGCCGACCAGATCGCCAAGGAAGCGGAATTCTTCTGCTTCGGCACGAACGACCTCACGCAGATGACGTTCGGTTTTTCTCGTGACGACGCCGGCAAGTTCTTGCCTTCCTATTATAAGAACAAGATCTACGAATCTGATCCGTTCTCCCGTCTCGACACCGTCGGCGTGGGCAAATTGATGAAGATGGCGGTTGAACTCGGCCGCGAGACGCGTCCCGAACTGCATTGCGGCATCTGCGGCGAACACGGCGGCGATCCTTCGTCCATCGAGTTCTGCCACGAGATCGGGCTCGATTATGTTTCCTGCTCGCCGTTCCGCGTGCCGATCGCAAGGCTCGCCGCCGCGCAGGCGAACATTAAACACCCGAGGGGCTAATCGGGGATTTACACCCGAAAATCCGCTGTTTACCCTGACGGTAGACGCGGACACCGCGAAAAGGTATTACGAGCGTCTGGGGATAAAGTTTTTCCCCACCCGCTATCAACCTTTGACGATGGTGGTGTATATAACTTAATAAAAACGAAGAGACTGTTACCATTCCGGCAGCAGTCTCTTTTATTTTCTTTAAGTTGGCTAATGTTCAATTCTATTATTCCGAAAACATAGAAATATTATTCCTTACTGTTGACATTATGCCGATTGGGTGGTATACTATTCTTGTTATATTTATATG
>CALVHS010000019.1 GCA_944328665.1 uncultured Clostridia bacterium | reverse complement strand
CGCGGGGGGAGCGGGACGCGCGCGGCCCGCATTCCGAGAGCGGAAGGGGGGCTTTCACCGACGCCTTGACAGACTTCGTCGCGCGGGGGGAGATCGACGTCGCCGTCCATTCGGCAAAAGATCTGCCCGCCGGCGAGGAAAAGGACGGGTTTTTCTGCCTGCCTCGCGCCGACGCGCGCGACGCGCTCTTGTTTTGCGGGGAACAGGTCGGGCGTGCGGGCACAAGTTCTCCCCGCCGCGCGGCGGCGCTTGCAAGGCTCTTTCCGCGCGCGGAGATCCTGCCCGTGCGCGGCAACGTGGATACCCGCCTTCGCAAGCTGTTTGCGGGTGAGTTCGACGCGCTCGTGCTGGCGGCGGCGGGGCTGCGCCGGCTCGGTCTGTTGACTGCGTCCGATACGTTTTATGATGAGCGCGCCGCCGTGCGCCTCTTGGCGGCGGAAGAGTGCGTTCCCGCGGCGTGCCAGGGCGTCATCGCGCTCGAAGGGGAGGCGGGCGCCCTCGTCTGCGACGAGGGCACGGCTTTTGCCGCCCGCATCGAACGCAGACTGCAGCGCGCCCTCGGCGGCGACTGCGCGGGCGGCATCGGCGCATACTATGACGGAAAGACCCTCTACGCGCAGCGGGAGGGCAGGATAGAACACATCCCCTTCGCGGGGGAGGCGAGCGTCGAGGCGCTCGCGGGGAGGTTTGCATGAACCGCGTCTATCTCGTGGGGGCGGGCTGCGGCGCGGACACGCTGACCGTGCGCGGGGCGCGCCTGCTCGCCGCATGCGACTGCCTCGTCTACGACAGCCTCATCGACGCGGCGCTCTTGCGCCTGGTCAAGCCCTCCTGCAAAAAGATCTTTGCGGGCAAGCGCGCGGGCGCGCACGGCATGGAGCAGGCGGAGATCTCCGCGCTCCTGATCGAATGCGGCAAAACGTACGCCTGTACGGTGCGGCTGAAGGGAGGCGATCCTTTCGTGTTCGGCAGGGGCGGAGAGGAGCTTTCCGCTCTGCGCGCGGCGGGCGTTTATGCGGAGAGCGTGCCCGGCGTGACGAGCGCCGTCGCCGCGGCGGAGCTTGCCGGCATCCCCGTCACCCACCGCGGCGTTTCCTCCGCTTTCACCGTCGTGACCGCGCAGACCGAGGGAGGCCGGCCGGATTTTTCCCGTTTGGCGAAAGCGGAAGGCACTCTCGTCTTTTTGATGGGGAAGGCTGCCGCGGGAAAGATCGCCCGCGGTCTGATCGCGGGCGGCATGGACAAAGAGATGCCGGCAGCTCTCCTGTCGGGGGCGGGCACGGCGGCGTCCTGTACCGTCCGCTGCCCCCTTTGCAGGTTGGAAGAGGAGGCGGAAAAACTCCCCGCTCCCCTGACCGTCCTCGTGGGCAAAGTGTGTGCGCTCGATCTTTCTCCCCTGCGGAGGGGGCCGCGCGTGCTCGTCACGGGCACGCCGTCTCACATCGCGCGCGTGCTGCCCCTCCTCGAAGAAGCGGGGGCGGACGGGCGCGCATTGGCGCATCTTTCCGTCCGCCCGAGAGGGGCGGAGGAAGCGTTTGCCCGTCTGGAGGCCGGCCGCCTGCTCGTCTTTACTTCCGCCAACGGGGTATACGTATTTTTCGGCGCTGCGCGCGGGCGCGGGACGGATCTGCGCCTGTTCGGCGGTAAGCGGTTCGCCGTCATCGGCCGCGCGACGGCGGAAGCGCTCGCGGAGTGCGGCTTTCGGGCGGATATCCTGCCCGCGGAATATACGACGGAGGCGCTCGCTGCGGCGGTGCGGGGCACGGGCATTCCCCGAGAAGAAGTGCTCCTCTTGCGCGCGGCTTCGGGCGGGGGCGTCCTGTCGGAAACGGGGGTGCAAGTCTCCCTTTACGACCTCGTGCCGGAAGAGGGGGCGCTCGCGGGAGCGGAGGGGGCGCTCGCATGGGCGGACGCCGTCACTTTTTCTTCGGCGGGCGGGGTGCGCGCCCTGCTGGAGCGCTGTTCCCTCCCCGCGGGCGTCTTGCCCGTGGCGATCGGTGAGGTCACGGCGGGGGCGCTGCGTGCGTACGGATATGCGCCCGCCGTGGCAAAACAGGCGGACGCGCGGGAATTGGCAGCCGCCGTGACGGCGGCAAAGGAGAGAAGATGCAGAGATTGAGAAGGCTGCGCGCGAGCGGCGCGCTGCGCGAACTGGCGGCGGAGACGGAAGCGAACGTGAAAAAGCTCGTTTATCCCGTCTTCGTGCGCTGCGGAGAAAATGTGCGCGAAGAGGTGCCTTCCATGCCGGGCGTGTACCGTTACAGCGTGGACAGGCTCAAAGAAGTCGCCGACGCGGTGTTCGAGGCGGGCATCGCGGGGGTGATGCTCTTCGGCATTCCCGAAGAAAAGGACGAACGGGGCAGCGGTGCATGGGCAAAGGACGGCGTCGTCCCCCGCGCCGTCCGCTTTTTGAAGGGATATTTTGCGGAAAAGGGAAGATCGTTTTTGCTGATCGCGGATATCTGCCTGTGCGAGTACACTTCGCACGGGCATTGCGGCGTGCTGACGGGCGGATGTGTGGACAACGATGTCTCCCTCCCCCTGCACGCGAAGGCGGCGCTTGCCGCGGCGGAAGCGGGGGCGGACATGGTCGCGCCCTCTTCCATGATGGACGGCGTCGTGGGCGCCGTCCGCGAGGCGCTGGACGGCGCGGGCTTTTCTTCTCTGCCCGTCATGGGGTACAGCGCCAAGTTCGCTTCCGCCTTTTACGGGCCCTTCCGCGACGCGGCGGGTTCCGCCCCCAAGTCGGGGGACAGAAAGTCTTATCAGATGGACGTGCGCAACGGGAGAGAGGCTCTCCGCGAACTTGCCGCCGACGAAGCGGAAGGGGCGGACATCCTCATGGTCAAGCCCGCGCTCGCCTTTCTCGACGTGGTGAAGGCGGCGCGGGAAAGGACGCTGCTCCCCCTCGCCGTATACAACGTCAGCGGAGAGTACGCGATGGTCAAGGCGGCGGCGCAGGCGGGTATGCTGGACGAGGAGCGCGCCGTCTCCGAGATCATCGCTTCCTTTTTCCGCGCGGGGGCGGACATCGTCATCACCTATCACGCCCTCGCCTACGCGGGTTGGAGAAAGCAAAATGGATAAGGCGCGTTCGAGGGAGCTGTTTGCCGCGGCAAAAAAAGTCTTGCCGGGCGGCGTGGATTCCCCCGTGCGCGCTTACGGTGCGGTGGGGGGCGACCCCCTCTTTATCGTCCGCGGCAGGGGGGATGAGATCGAGGACGCCGACGGCAACCGCTATATCGACTATGTGATGAGCTGGGGCCCCCTCATTTTGGGGCACGCGCACCCCGCGGTGACGGAAGCGGTGCGCGCCGCCGCGTCGGAAGGGCTGACGTTCGGCGCCCCCACGGGCAGGGAGACGCAGTTGGCGGAGACGATCTGCGAAGCGTGCGGCGCCCAGATGGCGCGCCTCGTCAATTCCGGCACGGAAGCGTGCATGTCCGCCGTCCGCCTTGCGCGCGGCTATACGGGCAGGGACAAGATCGTCAAGTTTGAAGGGTGCTATCACGGTCATGCGGACGGGCTGCTCGTCCGGGCAGGTTCCGGCTGCCTGACGGGCGGCGTGCCCGACAGCGCCGGCGTGCCCGCCGCCTATGCGAAGGAGACGCTCGTGGCGGTCTATAACGACGTGGAGAGCGTGCGCGCCCTCTTTGCCGCCAACGCGGGGCAGATCGCCTGCGTCATCGTCGAACCGGTCGCCGCCAATATGGGCGTCGTGCCGCCCGAAGACGGTTTTTTGCGGTCGCTGCGCGAAATTTGCGACGAAAACGGCGCGTTGCTTCTTTTCGACGAGGTCATCACGGGTTTCCGCATCGCTTACGGCGGGGCGGCGGAGCGCTACGGCGTGACGCCCGACCTTTGGGCTTTCGGCAAGATCGTCGGGGGCGGGATGCCGCTCGCGGCATACGCGGGGAAACGGGAGATCATGCGCTGCGTCGCCCCCGCGGGCAAAGTATATCAGGCGGGCACCCTGTCCGGCAATCCCGTGGCGACGGCGGCGGGGCTGTGCACGCTGCAGATCCTGCGCAGCCGGCGCGGGGAGATCTATCCCGCGCTCGAAGAGAAGGGCGCCCGCCTCGAGAGGGCGTACCGGGAAGCGGGCGTTGCCGTAGGCAGGGTCGGCTCTCTGTTGAGTCCCTTTTTTGCGCGGGAGCGTCCGGCGCGCTTTGCGGAGGTGTGCCGCTGTGACGGGGAGGCGTTCGCGCGGTATTTTGCCGGGATGCAGGCGCAGGGCATCTATGTGGCGCCTTCTCCCTTTGAGGGAATGTTCGTGTCCTGCGCGCATACGCAGGAACATATCGAAAGGACGTGCGCCGCCGTCGCCGCGGCATGCGCGCACGGCGCGGAAAGGAGGTATGTATGAATACGTATATCGGCATTGACCTTGGCACCAGCGGGACGAAATTTCTGCTCGTTTCCGCGGACGGCGCCATTTTGGCGGAAAACACGCAGACGTACCCCGTCTTTTATCCGCATGCAGGCTGGAGCGAACAATCTCCCGCCGATTGGATCGCCGCGGCGGAGCGGGGGTTGGAACGGCTGCTCGCGGGGCAGGACAGGGCTGCCGTCAAAGGCATTTCGTTCGGCGGGCAGATGCACGGGCTCGTCGCTCTCGACGGAGAGGACAACGTCATCCGCCCCGCCATCCTGTGGAACGACGGCAGGACGGAAAAGCAGACGGCGTATCTGAATCGGATCATCGGCAGGGAGAAACTCTCCGCCTATACGGGCAACATCGCCTTTGCGGGTTTTACCGCCCCCAAACTCTTGTGGCTGCGCGAAAACGAACCGGAAAACTTTAAGAAGATCGCCAAGATCATGCTGCCCAAAGACTACCTCGCCTATACCCTTTCGGGGACGTTTTGCACCGACTATTCGGACGCGAGCGGCACCCTCCTGCTCGACGTCAAGCGCCGCCGCTGGAGCGCGGAGATGTGTTCCCTGTGCGGCGTTTCCGAGGCGCAGCTTCCCGCGCTGTATGAAAGTTATCGGCCGGTGGGTACGCTGAAAGGGGAGATCGCCGCAAAGCTGGGGCTTTCTCCCTCGGTCAAGGTCGTCGCGGGCGCGGGGGACAACGCCGCCGCGGCGGTGGGCACGGGCGTGGTCGGCGAAGGGGGCTGCAACATCTCTCTCGGCACCAGCGGCACCCTCTTCGTGTCCAGCGCGGGATATAAGGAGGACAAGGTCAACGCCCTGCACAGTTTTTGCCATGCGGACGGCGGTTGGCACCTGATGGGCTGCATCCTTTCGGCGGCGTCCTGCAATGCCTGGTGGTCGGATAAGATCTTAATGACGTCCGATTATGCCGCGGAGCAGGCGGGGGCGGAGGACGCGCTCGGCAAAAACGACGTCTATTTTCTTCCCTATCTGATGGGAGAGCGCAGCCCGCACAACGACGTCAACGCGCGCGGCGCCTTTATCGGCATGCGGCCGGACACGACGCGCAAGCAGATGACGCTCGCCGTCCTGGAAGGGGTGGCGTTCGCCCTGCGCGACTGCCTCGAAGCCGCCAAAAAGAACGGCGTCCGGATCGGGCGCACGAAGCTGTGCGGCGGCGGCGCGAAAAGCCCGCTCTGGCGCAAGATCGTCGCGGGCGTCATGAACATGCCCGTTGAGCTCCCGCAGACGGAGCAGGGCCCCGCATATGGCGCGGCGATGCTCGCCATGGTCGGCTGCGGGGAGTATGCGTCCGTGCGCGAGGCGGCGGACGCCGTCGTGCGCGTCGGCGAGACGGTGCTGCCCGACAGGGAAGCGGCGTTCGGCTACGCGGACAGGTATGCGCTGTTCAAAAAGCTGTACCCCGCCCTCAAAGAATTTTATAGATCGGCAAATCTTTAAAAAAAGCCGCCCCGACGGGAGCTCCCGTCGGGGCGGCGGCTGTTTTGTCTATGCGCGGTGCTCGGCAAGAAAGCCGAAGAGCAGGCGGCGCACCGCCCGCATGCCGTCCGCGGAAAAGCCGTGCCCTTCCCCCGCAAAGGGGAGAAAGCGGGCGTTTGCATAGAGGGAGGCGGCGCGCTTTGCATACTCGGCGGGGACGACCGTGTCCTCTTCCCCGTGCAAAAGGAGCACGGGGCCGGCATAGCCGCCCAAAGCGCGTTCGATGTGCAGGCTGCGCGCAAAGGCGAAGTATGCCCTGCCGAGCGTCATCCCCCAAAGGGGGTAAGAGTCGGGGATGTCCTCTTCCCGCGGGAAGGCTTTGCGCCAGTCGTCGGGAATGCAGAACGCGGGGTAGAGGAGGATCAGCCCCCGCACCCGTTCCCGCAGTTCTTCTGCGGCGAGCGCGCTCACGAGTCCCCCTTGGCTGCCGCCGAAGAGGAAGAGATTTTTCTCGTCGGCGCGCCCGTCCGCCCGCAGCGCCGCAAAGACGGCGAGAAGGTCGTCCTTTTCTGTGGCGACGGTCATCTCCCGCGTGTCGCCGCCGCTGCGCGAGCGTGCCGAGCCGCCGCAAAAGTCGAAGGTGACGGCGGCGATCCCGTTTTCGGCGAGGAAGGCGGCTTCTCCCGCAAAATCGTCTCCGCTCCCGTTAAAACCGTGGCTGAAGAGGACGGCGGGCACCCGCTCCGCGCTTTCGGGGAAAAAGGCGCGCAAAAAGATGTCCTTTCCGTCTGTTTGCAGGTGCGTTTCTTCGGCGGTGCAGCGCATGGTTTTCCCTCCTTGAAGAAAATGCGCCGGAAAGCGGCGCATTTTCGATCGTTGCAGGATTTGTTACTTCGTCATGCCTTCCTGTACGGCGACGGCGCAGGCGACGGTCATGCCCACCATCGGGTTGTTGCCGGCGCCGATCAGGCCCATCATCTCGACGTGCGCCGGAACGGAGGAAGACCCCGCAAACTGCGCGTCCGAGTGCATGCGGCCCATCGTGTCCGTCATGCCGTAGCTGGCAGGCCCTGCCGCCATGTTGTCGGGGTGCAAAGTCCTGCCCGTGCCGCCGCCGGAAGCGACGGAGAAATATTTTTTGCCGTTTTCGACCGCCCACTTTTTGTAGGTGCCCGCCACGGGGTGCTGGAACCTCGTCGGGTTGGTGGAGTTGCCCGTGATGGAGACGTCCACCTTTTCCATGATCATGATGGCGACGCCCTCGTTCACGTCGTCCGTGCCATAGCAGCGCACTTTGGCGCGCTCGCCGTCCGAATAGGGGGTCTCCTTGACGATGGTCACCTTGCCCGTATAATAATCGTATTTTGTCTGCACATAGGTGAACCCGTTGATGCGGGAGATGATATACGCCGCGTCCTTGCCGAGGCCGTTGAGGATGACGCGCAGGGGATTTTTGCGCACTTTGTTGGCGTTGCGCGCGATGCCGATGGCGCCTTCCGCCGCCGCGAACGATTCATGCCCCGCGAGGAAGCAGAAGCACTCCGTCTCTTCGCGCAGCAGCATCGCCGCAAGGTTGCCGTGGCCGAGCCCGACTTTGCGCTGGTCGGCGACGGAACCGGGGATGCAGAACGCCTGCAGCCCTTCGCCGATGGCCTCCGCGGCGTCCGCAGCCTTCGTGCAGCCTTTTTTGATGGCGATGGCGGCGCCGAGCGTGTATGCCCAGCCCGCATTTTCAAAGGCGATGGGCTGTACGCTCTTGACGATGTCGTACGCGTCGTACCCCTTTTCGTTGCAGATGCTTTTGGCGTCTTCAAAATCTTGGATGCCGTATTTATCCATGACGGGGCGGATCTGCCCGATCCTTCTTTCATACCCTTCGAACGTGATACTCATTGCAATCTACCTCCTTACTGTTTGCGGGGGTCGATGTATGCGACCGCCCCGTCGGCTTCGGTAAACCTGCCGTAATGCCCCGTCGCTTTTGCAAGCGCCTCGTTCGCGTCCATGCCGCCTTTGATATAGTCCATCATCTTGCCGAAGTTGACGAATTCGTAGCCGATGACCTCGTTGTTTTTGTCGAGCGCCAGCCTCCTGACATAGCCGTCCGTCATTTCGAGGTAGCGCACGCCTTTCGCCGCCGTCGAGTACATGGTGCCGATCTGCGAGCGGGTGCCTTTGCCGAGGTCTTCCAGCCCCGCGCCGATCACGAGGCCGCCGTCGGAGAAAGCGGACTGGCTCCTGCCGTACGCGATCTGCAAGAACAGCTCGCGCATCGCCGTGTTGATCGCGTCGCACACGAGGTCGGTGTTGAGGGCTTCGAGGACGGTCTTTTTGGGCAGGATCTCTGCCGCCATCGCCGCGGAATGGGTCATGCCCGAGCAGCCGAGCGTCTCGACGAGCGCTTCCTGGATGACGCCTTCCTTGATGTTGAGGGTCAGTTTGCAGGCGCCCTGCTGCGGTGCGCACCAGCCGACGCCGTGCGTCAGCCCGGAGATGTCTTTGATTTCTTTTGCCTGGATCCATTTCCCTTCTTCGGGGATGGGGGCGGGGCCGTGGTTGGGGCCCTTGGCAACGCAAATCATTTCTTCAACTTCGCGAGAATATTGCATTTTTCTTCCTCCAATTGATATTAACCTACGCTTTGTCGGTCTAACCATGAAAAATTATACCACAGAGCAAAAAAATTATCAATGCTTTGGCGGAAAATTATCCTGAAAGTTTTGATTTTTTTATGTTTGGCGGCGATTTCGTTTATCAGAAGGGTTTACAAAGGCGGAAAGATATGCTAAAATAAACGCATACACAACGATCGGGAGGGATTGTGATGAAAAAGAGAGCGTTGTGCTTGTTGCTTGCCGCCGTCGGTCTGGTCTTGACCGGCTGCACCGAGACGGGCGGCACCGGCGGGGAGAGCCGTTATGTGGAAAGTTCACTGTATCCCGCCGTATTTTACGACGATACGGGGGAAGGGTATATTGCCGAAAAAGACCGCGTGACGGAGATAGAGCTTAAAGAGGGCGTGGAAGCGGCATCTTTCAAGCTCAGCGCGACGGACCTGTACGGCAATGCGGTCGAAGACACGTCGTCCGTGGCGGTCTTTGACGAAGGATCGATGACCGTGACGGCTGCGGGCACGGGGATATTGCATATCGATCTGTGCGGAGAGGACGGGGAAGCGTTCGAACGGGTCTCCGTGACTTCGCAGGGTGCGTATCCCGCAGATCCGCTGTTTGACGAACTTTCGGAGACCGCGTCCGACGGCGTGAACGGCTCGCACGATCCGTCCATCGTCGAGTATGACGGCAATTATTATGTGCTCACGACGGGCTGGGGAGACGGAGGGAATCAGATCCGCCGTTCGCCCGACATGATCCATTGGGAAAAGACGGGGACTACGTTCAGCGCCAATCTCGGGCGCCCTTACAGCGGAACGGCGCCTTCCGGAAATTCCTGGGCGGCAGAACTTGCCGACGTCGCGAAAGCGGTCGATGCGCCGAACGTCACGTCCGTCCATTACTGGGCGCCCGATATCATCCGCTGCCCGGAAAAAGAGGGCTTTTGGCTGTATACATGCGCCGTCTACACTGCCGATCTCGGGCAGACGGACGGCAACGACAGGGCATGCATCTTCCTCTGTTACAGCGAAGATCTGACGCCCGGTTCTTTTTCGTATGTGGGGATGCTTTTCCAGTCCTGCCTGCCGATCGGCAACGCGGAGATGTACATCAATGCCATCGACCCGCAGATCATCTTTACCCCGGAAGGGGAGATGTATATGGCGTACGGTTCTTTCCACGCGGGTCTGTTCATGTTCGAATTGGATCCGGAGACGGGTCTGCGCAAAGCCGGCATGAACGAGGTCTATACCGACGAGCAGGTGTGGGAATTTAATTCCACGCGGGAAACGGAAGGTTCCGACGGCGCGAAATATTGCGGCGTACAGATCGCCACGGGGGAGATCGAGGCTCCCGTCGTCGCGCGGCATGACGATGTGCCGATCTATGACGACGAGGGCAACGTCACGGAGACGGCCGATTCCCTCTACTATCTGATGGGGTCGTACGGCACGCTGGCGGCTACGTATAATATGCGGTACGGGGTCTCCGAGCAAGTGACGGGGCCGTACCGCGGGTATCACGCGCCGGGAGAAGAAGGCGCGATCCTCGATTCGAGCGACGGAACGCGCGGAACGGGATATAAGTTTATGGGCGCCTATCACTTTACCTATGCGGACGGGACGGAGATGTCGGCGTCGGCGAATTATTTCGACGACGAAGCGGGGCAGCTGGTCACGGGCGCAAAGGTCGCGTATAACGTATATGCGCCCGGGCACAACGACCTGTATTCGACCCGCGGCATCCACGTCTCTACGCGCATCAACCGATACAACGCGAACGACCCGAATTCCTTGCTGGGCGGAAGTTTCGCCCTGTTTGTCAATCAGTATTACCTCAATTCGCAGGGACTGATCGTGATCAATCCGAACCGCTACGCGGGGGAGAGGCTGCGCACGGTCACGGCGGCGGAGGTGTACGGCGTCACGGACGGACATTATCAGATGGTGATGCTGCGCGACGACTCGACTGCGGCACTGGTTTCCGAAGGGGTGCAATTCACCTATAACGGTACGGACGGCGGCACGTTCCAATACAGGGGCGAAGAGTATACGTGGACGGTGTTCGGCGACTATTTTATCAGGATATCCGGTTTGGCGGACGATTTTTACGGCGTCATATCCCCGGCGTGGCTGGAAGGGCCGGATCGCGGCGGGCTTACGATCACGGCGATCGGCGGCTATACCGGCATGTCGATCTATCTCAACTGCGATCATACGGCATAAATTGCGGGGCGGATCGGGCACGGATATGCTCGGGCGCCGTTCGGGCATATCTTTTTGAAGAAAGGAGCGATCATGGCAAAAAACGTGATGGACACCCTTCGGGAGAGGGGATTTATCAAACAGACCGTCTATGAGGAAGAATTGTACAAGCTGCTCGGCAGCGAAAGCGTCCCGTTTTATATCGGCTTCGATCCGACGGCGGATTCGCTGCACGTCGGGCATTTCATGCAGCTGATCGCCATGAAGCACATGCAGACGGCGGGGCACAAGCCCATCGTGCTCATCGGCGGCGGCACGGGCATGATCGGCGATCCTTCCGGCAGGACGGACATGCGCCTGATGATGACGCGCGAGACGGTGGACTATCACTGCGCCTGCTTCCGCAAACAGATGGAGCGCTTTATCGATTTTGAAGGAGAAAACGGCGCGGTCATGGTCAACAACGCCGACTGGCTGCTCGATCTCAATTACATCGGTTTCCTGCGCGAGATCGGCGTACATTTTTCCGTCAACAAGATGCTCTCGGCGGAGTGTTTCAAATCGCGTTACGAGCGGGGGCTTTCCTTCCTCGAATTCAACTATATGCTCATGCAGGCATACGATTTTCTTGTGCTTTACAGAAAATACGGCTGCAAGCTCGAACTGGGCGGCGACGACCAGTGGAGCAACATCCTCGCGGGGGCGGATCTCATCCGCCGCAAGGAGCAGCAGCCCGCGTTCGCGATGACGTTCACGCTTCTCACTACTTCGGACGGCCGCAAAATGGGTAAAACGGCAAAGGGCGCCGTATGGCTGGACGAAAACAAGACGAGCCCTTACGAATTTTATCAGTATTGGAGAAACGTGAACGACGCGGACGTGGAAAAGTGCTTCAAGCTGCTCACGTTTTTGCCCCTCGAAGAGATCGCTTCCCTCTGCGCGTACAGAGACGAGCGCATCAACGCGGCGAAGGAGCGGCTCGCGTTCGAACTCACCAAGATGGTGCACGGAGAAGAGAAGGCGAAAGACGCCGAAAGCAAGGCGAAGGCTGCGTTCGGCGGCGACGCGGAAAACATGCCCTCAGCAAGCATCCCCGCGGGGACGGAGGGCGTGTGCGACGCCCTGGTGTTGGCGGGGGCGGCAAAATCCAAAAGCGAGGCGAGAAGGCTCATCGAGGGCGGCGGCGTGAAGGTGGACGAGGAAAAGATCTCCGACGCCGGCGCGCCGATCCCGGCGGCGGCAAAGGCGAGGGGAGAGTTCGTGCTGCATAAGGGCAAAAAGACGCACATCCGCGTCCTTTTGCGATGAGTTACCGCAGCGTCTGCGCGCCCTGCGTCTATGAAAAGGTGATCGAGCGTTCCCGCTTCATTGCCCGCTGCGCGCACGCCGCAAGCGAGGAGGAGGGGAAGGCGCTCGTCGCCGCGGTCAGGGCGGAACATTCCCTTGCCACGCACAACTGCTATGCCTTTATCGCCGACAGGGTGGGCAACCTGATGCGTTTTTCCGACGACGGCGAACCGCAGGGCACGGCGGGGATGCCCATTTTGGAAGTGCTCAAAAGCAAAAACCTGTTTGAGACCGCGGTGGTCGTCACCCGCTATTTCGGCGGCGTCAAACTGGGCGCGGGCGGATTGGTGCGCGCCTATGCGGGCACGGCTGCGGAGGCGTTGGCGGGGGCGGACATCCGAGAATATAAAGCCTGCCGCGACCTGCACGTCTCCGTCGGCTATGAGCATTTCGACGCGCTGAAAAAGTTTTTGGAAAGGGAGGGCGGCATCAAAGATGTCGCCTATACCGACAAGGTGCGCGTCACGGTGGCGGTGGAAGAAGAGAAAGCACCTTCCTTTCGCGCGGCGCTCACCGATTACATGGCGGGCAGGGCGCAGGCGGAAGAGGGCGCGTCTTATTGGTTCCCTTTCCCCGTAAAAGCCGACGATCGAAAAAGGCGATGACCGCCATTCGCATTATCTGCTTTATAAATCGTTTACAAATGCGGAAAAGAGTGGTATAATGATCGAAAATATCGGGGAAAGATCCCCTTGCAAGGAAGTTCGGATATGAAATTTATACGGGCGGAAAAATTGAAAGAAAAACCTGCCGACCAGAGCAAACTCGGCTTCGGCAGGATCTTCACAGACTATATGCTGACGATGAAGTATGCGGGCGGCAGGTGGGAAGAGCCGGTCATCGAGCCGTACGGCCCCGTGCCTTTCGACCTCGCCACCACCGTGTTCCACTATGCGCAGGGCATCTTTGAGGGGCTGAAAGCGTTCCGCAACGAAGCGGGAGAGGTGCGCGTCTTCCGCCCGGAGGAAAATTTTAAGAGGATGAACCGCTCCGCCGAGCGCATGTGCATCCCCCCGATCGACGAAAAGGTCGTCCTCGACGGGCTGTACGAACTTTTGCGCATCGAAAAGGAATGGATCCCCACGGCGCCCGGCACGGCGCTCTACATCCGTCCCTCCGTCATCGCGACGAATGCGATGCTCGGCGTACATGCGGCGACGGAATATCTCTTTTTCATCATCCTTTCTCCCGTGGGCAGCTACTATGCGCACGGCTTGGCGCCCACGCGCCTTTTGGTGGAGGATCATTATACTCGCGCCACGGTGGGCGGCACGGGCGAGGCAAAATGCATCGCCAACTACGCCGTTTCGCTGAAAGCGGGGGAAGAGGCGGAAAAGAAGGGGTTCGATCAGGTGCTTTGGCTGGACGCCAAGGAGAAAAAGTACGTCGAGGAAGTCGGCTCGATGAACATGTTCTTCGTCATCGGCGGGGAGGTGGTCACGCCTGCTTTGGTCGGCTCTATCCTGCCCGGCATCACCAGAAAGAGCAGCATCGAACTTTTGCAGGCGCACGGCTATGCCGTGAGCGAGCGGCGGGTCTCCATCGACGAGGTCATCCGCGCGCAGCAAACGGGCACGCTGAACGAGGCGTTCGGCACGGGCACGGCGGCGGTCATTTCCCCTGTGGGCATGATGGAATATAAAGGCAGCGATTACGAGGTCAACGGCGGTAAGATGGGCGAGATCACCAAGTGGCTGTATGACACGATCACGGGCATCCAGACGGGCCGTCTGGAGGATCGATACGGGTGGGTCGTAAAACTTTGAGCCTTCTGGATAAGCTGTTCCCGAAAAAGATACGGGACAAAGACGTCAAAAAATTCTGGCAGGACTTTGAATCGCGCGCGGATCTCTATTTGACCATTCTCGCCGAGGACGGCGCGGACAGCGAGGACAGGGCGTGGATGGACGCGCTCGTGCGAAAAGGTGTCGCCCGCGTCTGTATCGACGCGGATGCGCCCTTTGACTGCGGTTTCGAGACGGAGCGAGATCCCGTCCGCTTCGTGTTCCGCCATTGCGGAGACGCGTTCCTCAAACAGGCAGGGGAAAAATTGCAGGAATTTTATCCGCGATCCCTTGCCGGAAAGATCGATTTTATCGTCGCGGAATAAACCGCGCATGGCGGCTCCCGCACCCGCAGGGTGCGGGGGTTTTGCAAAAAAAAGGGGGATACGTATGCCGGAAATCACGGACATCACGCCGCAGATCAAGGATAAAGCACGCTGCAACATCTATGTGGACGGCAGATTTTACTGCGGACTGAAGCTGGAGACGGCGGTGCGCTGCCGCCTGAAGGCGGGAGAGCAGATCGAACTTGCCCGCCTGGACGAGATCCAGCTGGAAAACGAAAGATCGCAGGCGCTCGACAGGGCGATGACCCATCTCACCCATTCCATGAAGACGGAGCGGGAGATGCGCGATTTTCTCAGGAAAAAAGGGTATGTCGAAGCGGTCGCCGACCACGTCCTCGCAAAGCTCAAAGAATACGGCTTGGTGGACGACGGGGAATATTGCCGCCGATATGCGGCGGCAGCCGGCAAAGGCAAAGGGCCGCGCCTGATCGCCTTCGAGTTGAAAAGGCGGGGCGCGGACGAAGAGAGCATCCGCGCCGCGCTCGAGGGAGCGGAAGGCACGGAGGAAGCGGCGCGCGCGGTGCTCGGAAAATATCTGCGAGGCAAGGAATATACAAAGGAGAACCTCTGCAAGGCATACCGCTACCTGACGGGCAGGGGGTTTGACGGCGATACCGTGCGGGATGCCATCGCTTCTCTCGGCGCGGAAGAAGAATAGGGGGATTCGGCATGGAAAAGATCCTGACATGTGCGCAGATGCGCGCGGCGGACAAATTTACGATAGAGAGCGGCGTGCCTTCCGCGGAGCTGATGGAGCGCGCGGGCAGGGCGATCGCGGACGAAGCGGAAAAGATACTCTCCGCCGCGGGCGGCAGGCGGGTGCTCGCCGTCTGCGGCGGCGGCAACAACGGCGGCGACGGCTATTGCGCGGCGCGCCTGTTGGCGGAGCGCGGGTACGAAGCCGCCGTATATGCCCTCGGTGAAAAGTGTTCGGAGGACTGCGCCGCGCAGCGCGCCCGTTTTACGGGGCGGCTGTATGCGGCTTTCCCCGAAGAAAAGTACGATCTTGTCATCGACGCGGTGTTCGGCACGGGCTTCAAGGGCGTGCCCGACGGAAAGTTTGCCGAGGCGATCGCCCGGATCAACGGCTGCGGCGCGCCCGTGCTGGCGGCGGATATCCCCAGCGGGCTCAACGGCGATACGGGTACGGCGGCGCTCGCCGTGCATGCGCAAAAGACGGTCACGATCGGAGAAAAAAAGTTTGGGCTGTATCTGGAAAGCGGCGCCGATTGCTGCGGAGAGATCGTGCGGGCGGACATCGGCATCCGCTTGCCCCCCGCAAGTTACGCGCTGCGTTTTTCCGCCGCCGATCTTGCCGGCCTGTTTCCTCCCAAAAAGAAAAACAGCAATAAGGGCAGCTTCGGAAAGGCGGGCATTCTGGCGGGCAGCCTCGCCTATTCGGGCGCGGCGCTGCTCGCCGCGGGCGGCGCGCTGCGCGCGGGGGCGGGGTATACCCACCTGTTCTGCCCGCAGAGCGTCTTTCCATACTATATAGGAAAATACCCCGAGGCGATCCTGACCCCCGTGCCCGACGAGGAGGGCTTTGTCCGTTTTGACGAAGGGGCGATGCGCGCCGTTTCGGAAAACGCGGACGCGCTCGCCGTAGGCATGGGCTGCGGCGCGGGGCGCGGGATCTATGAGTGCATCGCCTTTTTTCTCTCCGAATTCCGCGGCACTCTCGTGCTTGACGCGGACGCCTTGAATGCGATCTCCGTATACGGGGCCGATATTTTGCGCGAAAAATCTTGCCGCGTCATCCTGACCCCGCATTTGAAGGAATTTTCCCGTTTGGCGGGGGTCTCTCTCGAACAGGTGCGCGCGGGCGGCGCGGAATTTGCGCGCGCGTTTGCGGCGGAATACGGGGTGACGCTGCTGTTGAAGAGCAACGCCTGCATCGTGACCAACGGCAAAAATACGGCGCTGGCAGCGGAAGGCACGCCTGCCCTCGCGCGGGGAGGCAGCGGCGACGTGCTTTCGGGCATCGTCTGTGCCTTGGCGGCGCGCGGGGTCACGGCGATGCGCGCAAGCATCGGCGGGGCGTATCTTTTGGGAAGGGCGGGCGCGCTCGCCGAAAGGGAGAGGGGGGAGTACTGTGTGCTCGCCTCCGACGTGATCGACAAGATCCCCGCCGCGGTCGCGGAGATCGTGCGCGGCGGGGAAAGCGGAACGGAAGTTCCCCCGCAAAACGCGGAAGATTAAAGGCGGCGGGAATATTTTTCCCGCAAAAAGGCAATAACCGTCTCCGAAGTGTACGGAGGCGGTCGTTTTTATGTTCGTCAGATGCGTTTCCGCCCTTGCGGCGGTTTTTTTATGCGCGGCGGTTTTGATCGTGCCGCAATGCGCGGGGCGGGAGCCGCTTTTTCCCGCGGGGGAAACCTATGTGTTTTATACGGCGAGCGCAAGTTCCAACGCGCGCATCGTCGTCACCGCGGGGGAGGACGCCGCAAAGACGAAGAGGAGGCTGTTCTGCCTGACGGGGGAGAGCACCGCCTATGCAGACGCGCGCGCCGCCTTTGATGAGGCGGCGCGGTACGGGGCGGAACTTGTCTTCAGCGAAAGGGCGGGAGAGGTGTGCAACTATTACTATTACGCGCCCGGCCTCGCGGGGGCGGTCTATCTCGGCGGGCATGCCGTCAACCTGCATATCGCGGTGCGCGGCGGGGGCGCCGCCGTGGGCAGCCCGCTCATTTTCGGCGGATATTGAAAAATTTTTCCGCGCCGCGTATAAAAAACGGAAAACGGTCAATAAATGCAACACCATCATCTCGGAGGACAGATCATGAAAAACAAAGAAACATCGCAGGAAACGCCCGAAAAAGTCAAAAATAAAAAGCTGTATATCATCATCGCCGCGGCAGGCGCGTTGGTGCTCGCCGGGCTGATCGTGTTGAGCGTGCTGCTCGCCACGCGCGACGGCGCCGTCAACCTGGAAAAACCGGACCCCGGCGTCGAACAGCCGGATGACGGGGACGAACAGCCGGATGACGGGGACGAACAGCCGGACGGCGAGGAGGACGCGCCCAGCGGCAGCGAGACGGTCTTTACCTTGCCCGTCAGCGGCGGCACCGTCACGGCGACGTTCTCCTTCTGGTACAATTCCACGCTGGACAGGTATAATCTGCACGAGGGGATCGACTTCCGCGCGGACGCCGGCACGGACGTTGCGGCGGCGAGCGCGGGCACGGTCGCGGCGATCACGGATACCCTTTTGGAGGGCGGCTGCATCGTCATCGACCATGGAGACGGGTTGCAGACGGTCTATGCGTCCGTGGACGCGGTGCAGGGCCTGCAGGTGGGCGATACCGTCTCCGCGGGCGATATCATCGCCGCCGTCTCTGCGGCGGCGGACGTGATGGGCACCGAGTATAACGAGGGGGCACATCTTCATTTTGAAGTGCAAAAGGACGGCAAAGCGGTCGATCCGGCCGCCTATCTCGACCTCGATGAAAAGTAGATCATTCTCATCATTTTTTTCTCCCTTCCTTTCCCCCGCGCGGGCAGTAAGCCCGCGCGGGGGTTTTCATATCCGCGCGGACGGCTGCATACCATAATTATAGACCGTAAGGGAGGCTGCCATGAAAAGGATATTCGCTTTTGCCCTCGCCGCGGCGTGCCTGCTGTTTCTTTTGCCCGTCACCGCCTGCGGCGGAGGGCAAAACGAGAGGGACGCATATCGCATTTGCGCAGAATACGAAGAGGGCGTGCTTTCGGCGGAAATGCAATTTTCCCACACGAACGGGACGGGGGAGCCCCTGTCCTTTCTCGAATTCAATCTTTTCGGCAACGCCTATCGCGAGGACGCCGCCTTTCGCCCCGTCTCCGATGCCTTCTCCGCGGCAGCGTATTATGCGGGGGAAAGTTACGGGGGGATGGAGATCCTTTCCGTCTCTCCCTGCGCCGCATGGGAGGTGTGCGGACAGGACGAAAACGTCCTGCGCGTGCAGCTTGCACGCCCTCTCCGCCCGGGAGAGAGGACGGACGTTTCCGTCTCATGGACGCTGGAGCTCGCCCGCGTGGAACATAGGACGGGCATCGCCGAACGGGCGGTCAATTTGGGCAATTTTTATCCCGTCCTCTGCGTCTTGGAGGGGGGAGAGTTTTACGAGTGCGAATATTATGCGGACGGCGACCCGTTTTACAGCGCCTGCGCCGATTACTTTCTCTCTTTTCGCGCGGATGCGGACTACACGCTCGCCGCAAGCGGGCGCATCCTTTCGGCGGAGGAGGAGGAGGGGACAAAGAAGACGTATACGCTGGAACTGTACGGCGCCCGCGATCTCGCGTTGGTATTGAGCAAAGAGTTTTCCGTCGCGCAGGGGGAAGCGTGCGGGGCGCAGGTCATGTACTATTATTATGACGACCCCGCGCCCGCCCGCAGCCTCGCTCTTGCGGAGGAGAGCCTGACGTACTTTTCGGAGATGTTCGGCAGTTATCCTTATCCCGTCTTTTCCGCCGTGCAGACGGGGTTTGCCGTCGGCGGCATGGAATATCCCGCTCTCGTCATGATCGGCGATCACCTCACGGGCGTCGACCGGGCGTACACCCTCGTGCATGAGGCGGCGCACCAATGGTGGTATGCCGCCGTGGGCAGCAACCAACTCGAGCACGCTTGGATGGATGAAGGGCTCGCCGAGTATTCCGCCGCCCTCTTTTTCGATGCGCATGACGGATACGGGCTGACGGAGGAGGGGCTCTGCGCCGCCGCCGAGCGGGCATACCGTGCCTTTTATTCCGTGCAGGAACAGATCTTCGGCAGGGCGGACACGGCGATGGATAAAAAGCTGGGGGAATACCTGAGCGAATATCAGTATGTCGTGCTCGCCTACAATAAGGGGATGCTGCTCTTTCGCACCCTGCGGCAGACATTCGGCGACAAAAAATTTTTCGCCGCGCTTCGCCGCTATTATGCGGATCTTGCGGGCGGCATCGCTTCCCCGCAGGATCTTGTCCTCTCCTTCAAAAGGGCGGGCGCGGACGCGTCCGGCATTCTCCGTTCGTTTGCGGACGGTTCCGCCGTCCTATAAGCAAAAAGGAGCGCGCCCCGCAGGGGAGCGCGCTCCGGCACGGATGCGGTTCAGTGGCAGCCGCCGCACGTCTTGCAGTTGCCCGAACAACGGCTGCTCTTTTTGCCCGTCGCGGAATAGATCTCTCCGCTCCAGTCGCGCGCACACGCTCCTCCGCAGTCGGGGCAACGCACGGCGTCATCGTATTTTGTCACCAATTCTTCAAAACGTTTGCCGCATTTTTCGCATTTGTATTGCAGGATAGGCATAGATCATTCTCCTTTGCGGGCTTCGTCTGCCCGTTCGTTTGAGGGGTCTGTCCCGGCGAGAAAATCTCGCTCGATCGCGCCGAGCAGCAGCGATCTTTTCGTCGCGCGGTGCAGGATGTAATGCACGGCGAACAGGACGGCGCCGCCGAAGTTGGCGATGATGTCGAGCATGGTGTCGGTGATGTCCACGATCATCTTGCCGTCCGTCGTTTCCTGCGGCACGCCCTGCGCCGTCTGCCCTAAAAATTGACTGGAAAGGTATTCCATGATCTCCCAACATGCCCCGCACATCATGGAGATGCTGAAGGTGAGGATGACGACGAGAGAGGGGCGCAGCGACTTGTAATCCGCCATCTTACAGAGGACGAACAGCCCCGCCAAAGCGCCGACGTAACCGAAGGCAAAGTGACAGAATTTGTCGTACCAGGGGAAGTAGTGGTTGAAGCGCAGCACCTGGCCCAAAAGGCTCGCCACCGTCAGGAAGGCGGAATAAAAGACGAGCACGAAGTCGCTGATTTTTTTCCCGAACAGCAGGTGCGCCGCCGGCGGCAGCAGATACATCAGGGTGAGCAGCAGGGTATTGAGCATGCGGTTGTACGGGTCGTTGCCCGTGATGACGATGTATAAAAAATAGCCGAGCGTAAAACACGCAGCCAAGGCGTCGAAAAGAAAGACGCCAAGCCGCAGCGGGCCGGCTTTTCTGTCGGGTTTTTCTTTTTGCATGGCAGCCTCCGTATCTTTTGCTGTAAACAGTATAGCAAATGCGGAAAAAAAATTCAAACGTTTCTCCGCGCCGCGTCCGCATTTTTTTGGCGAGCGGGCGCGAAACGGGAAAAGGAGGTGCGAAAATTGCGCTTTGCAGAGGAACTTGCAGCCCGCCTCGGCCTGGACGAGGAGATCGTGTCGGGGAAAAAATATGTCGTCTTTTTGGGAAGGTGCGCCTATTTTGAAGGGGTCAGAGGGCTGCGCGCTTTTTCCTCTTCCGCAGTGGAGGTGGACTTCGGCGGGGTCGCCGTGCGCGCGGAGGGTGAAAATTTGTCCGTGCGGCAGTTCTGCGGGGGAGATCTCGCCGTGTTCGGCTGCGTCGTCAGGGTGGAGGAAACGCGGTGATCTTCTTTTCTCACATCGTGGAAATAGAGACGTTCGCGCCCGCTCTCGCCCTTACCCGCCTCGCGCGCGCGGGCGTCTGTGCATACAGGGCGGAAAAAACAGGGGCGGGCAAGATCCGTTTTCGAGTAAAATCGAAAGATTTACGAAAAATTTTTGCAATTTTTCCCCGTTCGTGTTATACTGTAAATGTGATAGGCCCCGCGGGGCTGTCGAGGGCGGCCCTGTGGATCGGAAAGCGCGCTGCGCTCGCCGCCGCCGCTGCGGCGTTCGTCCTGCTCTCTTTTTTGGCGGATCTTTTCGTGCTTCGCGTGCGCTTTGAAGGGAGCGGCAGCTATTATGCGGCGCAGGCGCTGCCCCTTTTGCGGGAGGCGGGCGTATATCCCTTCCGCCTATACGGAAGAGAGAGCGCCGCGCGGGCGGAACGCGCGCTGGCGGCGCTTCCTTCGGTCAGCTTTTGTGCCCTGCAAAAAGAAGGGCCCGTCCTCACCGTTACCCTCGAAGTCAGCGGGCAGGCGCCCCCTTCCGTGCGGGAAGAGGCGCTCGTCAGCCCGGCGGACGGGGTGGTGGAATCGCTCACCGTACTGCGCGGGCGCGCCCTCGTCGCAGAGGGGGAAGCGGTGCGCGCGGGGCAGGTGCTCGCCGCGGGGGAAGAGGGCGCCGCCTATCCCGTCGTCCGCTGCGCCCTGCTGTGCGAAAGCGTCGCCGTCTCGGAGTGCGCGGAGAAGGGCGAGGAGGAAGAGGCGCGCGTTCTCGCGCTCGCCCTGCTCGGGGCGGAAGGGGAACCCGTGCGGCAGGAAGTTTTTGTTTCGGGCGGGGCGGGCAAGTATGTCTACCGTGCCGAAGTCACATACAGGCGGCTCTGCTCCGTGGGGTTTTGAGCCGCTTCAAAAAGAACGGAGGAAAAGATTACGGAACAAGTCAAAGCCGTGTTCGACGCTGGCAGCCTCGAACATCTGCAAAAGCTCGTCGGTTCGTATGACGAAAACATCGACGCCGTCGCCCGCGGATTGGGCGTCGCCGTCACGGTACGCGGTGTGGAGCTGCACATCGCGGGGGAGGAGGAGGCTGCCGAACAGGCGCGCCGCGTGTTCGGCGGGCTGTTGACCCTCATCCGCGCGGGGGAGACGGTGGACAAGTCCCGCGTGGCGTATTGCATCGAACTCGCCAAGGAGGGCAATGCCGACGCGATCGGGCAGATCGTCAGCGGCGTCATCGCCGTCACTTCCCGCGGCAAGCAGATCAAGTGCAAGACGGTGGGGCAGAAGAAATATGTCGACGCCATCAAAAAGAACACCGTCGTCTTCGGTATCGGCCCTGCCGGTACGGGCAAGACGTATCTGGCAGTGTGCGCCGCCGTCAGCGCCTTTAAGGGGAAGGAGGTGGAAAAGATCATCCTGACCCGCCCCGCGGTGGAAGCGGGAGAAAAGCTCGGCTTTCTTCCGGGAGATCTGCAGACCAAGGTCGACCCCTATCTGCGCCCTCTCTATGACGCGCTGCAAGAGCTGTTCGGCATGGAAAATTATATCAAACTGATGGAGCGCGGCATGATCGAGATCGCTCCGCTCGCCTATATGCGGGGCAGGACGCTCTCCAATGCGTTCATCATTTTGGACGAGGCGCAAAACACCACCAAGGAGCAGATGAAGATGTTTTTTTTTTTTTTGGGGGACGGGAGCAAGATGGTCATCACGGGCGACGTGACGCAGATCGACCTGCCCGAAGGGAAGAAGAGCGGGTTAAAGCACGCCGTTTCCATTCTGAAAGGCATCGAGGGGATCGAGACGGTCGCCCTCACCGCCAAGGACGTCGTACGGCATCCCCTCGTCATGCAGATCGTGCGCGCCTACGAGCGGGAAAATTCCAAAGAGGAGCAAAAGAATGATGTATTCCGAAGCCGCAGAAGGTAAAAAGTTCGGCAAGAGCGAATGTGTGAAGAGCATCTTCCTCTTTCTGTTCAATTACCTCGTCTTTTTGGGGCTGATCGCCTTTTTCGTATTCTTCAACACCTTAAAATCTCCCGAAGAGGATGTGGCGTTCGGCGTATACGTGCGCACCAATATCAGCACCCTCGGCTATCTGGCGGCAAGCGTGTTCGTCCTCTTCGTCGTCATCTACTTTTACTATATCTTCGAGGACAGGGCGTTCCTCGCGGTGATGAAGAACAGTCAGCTCGTCTTTACGCTGTTGGGGACGGGGCTGGTCGTCTGTTACTTTTTCGGCGTGTTTTTCAACGTCTATGCGCGTCCGTCCGCACTGACCGCGCTGCTCGCGCTGCTGCTCCTGCGCCGCCGCGACGCCATACTCATGAACGTCGTCTTTGCCATGCTGATGTTCTCCATCGACCATTTTTCCAACTACGATCCGGGCATTGATTACGCCACTGCCACCGATTGTTATCCCGTCATCGCCTTTTCGGAAGGGATGGTCGCCATCTTCGTCGGCAGCAAGGTCAAGACGCGTCTGCGCTCCTTTTTGACCGGCTTTGCGATCTGCATCCCCGTGCTCATCATGGCGTCCTGCATCGAGTATAACAAGGGGGGCGGCATCGTCTGGCCCCTCGTCTACGGGGTGGAAGGGGGCATGCTTTCCGCCGTGTTCTTTATGGCGCTCCTGCCCGTGTTTGAAGTCATATTCAATTGCGTGACGGATTACCGCCTGCGCGAACTGACCGATCATGACGCGCCCCTCATGCGTGAACTCAGGGAAAAGGCGATGGGCACTTTCAACCACTGCATCGTGGTGGCGCACCTTGCGGAGGCTTGCGCCATCGCCCTCAACGAGGATACCGCGCTCGCCCGCGCCGCGGCGTATTATCACGACGTCGGCAAGCTGCGCCAGCCCGAATACTTTACGGAGAACCAGTCCGGCTATAACCCGCACAATGAACTTTCCCCCGAACTTTCGGTGGATATCATCCGCTCGCACGCGAAAGACGGGTACGATCTTATCCGCTCCAAGCGGCTGCCCAAGATCTTGGCGGATATCGCCGTGCAGCACCACGGCACCCTGCCCATCAAGTATTTTTACGCCAAGGCGTTGAAGATGTCGGACGGGGAGGTCAATATCGAAAACTTTTCCTATCCCGGGCCCAAGCCGCAGAGCAAGATCGCCGCGATCATCATGATCGCCGACGCGAGCGAGGCCATCTCGCGCACCCTGCCCGAACGCACGCCGGAAAAGGTGGAAAACGCCGTGCGCGAGATCATCGAGGAGCGCATGGATCTCGACCAGTTTGACGAATGCGATATCACCATGCGCGATCTGACCGCCATCAAAGAGACGATCGTCAGCTGTCTTACGGGCGTCTATCACAGCCGTATCCGGTATCCCAAGATCAAGATCAAGCGCAAAAACGAAGGAGAGGAAAAGGAAGAATGAGCGAGTTTTATATCGACTGTGAAGAAGGATTTGACGCCGCGCCGTTGGAAAAGGCGTTTTCCGCGCGCGTGAAGGCGGACGTGCCTCTGGCGGCGGAGCTGCTGTTCGTGAGCGGGGATGAGATCCGCTCCCTCAACGCGCGCGAACGCAAAAAGGACGCCGTCACGGACGTATTGAGCTTTCCGAACCTTTCCGGTATCCTGCGGCGGGAGATCCGCGGCAAAGATTTCCCGTACGATCTCGACGAGGAGGGGCGGCTGTTTTTGGGATCCGTCGTCATTTGCCGCGAGCGCGCCGCCGAACAGGCGGAAGAATACGGCCATTCCCTGCGCAGGGAACTTTACTATCTCGCGGTGCACGGGCTGTGCCATTTGCTGGGGCACGACCACGAGACGGAAGAGGACAAGCGCGCCATGCGCGCGGCGGAAGAGGATGTCCTCGCGGAGATGGGCATCGGGAGAGAAAAGGCGTGAAGAGCGGAACGGTCGCCGTCATCGGCAAGGCAAACGCGGGCAAAAGCACGCTGGTCAACGTCATGGTGGGGGAAAAGGTCGCCATCGTCTCGCCCAAGCCGCAGACCACGCGGGACAGGATCCTCGGCATCCTCAACGAGGAGGGGGCGCAGATCGTCTTTGCGGATACGCCCGGCATCTATAAAGCGAAAAACGCGCTCACGGACGTGATGATGCGTACGGCGGAGGCATGCGCCAAAGACGTCGACCTCATCCTCTACGTCCATGACGGGCATAAGGGCGTGGACGGGTCGGATCTCTCCCTTATGCGCCGTTACCTTTCCTTCGGCATCCCCATGATCGTCGCCTACACCAAGACGGACATCATGCCCGAGGAGCGCATCCCCGAGGACGCGAAGGCGCTCTTTGAGGCGGGGATCTCCTGCGACGTGGTACCCGTTTCCGCGCGCAAGGGTAAAAATATCCGCAAACTCAAGGCGTTGATCGCGGACGCGCTGCCCGAAGGGGAGCCGCTCTTTCCTGAAGACGTCGTCTCCGATAAGTCCGCCCGCTTCATGGCGGGGGAGATCGTGCGGGAGAAGATCCTGCTCAAATACGAAAAGGAGATCCCCCACGGCGTGGCGGTGCTGGTCAACACCTTTCAAAAGCGGGACGGGCAGGAATTGTACGACGTGGACGTGGACATCGTCTGCGAAAAGCCCAACCATAAAGCCATCCTGATCGGCAGGCAGGGGGGCGCACTCAAAGAGACGCTCGCCTTCGCCCGCAAAGAACTGGAAAAATTTTTGGGCTGCAAAGTCTTTTTGACGGCGTTCGTCAAGGTCAAAGAGGACTGGAGGGATCGCGCCGACCTCGTGCGGCGGTTCGGCTACGGGGAAGAAGACCGCTGATCCTGTCATAAATAAACGGGCGCAAAGCGGCGCATACTCTCTTTGCGGCAAGTCCGCGGGGAGGGGAAATGGCAAGATTTATCAAGGACGAAACGGCGGCGGAGATCGCCTGGCAGATGTTTGCAAGGACGGGCAGTCTGTCCTATTATATGCTGTATAAGCAGTTGAAAAAATGACGCCCGAAAGGGGCCGCCGCCTTCCCCGCACCGGGGAAGGCGCGCGTGCGTTTTTTGCCGTTTGCGGCGCGCTCCTTTCGGCGAGACGGGGATGTTGCCATGCTCTACAAAACGGACGCGCTCGTGCTGCGCACCGCCGATTACGGCGAAAACGATAAGATCGTCACCCTCTTTTCCTTGCAGTACGGCAAACTTTCCGCGGCGCTCAAAGGGGTCAAAAAGGCGGGCGCAAAGCTCAAATTCGCCGCCCAGCCCTTTTGCTTTGCCGAGTATGTGCTCGCCCGAAAAGGGGAACACAATACCGTGACGGGCGCCGCCCTCACGGACGGGTTTTACCCCCTGCGGGAGGATATAGGCAAGTTTTACGCCGCCGCTTCTTTGACGGGGCTGTGCGACGCCCTCCTGTACGACGGCATCGTCAACGAAGAGCTGTTCCTGCGCGCGGTCAGCGGGCTCAGGGAGATGTGCGAAGGCGCGGAAGAGGAGGCGCTCGCCTGCTTTTTTTTGAAGGCGCTCGATCTTTCCGGCTATAGGCTCTCCCTTGAAAGCTGCGGCGGATGCGGCGCGTCCCTTGCGGGCAGGGTGGGTTTCGATTTGCGCCGCGGTTGTTTTTTCTGCGGGGAATGCGGGCAGGGCGCGGGCGTGAGCGAAGGCACTTTGCAGTTTTTGCGCAAGTGCGCGGGCATGCCGTTCGACGGGCGGTTCCTGCGTGCGGACAGCGCCAAGCGCGCCCTTAAACTGTTGCGGGCATACCTTTCCGCCGAGACGGACGTACGCGTCAAGGCGCTGGACGAATACATAGCTCTCCTTTAAAGGAAGGAGAAAAGAATATGCTGAAAGATAAGATCGCGGCGGCCGCGCGCCGCCCCGTCCTTGCCAAGGTGCTTGGCTTTTTTGACGGCAGGATGTGGCCGTTCGTCTATGCGGCGGCGGCGCTCGTCAGTTCGCTGACCGGGCTGGAGCTGCCTTTTTTTGCGCTGACCGCATTGACGGTCGTCTTTCTCTGCCTGTTTGCCGGCGACGCGCGCCCCCTTTTTCCCGTGGCGGTGCTCGCGTGGTTTTCGCGCAGCTGGCGGCATTCTTCCCGCCGCCCGTACGGATCCGATTACTTCGGGCAGACGTACGTCATCGTCTTTCTCGCCGTGTGCGGCGCCGTGGCGCTGGCGGCGCTCCTTTGGCGGCTGATCGTGTATAGGCAGGGCAGCATCTTGCGGGACAAGGCGGCATATAAGGGGAGCATGCTCGCCCTCGCCTTTGCGTTTTTATGCAACGGCGCCTTTTTCGGGGGATGGGAAGCGCGCGATCTCCTCTTCGGCGGGCTGTATTGCCTGACCTATTTCGGGCTGTACCTCTTCTTCTATCATACCATGCGCCCGCGGGAGGACACCCCCGTTTACGTCGCCTTCACCCTCTTTGCGGGGCTCTGTCTGATCGGTTTGCAGCTCGGCAAGATGCTCCTCTTCGACGGGGTCATCGCGGACGGCTCCATCGATAAAGATCTGATGAACACCGGCTGGGCGGTAAACAACGGGGTCGGCTCGCGTATCGCCGCTTTTCTGCCTGCCTGTTTTTATCTGAGCATGAAGGTGCGCCGCGGTTTTGTCTTTTATCTTTGCGGCTTTTTGTTTTACGGGACGATCGCCCTTACCCTCTGCCGCGGAGCGCTGCTGTTCGGCGGGGTCGCCGTCCTTTGCATGGCGGTGTATCTGAGCATCGCGCCTTCCCCTGTGAGGAGGTTTGCCCGTATCGCCAACCTCGTCCTGCTCGCGTTGGCGGCGGCCGCGGCGGTGCTGCTCCGGGAAAAGATCGAACAGGTCTTTGCCCTCCTGTTTGAACGCGGCTTTGGCGATACGGGCAGGTTTTTCCTATGGAAGAACGGCTGGAGAAATTTTTTGCGGGCGCCCGTATTCGGCGTGGGCTTTTGCGAGCCGATCGCGCCCGGATGGTATATCAACGGCGAACCGGGCGCATACCCGGACATGTACCACAACATCGCCGTGCAGATATTGGCAAGCTGCGGCGTCGTCGGCGTCGCGGCGCTCGCATATCACTTCGTGCAGCTCGCCGCTGTCGCCCTGCGCCGCGGATGCACGGCGGAACGGCTGTTCTTTCTTTCCGTCATCGGCGTCATCCTGCTGATCTCGCTGGTGGACGTGCAGATGTTCCTGCCCGCCACGGGGATGCTGTACTCCTGTTTTCTGCTCTTCGCGGAGCGGGAGGGCAGTCCTCCCGCAGGCGGTGGAGAGGAGGAAAAACGGGAGAAAGCGGAGGGATCGCCGTAACGAAAGGGAGAGCGCCCCGGCAAAAGCCGGGGCGCTCTCCCTTTCGTCTGTCTATTTGCGCATCAGGGCGTAATCGATGGAATCGACCAAGGCGATCCAGCTCGCCTCGATCACGTCCTCCGAAACGCCGACCGTCGTCCAGCTGTCCGCGGCGTTTGCCGAGGTGATCAGGACGCGCACCTTGGCGGCGGTCGCCTTGTCGGAGTCGAGCACGCGCACCTTAAAATCTGTCAGCGATACCCGCGCGATCTCCGGATAAAAATCTGCCAGCGCCGCGCGCAGCGCCAAGTCCATCGCGTGTACGGGGCCTTCTCCGTCGGATGCGGAGATCTTCGTGATGCCGTTCACGCGGATCTTGACGATCGCCGAGGCGACCTTGCCCTCGATGGCGGGCTGCTCGTTGATGATCTTATAGCTGATCAGATCGAAGGAGGAGCGGTATTTGCCCAAGATCTTTTCCACCAACAGGACAAAACTCGCCTCCGCCGCCTCGTATTGGTAGCCTGCCAGCGCGCGCTCTTTGAGGGCGGAGACGATCGCCGCCATCTCTTTGCCGCTTTTGTCGAGGGAGGGGAAGTAACTTTTCAGCTTGTCGTAGATGGCGCTCTTGCCGGAAATTTCGGAAAGGAGGAGCTTTCTTTTGTTGCCGATGGCGGCGGGATCGATGTGTTCGAAGGAGGCCGCGTATTTCAGCACCCCGTCCGCATGCATGCCCGCCTTGTGCGCAAACGCGTTCATGCCGATATAAGGCTGGTTTTCGGGGATGGCGACGTTCGCCGTCTCCGCGATCGCCATCGCGCATTCGTAGATGTCTTTCAAATTTTCCGGCGGGATGCATTCGTATCCGCGCTTGAGCTGCAGGTTGCAGATGACGGTGGAAAGGTTGGTGTTGCCGCACCGCTCGCCGAACCCGAGGAACGTACCCTGTATTTGCCGCGCGCCCGCCTTGACCGCTTCGATGGAATCCGCCGCCGCCAGCCCGCCGTCGTTATGGCAATGGATGGCGACGATCGTATCGGGGAAGCGTTCGGTCACCCGCTTTGTGATCTCATACGCCTCGTCGGGGAAGACGCCGCCGTTCGTGTCGCAAAGGCACAGGGTGCATGCCCCCGCAGCGTGCGCCTCGGCAAGCGCGCCGAGCGCATAGTCCGCGTCCGCTTTATAGCCGTCAAAAAAATGTTCGGCGTCAAAGACGACCTTTTTGCCGTGCGCGCATAAAAAACGCACGCTCTCGCGGATCATGGCATAATTTTCCTCCGGCGTCGCTTTGAGCACGTCCGTCACGTGGCGGATATCGCTTTTGCCGAAGATGGCGACGTATTCCGTCCCCGCCGCCAGCAAAGATCTCAGATTGGCGTCCTCATCGGGGGAGACGCCCTTGCGCCGCGTCGAGCCGAAGGCGACGATCTTGGCGTGTGACAGCTTCATGCCCGCGATCTTTTGAAAGAATTGCATCTCCGCGGGGTTGGAAAAGGGGTTGCCCGCCTCGATAAAGTCGATGCCCAGCCTGTCGAGCGCCTCGATGACTTTGATCTTATCGTCGACAGAAAAAGAGACGTTTGCTCCCTGCGCCCCGTCGCGCAGGGAGGAATCGAAGATTTGCAGCTTCATTGCAGATACCTGAAATAGTCTTTTCCGCGGTTTGTAAGGGGCGCGGTGCCCGGAAAGCATGTAAAACTTTGCGGGCGCCCGCCGCAACGCCTTTTATTTTTCGCAGAGGCGGAGGACTGCGCCTTTGCTCGCCGAAGTCACCTGCGCGCGGTAACGCCGCAGATAGCCGTCCACGGGCTTTTCCAAGGGCTTGAAATCCTTTGATCGTTCGGCGATCTCCTCGTCGCTCAAACGCAGATCGATCTTGCCCTTTTCGATGTCGATGTCGATGATGTCGCCGTCGCGGACAATGCCGACGGGCCCGCCCGCCGCCGCTTCGGGGCAGACGTGTCCGATGGCGGCGCCGCGCGTCGCGCCCGAAAATCTGCCGTCTGTGATGAGCGCCACGTCCGCGCCCAGCCCCGCGCCCACGATGGCGGAGGTGGGGGAGAGCATCTCGCGCATGCCCGGGCCGCCCTTGGGGCCCTCGTAGCGGATGACGACCACGTCGCCCTTCACGATCTTGCCCGCAGAGATGGCCTCCATGGCGGCCTCTTCGCCGTCAAACACCTTTGCCGGGCCGCTGTGGCGGAGCATGGCGGGGTCGACCGCGCTCTTTTTGACGACTGCGCCTTCGGGCGCAAGGTTGCCCTTGAGGACGGCGAGCCCGCCCGTTTTGGAATAGGGGGCGCTTATCGGGCGGACGATTTTTTCGTCGAGCACGCGCGCGTTTTTCACCCGCTCGTGCTGCGTCACGCCCGAAACGGCCATGGCGGAGCCGTCAAAGAGCCCCGCCTCTTCGAGCTCGCGGATGACGGCGGAGATGCCGCCCGCCTCGTTGAGGTCTTCGATATAATCCTCGCCCGCGGGCGCAAGTTTGCAGATATGGGGGACTTTTTCGCTCACGTCGTTGAAAGTGTCGACGGAAAACTCCTCTTCGCGCATGCCCAACTCGTTCGCGAGCGCCAAAAGGTGCAGCACGCTGTTGGAGGAGGCGCCGATGGCGTTGTCCACCGCCACGGCGTTTTTGATCGCCTTGGAGGTGATCACGGCGGAGGGGCGGATATCCCTTTGTACCGCGTTCATCACCGCTTCGCCCGTCTCTTTGGCGAGCATGATGCGACGGGAATAGACCATGGGGACGGTGCCGTTGCCGGGCAGGGCGATGCCGAGCGCTTCGGTCAGGCAGTTGAGGCTGTTCGCCGTGAACATGCCCGAGCAGGAGCCGCAGGTGGGGCAGGCGGAGCACTCGTATTCGTGTAGTTCCGCGCCGTCGATCCTGCCCGCGTTATAGGCGCCCACCGCTTCGAACATGGAGGAGAGGGAAAGGCGTTTGCCGTGCATTTTGCCCGCCAGCATCGGCCCGCCCGAAACGAAGGCGCAGGGCAGATCCAGCCGCACCGCCGCCATCAGCATGCCGGGGACGATCTTGTCGCAGTTGCCCACGAACACGACGCCGGAAAAGGCGTGCGCCCGTGCCAAGATCTCCGCGCTGTCGGCGATGATCTCGCGCGAGGGGAGAGAATAGCGCATGCCCGCATGCCCCATGGCGATGCCGTCGCATACGCCGACGGAGGGGACGATGACGGGCTTGCCGCCCACCGCGATGACCCCTTCCTTGACCGCCTCCGCGATCTTGTCGAGGTACATATGCCCGGGGATGATCTCGCTCTGCGCGCAGATGATGCCGATGATGGGCTTTTGCATTTCGCTGTCCGTCCAGCCGAGCGCGCGCATCAGCGAGCGCTGCGAGGACATGGCAGTCCCTTCGGAAAAGATGTTTTTCATGGCCGTTTACCCTCCGTCAGTCGGAATACATATGTTTTGCGGAAGATCAAGATCCTGTCCGCGTTTTCTTCAGATCATCTCGTTGTAATCGAGCAGGTCTTTGAGTTTTTTATCGCCGCGCGCGAGGGCGGTGACGCCCGTCCGCGCCATTTCGAGGATGCCGTACGGTTTCAAGATGCCTACAAAGCCGTCCAGTTTGACGGGGTCGCCCGTGATCTCCAGCACGAGGCTCTCGGGGGAGAGGTCGACGATCTTCGCCTTATATACGTCCTTGATCTCGATGAGCTCCGAACGCTTTTCCGCGGGCGCCGCCACCTTGATGAGCAGCAGTTCGCGCAGCACGGAATCGTCCTCGTCCGCGAGGGTGATCTTTTTGACGTCGATCAGCTTGTCCATCTGTTTGATCATCTGCGAGAGGATGTATTCGTCCCCGTTCAGGACGATGGTCATGCGCGAGAGGCTTTCGTCCTCCGTCGCGCATACGCACAGGCTGTCGATGTTGTAGCCGCGGCGCGCAAACAGCCCGGAAATGCGCGTCAGTACGCCGCTTCTATTGGCGACCAGCGCCGAGATCGTGTATTTTTTCATCGTCTTGCCCCCTTATATTTTGGTGATGATGGAGTCGAAGGATTTGCCCGGCGCGATCATGGGCAGCACCTTTTCGTCGATGTCGATCTTGCAGTCGACCAACACGGGCCCCTCTTCGCTGAATGCCTTTTCGAGCACCGTCTCTGCATTTTCCGGACGATCGAGCAGCAATCCCTTTGCGCCGAACGCTTCCGCGAGGCGGACATAGTCCGTCTTTCTGCCGAGGGTGGTCTGCGAATAGCGCCCGCCGTAGAACAGGGTCTGCCATTGGCGCACCATGCCGAGGGTGTTGTTGTTCGCCAGCAGGATGACGAGGGGCAGCTTATAGGTCACGGCGGTGCACAGTTCGTTGAGATTCATGTGGAAACTTCCGTCTCCCGTCACAAGCAGCGTCTGTTTGCCCGTGCCGATGCACGCGCCGATCGCCGCGCCCATGCCGTATCCCATCGTGCCCAGCCCGCCGCTCGAGATAAAAGTGCGCGGCTTTTCGAAAGGATAATATTGCGCCGTCCACATCTGATGCTGCCCGACGTCCGTCGCCACGGGGGTATCCCCGTCGGTGTGCGCCTTCGCCGCCGCGAGGATGGCCTTTGTCGCGGGCGCGGGGGCGGTGTTCTTTTCGTATTCTTTATAGGCGTTGACCTCTTTGAGCCAATCGGCGTGATCCGCCTGCTCCAAAAGCGGCAAAAGCGTCTTTAAGATCTCGCCGAGGTCTGCCATCACCGAGATGTCCGTTTTGACGTTTTTATCGATCTCCGCCGCGTCGATGTCGAACTGGATGATCGTCTTTCTGTCCCGGAATTTGCTGCGGTCGCCCGCCACGCGGTCGGAAAAGCGCATGCCGCACACGATGACCGTGTCCGCGCGCAGAAACGCCTTGGCGCTCGCGTCGGTGCCGTGCATGCCGACCAGCCCGAGGAAGCGTTCGTCGGAAGAGGGGTAGACGCCCAGCCCCATGAGGGTGGAGGAGACGGGCGCCTGGATGCGCTCCGCGAGGGCGCGCACTTTGTCCGCCGCCCCCGAACTGACGGCGCCGCCGCCGACGATGATGAGGGGGCGCTTAGAAGTGCGGATGGCCTTCGCCGCTTCCGCCAGCGCCTCTTTGGCGACGGGTTTGGGCGTATAGCCGTGCGCGGGCACCGGCTCGTATTCCGCTGTCTCCGTCTGGATGTTTTTGGGGATGTCGACGAGCACGGGGCCCTTTCTCCCTGCGTTTGCGATATAAAACGCCTCGCGGACGGTCTCGGCGAGCTTGTTGACGTCCTTGACGATATAGTTGTGTTTGGTCACGGGCATGGTGATGCCGGCGATGTCCACTTCCTGAAAGCTGTCCCGCCCGAGCCCCGCGACGTTCACGTTGCCCGTGATGGCGACGAGGGGGACGGAGTCCATGTAGGCGGTGGCGATGCCCGTCACGAGGTTGGTCGCGCCGGGGCCGGAAGTTGCCAGGCAGACGCCCGTCCTACCCGTCGCGCGCGCATAGCCGTCCGCCGCATGCGCCGCGCCCTGCTCGTGCGCGGTGAGGATGTGGCGGATGGAGCCGTCGCGGTAGAGTGCATCGTAGATGTCGAGCACGCAGCCGCCGGGATAGCCGAACACGGTGTCGGCGCCCTGTTCTTTGAGGCAATGGATGAGGATCTCTGCTCCCGTAAGTTTCATGATATGCTCCCGTAAAGGGGACGGCAGGGGCGGTCTTGCCGCCCGCCGGCCCTTCCGCTTTATTGTCAAGGATATTTTTGATTATTTTATCCAAAAAATCGCATTCTGTCAAGTGATTTGGTTTTCTCTGCCCGCGCATGCGCGCCGCAGGCAGAAAAATTCACCCCGTTTTCATCGGAAACGGGGCAAAAGGGGGTTCAGTTTTCGTCCGACGGAAGGAGGTTTGCGATCTTTCCGTCCTCGAGCGGGGCGGAAAACAGGCGCAGGCGGAAGAGGTTTTTCCGTTCGCGGTAGGCGAGCGCGACGTGGTTTTCTTCTCCGTATGCTCTATAACAGGCGGGCGGGGGCAGGCAGACACGGCAAAAATCGCCGAGATACCCCGCGATCTCCTTTGTGCGCTCCGCGAGGGCGGGGGTCAGGTATTTGGCGGGATCGCCGCGGGCGAGCACCGTCTGAAAAAAGGCGAACGGGCGCAGCCGCTCGGGCAGCGCCGCCGGGTCGAAGCCTTCCCGCTCCCGCACTTCGCTGCGCAGGAGCCGCAGGCCGCCCCCTTCCGCCGTCCAAGTGCTTTCGGCGACGTGGCCGGGGATATCGTACAGGGGGCGCTGCGTGACGAGCTCGTTTCCCCCCGCAAAGCCGAGCACTTCGCCGTCGAAGAGGGGGGATGCCCCGTCAAAGAGGGTGAGGCGCTTTTTCTTTCCCGCACGGCTTTCGGCGTACAGCAGCGTCCTGCCTGCAAAGCGCAGCCTGCCGAGCGAAGCATCTTCCGTTTCTGCCGGCAGGGCCAGGACGCCGAACGTATCCTTATCCTCGGCGGCGAGGTGCAGTTCGCCGTCGCGGTAGAGCGTGAGCATCGCCCGTCCCTCCCGTTCCTGTGCCAAGACGCGCATGCCCCGCCGCGCGCCGCAAAAGCGGGCAGCGTGCACGCACATGCCGCCGTTGAAGAGGGCGACGTCGCAAAAAGGCGGGGCGGTATCTCTGCCGATCGGTGCGGCGGCGGGCATCAATCCGCCGTCAAACGGAAAAAATTCGGCGAGCGTCACCTCGTTTTCGGGCAGATCGGCGCAGAGCGGATGTCTGCCGCAGGTTGCCGTCTCGCCGCCGATGCGCAGAAGGCACGGCACTTTCGAGGAAAAATACACCTTCATGGCTGTCTCCGCCCGCAGCGCGGGCAGTTTTTTCGGTATTTTCGTTACATTATATGTATAGGATTACGGATATATGTCAATAAATCGGCAAACCCCAAAGGAGGCATTTGTATGGATAAGATCAACGGTTACAGCGTGCGGGAGGCGAAAGAGCTGATCGAATTTGTCGCCGAGGGCAGGCAGCGGGGAGAACCGCTCTCTCGCCTGTTCGAGGCATACGGCAGGCGTTCGGGCAGGGCCGGCGGCAGCGTGCGCAATTACTATTATCAATTTTTGAAGAGCGGAGACGGGCGCGCCAAGGAGATCTTGTGCGGCAAACGGCTGCATGCCGAAAAGATACGCCCCTTCTCCGAGGCGGAGAGGGAGGAGATGCTTCGCAGGATCTTGCTCGAGCGCAGCCGCGGCTGCTCCGTGCGCCGCGCCATCGCCAACATCTGTGCCGGAGACGAAAAGCAGATGCTGCGGTATCAGAACAAGTATCGCAATATCGTCAAAAAACAGCCGGAACTCATCGAACGGACTGCCGAGGCGCTCGGGCTGAATGTCGCCCTCCCCGTGCGGAGCGACGCGCTGCAGCGCCGCCTTGAAAGGGAGATCAACGATCTGTATGACCGCCTCGCCCTGTCGCTGCGGGAAGAGAACGGGCGTCTCAAAGAGCAGATCGAAAAGCTGACGAAGGAAAACGAGATCCTGCGCCGCGCCGCGGGAAAGGAAGAAGGGGAGGGCGGCGCATAAATCCCGCCGCGGCGGGCATACTGCTACGGGAGTCGTAGATCTCCCTTCGGAGGAAAAACCATGGAAAAATTTATGATCGGCATGCTTCTCGGCATGGCGGGAGGCGCGCTGCTCGTCGCCAACAGCAAAAAGACGCGCGCGCTCGTGCGCATGAGCCAGGACGAGCTGAAAGAAAAGATCGACGCCTACATCGACGAAAAGCTGGAAGGTTTTGAAAGCGAGGATAAGAAGGCGAAAAAAGGAGCATGACAGGAGGCTCCGGCGAAAAGCCGCCGCACGGTACCGTGCGGCGGCTTTTCGCGCGTTTTCGGCCTGCGCCGGAAAAGAGATCGCGCGGGGTGCGGCACACAGCTTAGGATAAGATCTGTTTGCGTTTTTTCGGGAAAGTAGTATAATTATTATAATGGGTACCGCAGGCAATGACGGAGATCATGAAAAAATATAATGCGGTAAACGGAACGGCCGGCAGGCGGACGGTGTTCGCCTCTTTGCGTCGGTGCTTGCCGATCCCGCATCCGCGGCAAGATGCCTGCGGGAGGGATATGCCGGCAGTACTTGGACGCGCGTCGGGGAGAAAGCCGCCGCGTGAAGATGCGCCTTGCATCGGTGCCGAAAAGGATGTACGCGCGGTTTTTGCCTGCAAAGGCGGGGCGCATGCGCTTTACTTGTAAAATATTTGTAAAATAGAAAGAATCCGCGCCGACAGGTAGATTTTTTCCGCGGATTTTGCTACAATCAAGATGTTCGGAGAATTTTTATGCCCTCTACTTACGCACACTATGTATTCGGAAAAAAGGTGCTTTCCTTGCTTACGGGCGCGCCCGCCGCGGCGGCAAAGCGGTGCCGCGCCCTCTACGATATCGGATTGCACGGACCCGACCTGCTCTTTTATTATAAGCCGTTGGGGAGCGATCGGGTGAATCGCATCGGTTTCGGCATGCATGCGGAACCTGCGTCGAAATTTTTTCTTCCCGCGGCGGAGATCGTCAAAAACGGCACGGAGGCGGACGCCGCCTATGCGTACGGGTTTATCTGCCATTTCGCGCTGGATGCCGCCTGCCACAGCTATATCGAGAACAAGATCCGCCTTTCGGGCGTGACGCATACCGAGATCGAAAGCGAATTTGACCGTTTTTTGCTGTTGTCGGAGGGGAGAGAGCCTCTCTCCGCCGACCTGACGGCGCATATATGCCCGAGCGAGGAAAACGCCGCCGTGATCGCGCCCTTTTTCGGCATCCGCCCGCAGGAGGCGTATAGGGCGCTGCGTTCGATGGTCTTTTACAACGGGCTGCTGCGCGCGCCGCATGCGCCCAAACGGGCGCTCGTCCGCCTCGTCCTCAAATTTTCGGGGAATTATAAAGAGATGCACGGCATGATGATCGCCAAAAGGCCCATCCCCGCCTGCGAGGACAGCAACATGCGCCTCAGCAAACTGTCGGAAAAGGCGGTGGGGGAGGCGGCGGCGCTGATCGCGGGTTTTGACGGCTATGTGCGCGGCAAAGCGCCGCTGCCGCCCGCGTTCGGGGATACGTTCAGTCATAAACGGGGGTGGCGGAACATACCCGTCCTGTCCCCGCAGGAGGAGAGAGATCATGAAGTTTAAGATGACCCCGCTTGAAAAAAAGTGGGTGCTCTACGACGTGGGCAATTCCGCTTTTACCCTGCTCGTTTCTACCCTGCTGCCCATCTTTTTCAATGTGGTGGCGAGCGAGCAGGGCATTTCGGAGGCGAGTTACCTGTCCTATTGGGCGTACGCCACGAGCATCTCCACGGCGCTCGTCGCCGTGCTCGGGCCGACGCTCGGCACCCTGTCCGATCTGCGAGGCATGCGCAAAAAGATCTTTTCCGCCGCCATCCTCGTGGGCGTGTTCGGCTGCGCCGTGCTCGGCTTCATGCAGCATTGGCTGTGGTTCCTTGTCCTCTACGTCCTCGCCAAAAGCGCTTATCAGCTCAGCATCGTCGTCTACGACTCCATGCTCTGCGACGTGACCGTGCGCGAACGCATGGACGAGATCTCTTCCCGCGGTTACGCCTGGGGGTATATCGGCAGCTGCCTCCCCTTCGTGCTCACCATCGTCGTCTACGTCCTCTATGCGGTGGCGCAGGCCTTTTCCAGGCAAGTGGCGATGCCCCTCGTCTTTTTCATCGTCGCCGTCTGGTGGGTCGGCTGTTCGATCCCCCTGTGGAAGTCGTACCGGCAGGAGCGCTTCATTGAACCGGGCGGGCACCCCGTGCGCGCCGGGTTGAAAAGCCTCGGCGCGACCTTGCGCGAGATCGTCACGAAAAAGCAGGTGCTTTTTTTCCTGATCGCCTTCTTTTTCTTCATCGACGGCGTCTATACGATCATCGACATGGCGACGGCGTACGGGACTTCGCTGGGGCTGAACACCGTCATGCTCGTCATCGCGCTGCTCGTCACGCAGGTGGTCGCCTTCCCCGCCGCCATCCTTTTGGGGATGCTGTCGCGCAAGGTCAAGCCGGAAAATCTCATCATCGTCTGCATCGCCGCCTACTTTTTTATCACCGTGTACGCGGTTTTCCTTGACCGTGCCTATGAATTTTGGATCCTCGCCGTCTGTGTGGGGCTCTTTCAGGGGACGATCCAGGCGATGTCGCGCTCCTATTATGCGAAGATCATCCCGCAGGAAAAGGCGGGCGAATATTTCGGCATCTACGATATTTTCGGTAAGGGCGCCGCGTTCATGGGCACCCTGCTCGTCGGCGCGGTGACGGACGCCTTTACGCCCCTTTTCATGCGGCTTGAGATGGAAGGGGTAGAGACGGTATTTACCGCGCAGAGCATCGGCGTCGCCGCGCTCGCCGTCATGTTTTTGATCGGCTTTGTGTTCTTTCTCGTCGCCGTGCGCTGCGGGCGCGGCGCGCAAAAAGCGACGCAGGCGGATGCCGAGGCCGCCCCGCAGGCAAAACAGTCCGACGGGCCGCCGCAGGAATAAGTTTACCGGCCGGTCGGTGCGGAAGGAGGAAAGCGCGGGCTTTCCTTTTTTTTCCGAAATTTCATCCACTGTTTTCAAAAAACTGTGGACGGAGCGGAGAAAGTATGGTATACTGAAAAAAACAAGGCAAGGAGATCCATGGAAAAACGTATCATCGCCTTCGATATCGGCGATAAACGGGTAGGCGTCGCCGCCAGCGACCCGTTCAATACCTTTGCGCTGCCCGCCGAAACGTACCGGCGCACGAAGGACGCGGAGGCGGATGCCGCGGCGCTCGCCAAACTTGCGGAAGAAAAGGGCGCGGGGCGCATCGTCTGCGGGCTTCCCCTCAACTTTGACGGGACGGAATCGGCGCAGACGGAAAAGACCCGCCGTTTTGTGGAAAGGCTGCGCGCGAAGACGGACATCGAGATCGTCTTTGAGGACGAACGCTTCACCACGGTAGAGGCGGAGCGGGTGCTCATCGCGGGCGGCGTGCGCCGCGAAGACAGAAAAAAGACCATCGACAGCATTGCCGCTTCCTATATTTTGGAAGGGTATCTGCATAAAATCAACAAGGAGAACGGCTCATGAGCGAAAAGAAATTGCATGAAGAAGGGTGCGACTGCGGCTGCGAGGACGAGGAAGAAGTCAATCTCGTCGAGCTCAAGGACGACGAAGGCAAGATCCACAAATGCTATCATATAGGCACCATTGAATACAAAGAGCGCTGGTTCGCCTTTTTCCAGCCCGCCGACGAAGAGAGCGAGGACGAGGAAGGGGAGGACGTCGCCATCCTCGAGATCAAAAAAGGAGAAGGCGACGAGGAAGAGATGCTCTATCCCGTCGACGACGATAAACTGCTCGACGAAGTGTTCGACGAGTTCTGCCGCGTGATGGAAGAGGACGACGACGCGGACGAAGCGGCGTCCCTCGATACCGATTACGAAGAAGGCTGCGGCTGCGGCTGCAAAAATCACGACCACAAAAAGTGACCGCGCGCGGCGGAGGGCACATTTAAAGTGAATTCCTGCCCGCCGCGGGCATAAAATCGGTTGCAAAACGCTTTTGTTTATGCTAAAATAGACAGGCTATAATAGTTCACACCGTGCGCGTGCCGCATTCCGTTCCCGCCAAAATCTCAACCGGGCGGGCTGATGCGGCTGTGTTTGCGCGTGCGGGAGGAAGCAAACGGAGGTTTTTATGGCAGTCATCACCATGAAGCAGCTGCTCGAAGCGGGCGTGCACTTCGGTCACCAGACCAGAAAATGGAACCCCAAGATGAAGAAGTACATCTTTGCGGCGCGCAACGACATCCACATCATTGACTTGCAGCTGACCGTCGGCCTCGTGGAGGAGGCGTACAACTTCGTCGTCGACACCGTCAGGGCGGGCAAGAGCATCCTCTTTGTCGGTACGAAAAAGCAGGCGCAGGAAGCGATCCGGGAGGAGGCGACCCGCTGCGGTCAGTTCTATATCAATTCCCGCTGGCTGGGCGGCACGCTCACGAACTTTAAGACCATCCGCTCGAGGATCGACCGCCTCAACAAACTGCAGAGGATGGAAGAGTCGGGCGACTTCGACCTGCTCCCCAAAAAGGAAGTTTTGGGGCTGAAAAAGGAGATGGACAAACTGGAAGCGAATCTGGGCGGCATCCGCGAGATGAAGACGCTGCCGGGCGCATTGTTCATCGTCGACCCGCACAACGAGGATATCGCCGTGCAGGAAGCGAGAAAGCTGCGCATCCCCATCGTCGCGATCACGGATACCAACTGCGATCCCGATCTCATCGATTATGTGATCCCCGGCAACGACGACGCGATCCGTGCGGTCAAACTGCTCTCTTCGGTCATCGCGAACGCGGTCATCGAGGCGAACCAGGGCGAAGCGGTGAATGCGGAGATGCAGGAGGCGGTCAACGAGGGCGCCGAACCTGCCGAGGAAGCCGAGCAGCAGGCGGAGGAAGCGGAAGCGCCCGCCGCCGCGGAATAAGCAAAACAGTAAGGAAAAGAACGGAGGCATAGAGAATTATGGCAATTACGGCAAGCGACGTCAACGCCCTCAGACAGAAGACGGGCGTCGGCATGATGGATTGCAAAAAGGCGCTCACCGAAGCGAACGGCGATATGGACAAGGCGGTCGAGATCCTGCGCGAAAAGGGAATGGCGACCGCAGCCAAAAAGGCGGGCCGCATCGCCGCGGAAGGCATCGTCGACAGCTATATCCACATGGGAGGCAAGGTCGGCGTCCTCGTCGAAGTCAACTGCGAGACGGACTTCGTCGCGCGCGGCGACCAATTCAAGGAATTGGTGCATGATATTGCCCTGCAGATCGCGGCGGCAAAGCCCCTGTACGTGACCAAAGAGGAAGTGCCCGAAGAGGTGCTGGAAGAGGAGAAAAAGATCCTCAAGATCCAGGCGATGAACGAGGGCAAGCCCGAAAACATCGCGGAAAAGATGGTCGCCGGCAGGATCAAGAAATATTACGAAGATTTCTGCCTGCTCGAACAGCCCTTCGTCAAGGACTCTTCCAAGACGATCGGGCAGCTCGTCACGGAGGCGATCGCCTCCATCGGCGAAAAGATCACCGTCCGCAGGTTTGCACGCTTTGAAATGGGCGAGGGCATCGAAAAGAAGAAGGACGACCTCGCGGAAGAAGTGGAAAAGCAAGTTTCCAAGATGAAAGGCTGATAACAGAGCAAAGGCACACGAACGTTATTTTGTGTGCCTTTTTTTCAAAGGCGGAAGAGAGGGCGGCGCGCCGCCGCGAGCGGAGGTTCACATGGAAAAACCGGTACCCAAATATAAGAGGATCATCCTCAAGCTGTCCGGCGAAGCCCTGGCCGGAGAAAACGGCTTCGGCTTGGACGAAAAGATCATCGCGGGCGTCGTCGATCAGCTCGTGCGCGTACACGCGCTGGGCGTAGAGGTCGGGTTGGTCATCGGCGGCGGCAATTTCTGGCGAGGGCGGCAGGGCACGCATATGGACAGGACGACCGCCGACCACATGGGCATGCTCGCCACCGTTATCAATTCTCTCGCCATGCAGGACGCCATCGAGCAGCGGGGCGTCCCCGTGCGGGTGCAGACGGCGCTCAATATGATCAGCGTCGCCGAGCCGTTCATCCTGCGCAAGGCGCTGCGGCATTTCGAACTGGGCAGGATCGTCATCTTTGCCTGCGGCACGGGCAACCCGTATTGCTCGACGGACACGGGCGCGGCGCTGCGCGCGGCGGAAACGAACGCGGACATCCTGCTGCTCGCCAAAAACGTGGACGGCATCTATGACAGCGACCCCAAGACGAATCCGTCGGCGGTCAAGATCGAAAAGATCTCGCACATGGAAGTGATCAACCGCGGGCTCAAGGCGATGGACACGACGGCGATCACCATGTGCATGGACAACAATATTCCCGTGCTGGCGTTCGCCCTTTCGGAACAGGACGCCATCGTGCGCGCCGTCTGCGGCGAGCGCACGGGCACGCTCATCGTAAGCGAATAAAGATAAGGAGAAAATACCATGATCGATAACGAAAAGGCACAGGAAGTCTTGCTTACTCTTGAGGACAAGCTGGACAAGACGGTCAGCGTCCTCCGCGAAGAATTCGCGGGTATCCGCGCCGGCAGGGCAAATCCGCACGTATTGGACAAGATCGTAGTGGACTATTACGGCACTCTTTCTCCCCTCCAACAGGTGGGCAACATCGCCGTCGCCGACGCAAAGTGCCTGGTCATCAGCCCTTGGGATACCAGTCTTTTAAAGGGGATCGAAAAGGCGATCCTTCAGTCGAACATCGGGCTGACGCCCACCAACGACGGCAAGGTCATCCGCCTCATCTTCCCCGACCTCACCGAGGAGCGCCGCCGCGATATCGCCAAGCAGATCAAGGGGCTGTCCGAAGAGGCGAAGGTCGCCGCGCGCAACATCCGCCGTGAGGCGATGGAAGCCTTCAAAAAGATGAAAAACGGCAAGGAGATCTCCGAGGACGAATGCACTTCCCTCGAAAAGGAAGTGGAAAAGACGGTCGCCAAAACCGTCGAGCAGATCGAAAAACACACCGCCGAAAAAGAAAAAGAGATCATGTCCGTCTGAGCGGGGCGCCTATGAACAGGATCAAACTGCCCGTCCATGTCGCCTTTATCATGGACGGGAACGGCAGGTGGGCGCGCCGCCATTTCCGCCCCCGTTCGTACGGACACAGGGCGGGCGTGCAGAACATGACCAAAGTCTGTACGCACGCTTTTCGGCTGGGTGTGCGCATCGTGACCGTCTATGCGCTTTCGGCGGAAAACCTTTCCCGTCCGAAAGAGGAATTGGACGATCTTTTCGAGCTTATCCGCCTTTATTTCGGCAAAAAGCGGGATAAATTGTTGGAAATGCAGGTCAAGATCAACGTGCTCGGCGATATTTCCGTGCTGCCGCCCGACGTGCAGGCGGATATCCTCTCCGTTGCGGAAGAGACGGCGGGGTTCACGGGCGGGCTTTTCAACATCTGCCTCAACTACGGCGCGCGGCAGGAGATCGTGCGCGCGGTCAACGCGGCGGTCGCCTGCGGCAGGTTCGTGGACGAGGAGAGTTTTAAAGACCTTCTTTCCACCGCGGGCGTACCCGATCCTGACCTCATCATCCGCACGGGGGGAGAGGTGCGCCTTTCCAATTTCCTCCTCTACCAGGCGGCGTATTCCGAGCTGTATTTTTCCAAGCGCATGTGGCCGGAATTTTCCAAGCGCGACCTCGAACGCGCGATCGAAAATTATTCTGCGCGCGACAGGCGCTTCGGCAACATCCGGAGGGGCTGACGGCATGAAAAAGCGTCTCATCACGGGCATCGTCTATATCGGCGTCATCGTCGGCTTTTTCTTTTTGCGCAACATCCATCCCTGGCTGTTCGGCATCCTCGTGTATGCCTTTTCGTTGATCGGCACATACGAGATGGTGCATGCCTGCGCATACCGGAAGCAGGAGGAGGACGGTACTTTGGCGCCGCCCGCCTTTTCGTTGGCGCCCGCGCAGAAGGCAGCCGTCTACGCCTATGCGGCGCTGTTTACGCCATCCTATTACGTTGTGGAGGCCCTCTTTCCCGAGCAGGGGTTTCGCGGGCTTTTGAATCTGTCCTTTCTCTTTGCGCTCGTCCTCTTGTGCCTGTTGGTGTTCGACCACAAGCGCTGCGGGCTGCAGGGGGTGGGCGGGGCGATGCTGTGCGGCTTTTACCCGACGGTGTTATTGGCGACCATGCTGCTCGCCAACGATCTGCCCGCGGGATCTACGCTGGCGCTGCTCATCATCTTCGTCATTTCTCCCGTGGCGGACACCTTCGCCTTTGTGGTGGGCAGCCTCTGCAAGGGCAAAAAGCTCTGCCCCGAGATCAGCCCCAACAAGACGGTTTCGGGCGCGGTCGGCGGGGTCGTGTTCGGCACGGGCGCAAGCGTGCTGCTGTATTGGCTGTATTCCCTCTGCACCGAATACGTCTATGCGGGCGTGGGCGCGGGGGAGGCGTGGGCGCCGTGGGCGGTCTTTGCGGCGATCGGGCTCATCGCATCGGTCATGACGGAATTCGGCGACCTTGCCGAGAGCATCATCAAACGCAAGGCGGGCATCAAGGACATGGGCAAGCTGCTCCCCGGGCACGGCGGCATCCTTGACAGGATAGACGGCACGCTGTTCGCAAGCACGTTTGTCTACATCGTGTTCGAACTGTTCGTCCTCTTTTGAAAAGAAAAAAATACCTGCCCCGCGCGGGTATTTTTTGTATAGGGGCGCGCATATCGGGCGCGCCCCTCGGCGTACACTATTTACGGAGAAAGATCATGCAGAAAAAGATCGCCTTGATCGGCAGCACGGGTTCCATCGGCAGGCAGGTCATCCGCGTCGCGGAGCGCTATCCCGACCGGTTCCGCCTCGTCGCCCTCGCCGCCAATACGGGCGGCGGGCTGTTCGCCGAACAGGTCGGCGGCATACGCCCCGCCTTTGCCGCGCTGCGCACGGAGGGGGACGCGCTCGCCGTGCCGGCGGGCGTCCGCTTCGCGCGGGGGGAGGGGGCGTTTGAGGAGGCGTGTTCCTTTCCCGGGGCGGACATCGTCTTTATCGCCGTCACGGGTTTTGCCGGGCTGAAGGCGGCGCTGTGCGCCGTTCGCGCCGGCAAGGACGTCGCGCTCGCCAATAAGGAGAGCCTCGTGGCGGGCGGAGAGATCGTCATGCCCGCCGCCGAAAAGGCCGGTGTGAAGATCCTGCCCGTCGACAGCGAACATTCGGCGCTTTGGCAGTGCCTCGCCTTCGACAGAAAGGCGCCCTTTTCCAAGCTGATATTAACGGCGAGCGGCGGAGCGCTGCGCGATGTTCCGCTCAAAAAACTGCCATACGTCACCGCAAAAGAGGCGCTGGCGCATCCGAATTGGCAGATGGGCGCCAAGATCACGGTGGATTGCGCCACCATGCTGAACAAGGGGTTCGAGGTCATCGAGGCGATGCATCTGTACGGCGCCCCGCCCGAAAAGGTGGAAGTCGTCATGCACCGAGAAAGCGTCGTACATTCCTTGGTCGCCTTCGAGGACGGGGCGGTGCTCGCGCAGATGAGTTACCCTTCGATGGAGCTGCCCATCCAACTGGCGCTGACCTATCCGATGCGGCTGCGCGCGAACGTCGCCCCGCTCGATCTCGCGTCGCTCGGCGCGCTGCATTTTTCTTCGCCCGACCTTGCGCGCTATCCCTGCTTTGCGCTGGCGCTCGCCTGCGCGAAAGAAGGGGGAGACCTTCCCTGCGCGCTCAACGCGGCGGGAGAAGTCGCCGTCCGCGCTTTTTTGGACGGGCAGATCAAATTCACGCAGATCGCCGAGATCATAGAGGATACGCTCGGCAAACTGCCCCGCCGCCCCGCCGAAAGCTACGCCCTGCTGGAGGAGACGGACGCGGCGGCGCGCCGCCTCGCGCGCGGGCGGCTGCGGTAAGGGAGGAACATGGTCAACCTGCTTTCCTTTGCAAGCGTCATGCATACGTTCGGTTCGATCGTGCTGGCGATCTTGATCCTGCTCGCCATGATCACCGTGCACGAATTCGGGCACTACGCCGCGGGCAAGATATTGCATTTTAAGATCGAAGAGTTTGCGATCGGCTTCGGCCCGGCGCTCTTCAAGCATAAAAAAAAGAACGGCGAACTCCTTTCGGTGCGCTGTCTGCCGTTGGGCGGGTACTGCGCTTTCGAAGGAGAGGACGCCGAAGCGCCCGGCCCCGGCGCTTTTCATAACAAAAAGCCGTGGCAGCGCATCGTCGTGCTGGCGGCGGGCGCCGTCATGAATTATCTTTTGGCGCTGCTGTTGCTCCTCGTTTCCTTTTTCGCCTGCGGGCAGCTGCTGCTGATGGTGTATGCCGAGCCCGCGGAAGATCCCGCCTGCCGGCAGTATTCTTTGCAGGACGGCGACGTCATCCTTGCCTGCGAAGGGAAGGACATCTACCTGACGACCGACCTGATGGAAGTGCTGGAAGGAAAAAAGAAGGGGGATCTCGTCACCTTTACCCTCTCCCGCACGGAGGAGGAGGGGCGGCGCGTGCAGGACGTGCGGGTCATGCTGCGCGCGGACGCGGATTTCGACGGGCTGACCGACGCCGCCGCCCTTTGGGAGGCGATCGGCGTCCGAAAGCAGTATGCCGAGGACGGGGAAAGTTTTGCCTACCGCGTCTATTCCGTATCGTATACGGGCTTCGGCTTTTTCGAGACGGTCGGCAGGGCGTTCACCTATTCCTTCCGCATCGGCGGCACCGTATTCAAGGTGCTGGGGCAGCTGTTGACGGGGGATCTGGGCCTTTCCGCGTTCGGCGGGCCGGTCAGCACCATCAAACTCACATCCGAGATCGCCTCGCGCAGTTTGCAGCAGTTTTTGGAGATCTCCGCCTTTATCGGCGTCAATCTCGCCGTCTTCAATTTGCTGCCGATCCCCGCTTTGGACGGCTCTAAGATCGTCTTTACCGCCGTCGAGTGGGTGCGCGGCAAACCGATCAACCGCAAGGCGGAGGCCGTCATCCATGCCGTCGGCTTCGTCTTGCTGCTGGGCTTTGCGGTGTTGGTGGATGTATTGCAGCTGTTTTGAACGCGTTTTTTCGGGCGCGGGGGCGCACCGTCTTAATGACGGTGCGCCCCCGCATTTTTTTGCCGAAATTTCTTTCTGTCGATAGGAGCGGGCAGAAGTATCGGTTTTTCGAATAGCTTTCATTTATAATTCTAATGTATACGATTTGTGAAAGGCGGGCGAAATGATTTGCGTTTTTAGAAATGGTTCGGTATAATTATACAAAAAACGATCACACCGTGCGGGAGTGTACCGTCTGCATCTGCTGTACTATGGTTTACGGGGGAAGACAGGGGCGGCTCCGTTCCGCATGAAAAATGCGGAAAAAGGCGGCGGGATCGGAATCACAGAAGGAGAGTGGAGGCTATGAAAAACATCAAGCGTTTGGCGCTGATGGCGTGCCTGTGCCTGCTGGCGGCGTTGTCGCTCGGCATCGTGCTTTTTGCGGCGAGCGCATGCCAAAACAAGCAGGGCGAGCCCCTGACCGGCGCCTATTATGCGGATGTGGACGGAACGGAATACACCGTCGAATTCGATGGCGATGCGTTTACGTTTACGTTCTCGGTAGCGGGCGACGAACGCAGCGGTACATATTATACCGAAGACGGCGTTGCCGTGACGCTGACCTTTTCCGATGCGGAAGAGGAGCTTGCCGCCCGTTTGGACGGCGGCAAGCTGACGTTTACGTATAAGGACACCGCCTACGAGATGATCGAAAAGGTGACATACACGGTCACTTTCGACCTTGACGGCGGCACGGGCACCGGATCGGCGCAGGTCGTCAACGGAAAGCTGCTCGCGGAGCCCGCAGACCCGCAAAAGGACGGGATGGTGTTCGTGGGCTGGTATAAAGACAGCGCCTTTACGGAAAGTTTTGACTTTGCGGAAGAAAAGATCACGGGGAACATCACCCTGTATGCGCGCTATGCCGAAAGCGCCGAGGGCGAATTTACCCTGTCCTTCGACGCCGGCGACTATGAAGGCGCCCTGCCCGAAGCCGTGCAGACGGCGGGCGGCAAGCTGTATCTTACCATGCTGCCCGACCTGCCCGCGCAAGACGGCAACGAGTTCCTCGGCTGGTGGTACAGCCATGAAAACGATGCGGAAAAACTGACCGCGATGGTCACGGACGGGCAGGACGTGAAAGAAAACCTCACGCTGTTCGCCGTATGGGAAAGCGACGCTCCCGCCGTCTCCGTCACCGCCGAAGGCGTAAGCTGGCTTTCTATGGGCGTGAACGTGTCTTACACCGTCACCATTACCGCGCCCGACGGCGCGGCGACGTCCGTCAACGAACAGATCACGAATGCGCTGTCGCAGGCGTTTGACTTTGCTTCCGCGGCGGAAGGGGAATACACCGTCGCCGTCACGGCGAACGGTCAGACCGCCACGGCGTATTATACGAACAAAGCCCTCGCGCGCGTCTCGCTGTTCACGGTGGACGGCTTCGATCTCACTTTCAATGCGATCGAGGACGCGGAATATTATTTGGTCAGCTATACTTGCGGCACGCCCGGCCACACGCATGCATCCGTGCGCGTGAATGTGCCCGCGCTCGATTTTTCCGACTGTGACATGCTCGCGGAAGGCATGCGCTTCACCGTGGAGGCGGTCGCCGACGGATATGTTACGTCTGTGTCCGCGCCCTTCGTGTTTGAACGCCATCTCGCCGACGTGACGGGGCTGACCGTTACGGACGACGGCAAAGAGACGTATGCCGCATGGGATGCGACGGAAAACGCCGCGTCGTATGTCGTCAAGGTGACGGACGCTTCCGGGACGGAAGAGTTCACCGTGACCGGTACGAAGTTCGACTTGCAGTCGTTTTACGGGGCGCTCACCGTCGAAGTGACGCCTAAGACGTTCGGGTACAATTCTCCCGCGGCGGCGGAGCAGACATATGAAAAGGCGCGCCTCGCCACGCCCGAAAACATTCGCACGGACAGCGACGCCATCGTCTGGAACCCTGTAGAAGGGGCGACGGGTTATACGGTTTTCATCGGCGACCGTTCGTTCACCGTAGAGACGAACGAATGGACGCCTACGGACGAAGATCTCGCCGAGGTCGGTTCGGATTTTTCCGTCGGCGTGCAGGCGATCGCCGCGGACGCGGCGAACAGTTCGTTTGCCGCGCAGACGATCGTTTCGCGCGAGCTCGGCAACATCGTCTATAATAGCGGCAGATTGAGCTGGAACCCCGTTCTCGGCGTAGCGCGTTACGGTGTCCGCGTCAACGGCGGGGACGTGACGCCCGTAGAGGACGCGACGAGCGCTGCCGTCACGCTTACGCAGGCGGGGAACAACGTTCTTTCCGTGTGCTATTATATCGGGGACGAGCCCGGCGAATGGGTGGATATCACCGTCGACGCCAATGTGACGGTGACGTTGGACAACAATGCCGGCGCTGCGGCGACGGAACGCGAGACATATTACGTCGCGGGCGATCCCGTCATTCTTTCTTCCGAAGAGCGCCTCGGCTATACGTTTCTCGGCTGGTACACGGCGGCTTCCGGCGGACAGCCGGTAAGCGACACCGTTTCCGCCACGGCGGACGTGACGTATTACGCGCAATGGAGCGCCAATACATATACGGTCACTTTGACCGTCGAAAATTCGGAAGGGTATTTTGAAGAGGGGACGGAGCAGGTCAACACCGTGCAAGTGGAAGTCACCTTCGACAGCCCGTTCACCTTCCCCGTTCCGGTCAGTGCGGACGGCACGCGCGCCTTCTACGGCTGGTACAGCGAATTCGGCGGCGTGGGCACCCAGTTTACCGACCCCGAGGGCGAAAGCGTCATGGTCTGGAACCAGACGGCGGACAGGACTTTGCACGTCAGATGGGTAGAAGCGTTTACATACACGCTCATCGCCAACCCGAACGACTATTCGCAGAGCGCGTATTCCGTGAGCCAGGGCCCGGGCATCCAATATCTGACGCGCGTCACGGTGCCCGCGGTATATAACGGGCTGCCCGTCACGACCATCGAAGGCAGCTGCTTTGAGCGCTGCACCAACCTGGTGACCGTCAACATCCCCGACAGCATCCATACCGTATTCACGGGCGATGAAGGCTCTAACTCTACCGGTTCCGCTTTCTATCGCTGCACGTCTCTGCGAGAGATCGTCGTATACGACGCGTCCGACTACTTCACCGGACAGTACGAAAAGCGCTATTTCTCCGCGGACGGTATGCTCATCTATAACAACGAGTTCGGCGGCGTAGAACTCAGCTATGTGCCGATGGGCATCACCGGCGAGATCACCGTTCCCGACACGGTCACGTCGATCCCGCTGAACGCGTTCGTGGGCACCTATGTGACTGCGATCAACGTCCCCGCGAGCGTGACGACCATCGGGGAACATGCGTTCAACAACTACAGGATCGTGGAAGTCAACTTCCTGCCTGCGCCGGAAGGGACGGAGGAAAAGCCGCTGACCATCGGCAGCGAGGCGTTCCTCAATTCCAACATCGAGGAGATCACCCTTCCCGCCCGTCTGCAAAGTTTTGATGTCAGCATCTTCGATTCCTGCAACGACCTGCAAAAGGTGCACATCACGCAATCGGATACGAGCGTGTATTCTTCCGTGGACGGCGTAGTGTTCACGGACGGCGGCAAGACGCTGTATTTCTGCCCGTCGGGCAGGTCGGGCAATTACACCGTCGCTTCGACGGTCGTTACCATCGGCGAGCGCGCCTTCTATGAATGCGCGGATCTGACCGGTATCATCATCCCCGGCAACGTGTCGCTGATCGGCAAGGAAGCCTTCTACGGCTGCAGGGGACTGCGCTTCATCACCTTCCAGGGCAAGGCAAAAGATCCCGCCCTCACGATCGAGGAGTCCGCGTTCTATTACTCCGGCTCGAGGATCACGGAGCTTTCCCTGCCCGAAAACCTGAAAGTTCTCGGCGCGAACGCGTTCGGCAACATCTCCGGCCTGACGAAGGTCATCGTCAATACCGCCATCACGGACATCGAATACAGCAACGGCGCATTTGCTTCCACTTCCGGGACGACGACCGTCAAGACGCTCGTCCTCGGCCCCAACGTCGCGTTGTTCGACATCAACGGCGTGTTCGGTTCTGCCAGCCTCACCAGCGTAGAAGTGGACGCAGCCAACCCCAACTTTGAAGCGCAGGACGGCGTCCTGTTCAACAAAGATATGACTCGTATCGTCTACTATCCGACCGGCAGGCCGGGCGGTTACGTTCTGCCCGAAACGGTGGAGGAGATCGGCGCGAACGTATTCTATGACAACGACAACCTGACCGCCATCACGTTCGGGGCAAAGATCAGCGAGATCGGCGAAAGCGCCTTCGAAGGCTGCGACGCGCTCACGAGCATCACGTTCACCTCCGGCGAAGGCGGCACGCTGGCGATCGGCAAAAAGGCATTCTATGACTGTATGTTCCTCGTGAGCGTCACTCTTCCTACGGGGAAAGATGCGATCACCATCGGCGACGAAGCGTTCTCCTATTGCCGGAGGCTCAGCGAAATCAACTTCCCCGAAGGCGTCACCTCGATCGGTCACGCGGCGTTCAACAACTGCAACGGTCTGACCGACGTAGCCCTGCCTGCTTCGCTCGTAAGCTTGGCGACGTATGCGTCGGATTACGATTACGACTCGATCTATTCTCCCGAATATTCCACTGATCCCGGGGTGGTCGCCGAGGCGGGCACGGACAACATCGACGTGTTCAATTTCTGCTCGACGCTTGCCAACATCACGGTGGCGGAAGGCAACAGCCGGTATGCGGCGATCGACAACGTGCTGTACGGCAAAAATGCGGAGACGGGCGCGATCGACGTGCTGTATTTCTCGCCGATCGACAACAACGTTGCGAACATCGTGATCCCCAAGACGGTCGTAGAGATCAAGGACAGGGCTTTCTATTACAATGAAAACATCATATCCGTCTCTTTTGAAGAGAGGGATGCGTCCACGCCGCTCACCTTCGGGCAGATGATGTTCTATTTGGCAACCAGCCTCGAATCGGTCACGCTGCCTTCCGGGCTGACGGAGATCACGGACAGGATGTTCAACGGCGCTTCTTTGAAGAGCATCTTCATCCCCAACACCGTCACCTATATCGGCGAGGGCGCCTTCTATGCCTGCAGCGACCTGACCGAAGTCATCTTTGAAGAGGGCGGCACGGCGCCGCTGGTCCTGGCGGACGGCACGGACGAAAACGTCAGTTCCGGCATCGGCCAGCCAAATTATGTATACTACGGCGTATTCGCGGGCTGCACCAACCTTACGGAGATCGTATTGCCCGAGCGCACCACCGAGATCGGCGATTACGCCTTCTTTAAATCGAGCGGCACTTCCACCTACCCGGTCGGCTCCGGGATCGTCAGCGCCGTCATCCCTTCCACCGTTACGCGCATCGGCGAATATGCGTTCGCCGTCGGTTCGCTGGAGGACGTGACGTTTGCATCCGGCACTTCTTCCGCCATGACGATCGAGCGGTACGCGTTCTACGGGTCAGGCATCACCGAACTTACCCTTTCCGGCGCCGTGCAGTCCATCGGCGATTACGCCTTTTCGCGGAATGACGACCTGACGACCGTCAATTTCGCCGCGGGCATCACTTCCATCGGCACGAGCGCGTTTTCCTCCAACGGCAGCCTCGCGCAGATCAACTTTGCCGAAAACTGCAAGCTCGCTACGATCGGCGGCAGCGCCTTTCTTTCCGCGGCGGCGCTCACGTCCGCCAATCTGGAAAACTGCGCCGTGCTGACGGAGATCGGCGCGAGCGCGTTCAAGGGGACGGGCCTTACGGCGGTCAAACTGCCCGCAAGCATCGTCACCGTCGGCAACAACGCGTTTGAAAACTGCACCGCGCTCACCTCGTTCGAATTCCTCACCGCGGATGTGGGGGGCGCCGCCAAGAGCAGCTTGCAATCGGTAGGCAACCTGGCGTTTGCAAGGACGGCGCTCACCGAAATGTCCTTCCCCGACAGCACAGCCAACATCACGCTGGGCGATTATCTGTTCTCTGCGTGCAGCCAATTGACGACCGTCCGCGTCTCCTCGAGCATCGTGGAGATCGGCAGCGCCTTTTCGCAGTGCCTGTCCCTCCGCACCATCATCGTGGAGGCGGGCAACCAGAACTATTACGGGCACCCGACGGATCCGCTGCTTCTCAATGTGGACGGGACGAGGATCGTCCTCGCCTTCGGGCCGGTAACGGAGGAAGGCGATACGGGCGAATACCGGCTCCCCGACGGGCTTACGGTCGTCGGAGAAAGTGCCTTTGCGGGGCAGAACGGCATCAAAAAGCTGTACATCCCCGCCACGGTGACGACCATCGAGGACAACGCGTTCGAGTATTGCCGTTCGCTGGAAGAGGTCGTCTTTGATGAGGGCAGCCTGCTCACCGAGATCGGCGATTATGCCTTTGCGGAGTGCCATTCCCTCAAGAGCATCAACCTCCCCGAAGGGCTGCAAAAAATGGGGATGTACGCTTTCACGCAATGTATTTCGCTGAAAGAGGCGATCCTGCCTTCCACGCTGCTCAATATCGGCAATTATGCGTTCAGGAACTGCTCCTCGCTGGAAGCGGTCAATATCCCCAAACTTGCAAGCGCCACAGGCTATACGGGGACCTATATGTTTGACAACTGCGTCTCTTTGAAGAACGTGACGTTCAGCGCGGCGATCGACTGGCTCCCGAATTATATGTTCAGAAACTGCACCGCGCTCGAATCGGTCACCTTCCCCGCAGAGATCACGGAACTTACCGGCGCGCAGAAGCTGTTCCAGGACAGCGGTTTGAAGAGTGCCGACCTCGGCGGGATCACGGCGATCCCCCAATACATGTTCTATGAAAGCACACAGCTGACGGATGTAGACCTCGGCGACGTCGTTTCTATCGGCAACTATGCCTTCCAGTATTGCGAATCGCTCAAAAATGTCGATCTGTCCAACGTTGCGACCATCGGCAACTATGCCTTCGGCAACTGCGCCGCCCTTACGGAAGCAGACTTGTCCTCCGTCACCTCGTTGGGTACCTATGTATTCCGGGGCGACGTCGCGCTCAAGCGCGTGATCCTCAGCGACTCGCTCGGAACGATCGGCAATTACGCTTTTAACGGCTGCACGTCGCTTACCACCGTCGCCATCGCAAATCTTGCCTCGGGCGAAGTGGAAGAGACCGAAGGCGAGGCGTTGCTGCCTTCCGCGCTCTCTTCGTTAGGGAATTACGCTTTCCAAGGCACCGCCATCCGCAAGGTCACCATCCCGCGCAGCATCACAAGGCTCTATTACAGCACCGGCAGCAGCACGCCTACGGCGTCGTCCAATTCTTACACGTTCAGAGATTGCACGCAGTTGGAAGAGGTCGTCCTGCATGACGCGCTGACGATGATCGGAGGATATTCCTTCACCAACTGCAGCAAGCTGAAGACCGTCCGGTATCTGGACGCGAGCGGCGAGCTCGTCGGCAACGAAGGCGAACTGACCCTGCCCGAAAGCCTTACCATTCTCGGCAATCACGCTTTCGGCAGCGGCAGGGCAGGCAGCAGTTCGCTCGACGAGGGCGAAGCGGCGCCTCTGTTTACCAAGGCGATCATCCCTGAATCGGTGGAGAGGATGGGTTCTTACTCGTTCCGGGACTGCGTGAACCTGAAAGAAGTACATTACCTTACGTCGGCGAGCACCTATTCTACCTCTGCCACCGGCTACGCGACTTACATGTTCGACGGCTGCACGAACTTGGAAAAGATCGTGCTCAACCAAGAGATCACGTCGTTCGGAAATTATACCTTCTGCAACTGCTCGTCGCTGACGACCATCGATCTGTACGATCCCATAAAGGGTGAAGTGACCGAGGGCGAAACGGGCGTCGCAAAGCTGCCCGACATGCTGGAGTACATCGGCACCTATTGCTTCCAGAACACGGGCTTTACAGAGATCTTTATACCGCGCGGCGTGACGAAGCTGTCTTCCGCGGACTCTAGTACTAGGGCGGACAGCGCGCTCTCCAACAACGCGAAGCTCGAAAAGGTCGTCCTGCATGACGCGCTGACGATGCTCGGTTCGGATGTGTTCATGAACTGCCCCAACCTCAAAACGGTGCAGTATACGACGTCGGACGGCGCGCTCAACGGCGATGATGATGTCGTGACCCTTCCTTACGGCTTGCAGCAGATCTGCGACAACGCGTTCACCGAAAGCGGCGTCGAAAAGGTCATCATCCCCGAAACGGTCACCCGCGTCGGCGCGGAGGCGTTCAGCAATTGCCTGTCTTTGAAAGAAGTACAGTACCTGACCTCCTCCACCCGCTACAGCACGAGCGCGACCAGCTATACGGACAGCGTGTTCTTAGGCTGTACGGCGCTGGAAAAGGTCGTGCTCAACGCGCAGATCGAGTGCCTGCCGGAAGATATCTTCCTCGGCTGCACCGCCTTGACCACCATCCAACTGTATGATCCCGCCACGAAAGCGGTGTCCGGCAGCGAAGGAGAAGCGCTCCTGCCGACGTCGCTCGAGACGATCGAAGCGGGCGTGTTCGAAGACTGCGAAAGCATCTCCGTGATGATCCTGCCTTCTACGCTCAAGACGATCGGAAACGGCGTGTTCAACGGCGCCAAGTCGCTCACCTCTCTCGAACTGCCCGAAGGGCTGGAAGAGATCGGCGCGGACGCCTTCCTTAACACGGGGCTGACGGCGATCACGGTGCCTTCTACGGTCACGTCCATCGGAAACAACGCTTTCAACAAGCTGTCCGTTACGGTCGCCGAGGGCAACACGGCATTTATGGCGCAGGACGGCGTCTTGCTGAATGCCGATGCCGAAGCCATCGGCGTTCCCGGCGCCATGTCCGGCATCGGAAATTACACGGTACCGGCAGGCGTCAAGATCGGCGCGTATGCCCTCAACGGGTTCAGAGATATGACGGTCACGCTTACGACCGACCAGATCGTCGGATATGCGTTCTCATATTTCTACGGCAACGTCATCGTCACGCTGGGTGAATCCAAATCGATCCCCGACAGGGCGTTCCAAAACTATATGGGCACATCCGTCGTCCTGCCCGAAGGGCTGGAGGAGATCGGCGATCACGCTTTCTACCGTGCCGCCAATATCAGGACCGTGGCGATCCCCGAAACGGTGCAGACGATCGGCAATCAGATATTCCGCGAGTGCACCTCTTTGCAGAGTGTCGCGATCCCCGAAGGGGTAGAGAAGTTGGGCGGTTATACCTTTAACAGTTGCGCTTCGCTCGTCAGCGTCACGCTGCCTTCCACGCTCAAAACGCTGGGCAACTATGAATTCTCCGGCTGCACGGCGCTCGAGTCTATCGTCCTGCCGAAAGGCCTGCAAAAGTTCGGCACCTACCTGTTCCAGAACTGTACGTCGCTGAAAAAAGTCACCTTCCAATCTCTGCAAGAGACGTCTTCGCTCAGTTCGTCGTCCAAGCCGTTCTCCGGCTGCACGGCGCTGGAAGAAGTGATCTTTGAAGAGGGCGTGACGATCATCCCGACGTACATGTTCCATCAGACGCCCTTTACGAAGATCGATCTGCCTTCGACCATCACGACGATCGGCGGGTCTGCGTTCAGGGAATCGAATATCAAATCTATCGTCCTGCCCGCGTCGGTCACCAGCCTCGGTACATACACCTTTGCCGATAACACGGCGCTGGAAACGGTATACATCCCCGAATCGCTGACGACCATCGGCAACTATGCTTTCCAAAACTGCACTTCGCTGAAAACGATCTATCTGTATCGGCTGAATGCGGAAGGGGAGATGGAGATCGTCAACTCTTTCGGAGAAGGGGTCGCGGATCTGACCTGCGTAACGAGCATCGGCGACAGCGCCTTTATTGGCTGCACGTCGCTTGCCGGCGTCGAGTTTGCCGACAATATCGAAGAACTGAAGGACACCGCGTTCAGCGGAAGCGGCCTTAAGAGCGTCACCATCCCCGGTTCTATCGGCATCCTCTGCGAAGAGATGTTCCAAAACTGCATCTATCTGGAGTCCGTGATCGTCGAAGAGGGCGTCACGGAGATCGAGCTGGAAGCCTTTATGGGCTGCACCTCTTTGAAGAGCGTCTCTCTGCCGTCAACGCTCGTCGAGGTAGGGAACTACTGCTTCTCGGGCTGCACGGCGCTGCAGAAATTGGAACTGCCCGTCGGCTTGTCGACGCTGGACGTCACCCCGTTTGTCGATTGGACGGCGGCGCAAACAATCGTCGTGTATGTATACGTCCTTGATTCCGGCTGCAATTGGAACGACAATTGGGCGGGTAGCTGCCGCGCGAAGATCGAGTTCGTCGTCCTCTATTCCTACGGCGGCGACGAGGAAACTGCCGCATAATTATGCGGACTGATGCAACAGTATAAGCGGCGGAAATTTCTGCCGCAATGGTAAAAGGGGAAACAGATCTGAAAATAGGGTCTGTTTTCCTTTTTACCATATATATTGCTTTACAAATGAAAAAAAAAATAGTATAATGAATCTGTATGTAGAAAGACTGAAAAGGAGATAAAAGGTATGAATGAAATTTTACATTTATACAAAAAGCGGCTCGTCAAAGAAGCGGTCATCAAATCGCTGGTCTGCGGGCTCGTCGTGGCGCTGGCTGCCTTGGCGGTCTGTTCCGTGGTCTTCTGGTTCACCGATTTTAAGCATGTATGGCTCGGAGCGATCGTCTTTGCCGCCGTTTGGGGCGGCGCCCTGCCGTTCTTCTATTTTGTGTTTTTCCGCCCTACGGAGAGGCAGACGGCAAAGCGCATAGACAAGGAGATGGGGTTGGACGAAAGGATGGTCACCTTGCTCGAGTTTAAAGACAGCGAGGAGACCCTCGCCTGCGCGCAGCGCGCGAATACCGTCTCCATTTTGCGCAATTTCGGAACTTCCGGTGTCAAAAAGATCGCGTTGAAAGTGTTCAGCATGGCGATCGTCGTGACGCTGAGCGCCGTCGCGGCGCTCGGGCTGGGGACGACGGCCGTCTCCGCGCTCGCCGCGGCGGACGTGCTGCCCAGCGGGGCGGAGCTGCTCCGCGGAGAGCAGGCGCTTCCCGCCGAGTATACTATCACCTATACGGTAGACGGAGCGGGCATCATTTTAGGGCTCACGGGCGAGACGGACGAGTCGGGCGTCGTGCTCTATAAGCAGACGGTCACGGCGGGCGAGGACGCGAAGGTGATCTGGGCGATCGCCGGCGAAACGGAAGAGGAAGGCGAGTATTTCTTTGCCGGCTGGTCGGACGGCTTTGCCGACCCTTGCCGCACGGACAAAGCCGTATCGGAAGATCTGTTCCTCGTGGCGACCTTTTTGCCGGTCGGCGACGCAGAATTTGAACCGGAGACGGATATGACGAACGAACTTCCTTCTCCTCCGCAGGGGGGCGACGGCAGTATCACGGTGCCGAAGCCGAGCCCGGACGATAACGGAGACAAGGAAGAAGAGGGCGGCGACGGCGATCTCGAAGGCGATGGCGAAGGGGGCGGCGGCAGCACGAATCCCGCGCATCAGGTGAATGACGGGCAGACCGATTACGGCGGCTCGACGTACGAAAACGCATACGAAGAGGCACAGCAGGAGATCTCTTCTTCCGACAATATTCCGGAAGATCTCATCGGCATCATCGAAGATTATGCGGACATCATCAGGAGATAATCGAAAGGAGCAGGAATATATTCCATGGTTACGGAAAGCAGCATCGAACAATTTTGCAAGCAGTGCAATCGCATTTTTAAGGAGATCTCGCGCGACGTCGTCGGCCAGCAGGAAGTCGTGCAGGACGCGGTCGTCGCGATGATCGCGGGCGGCAATATCCTCCTCGAAGGGGTGCCGGGCGTCGGCAAGACCCGCCTCGTCAGGTCGTTGGGCAGGGTGTTCAACCTGCCCTTTTCGCGCATCCAGTTCACGCCGGACCTCATGCCGGCGGACGTGACCGGCACGAATATCATCGTCAAGGACGCCAAGGGCAATTCGCAGTTCCGTTTTCAGCCGGGGCCCGTGTTCAGCAATATCGTGCTTGCCGACGAGATCAACCGCGCCACGCCGAAAACGCAGTCTGCGCTGCTGGAAGCGATGCAGGAACACACCGTCACGGTCATGGGCGTTTCGCGCAAGCTGGAAGAGCCCTTTTTTGTCTTGGCGACGCAAAACCCCATCGAGCAGGACGGCACCTATCCGCTGCCCGAAGCGCAGATGGACCGCTTTATGTTCAAAGTCAACGTGCCCAACCCGAGCATCGACGAGTTGGTGCAGATCGTAGACATGACGCAAAAGACGATGGAAGAAGTCGCCGAATGCGCCTGCACCAAAGAAGAGCTGCTGCACATGCGCGAAACGGCAAACCAGATCCCCGTGGCAGCCGAAGTGCTCCGCTACACCATGATCCTCATTTCCGCGACCCACCCGGACGGCGAATGCGCCTCCGAGGCGGCGAAAAAATACGTCAGGATGGGCGCAAGCCCCCGCGCGGGGCAGGCCCTCATTTCGGCGGCAAAGGTGATGGCGCTGATCAAGGGCAGGCTCAACGTCGCGTATGCGGATATCAACGAACTGGCGTACCCTGTTTTGCGCCACAGGATCAAGCTGAACTTCGAAGCGATCGCCGAGCGCATCTCTCCGGATGAGATCATCCGCCGGATCGTACAGGAAGTCAGCGGTAAGTACGAAGGGAAGAAATAAAGCGGACGCGGCTTTTACATGAGTAATAAATACTTGAACGATCGGTTTTTCAGTCGATTGGAGGCTTTGGCTTTTAATTTAAAATCCAGCCTGACGGGATATTTCGGCGGAAAACACCTGGTCACGACATATGGGCAGACGGTAGAGTTTGCCGACTTCAGGGAATATCAACTCGGCGACGACATCCGCCGCATCGACTGGAATCTGTTCAGCCGTTTTGAAAAATATTTTCTTAAACTGTTTACGGACGAGCGGCAGATGCAGGTGCAGATCTTTTTGGACTGCTCCGCGTCTATGGGAAAAGAGAATCCGAAAAAGGGCGCCTACGCCGTGGCGGCAGCCGCGGCGATGGGCTTTTTGGCTGTCCACAATATGGACAAGGTCTCCTTCAATCTGATGCGCGGCGACCGTTCGGAAAACCCGTTCGGCACCATCGTCGGAAAAAATTCCTTTTTCCGCGCGATCTCGAATCTCGGCGATCTGGATTTTGACGGGGAAACGGATCTTGAAAAATGTGTGACCGGATGTCCCGACACGGGGACGAAAAACGGCCTCACCCTCATCATCTCGGACTTTTTTACCGAATCCGATTGGAAAAAAGCGGTCAGCTATCTCGCATACAAACGGCGGCAGATCATGCTTTTGCAAGTGCTTACGCCTGAGGAGATAGACCCTTCGTACAGCGGAAGGGTAAACCTGATCGATTCTGAGTCGCAATCCGTCGAGGATCCGAGGAATATGAAGATACGCATCAATTCCTCGCTGCAAAAGGCATACGAAGAGGCACTCGCAGGGCTGAAAGAAGACCTGCGTAGTTTTTGTATGCGGTGGAACGCCGATTTTATTTCCGTCTCCACCGCCCAGCCTATCGAAAAGGTATTGTTTGCGGAGTTTTTCAAGACAGGGTTACTTTCATGAGTTTATTGACGCCTTTGGGGCTGCTGGCATTCATCTCGATTGCGGCGCTCATCCTCATCTATATCATCAAAGCGAACTATCAGCAGCAGCACGTCTCCAGTACATATATTTGGGCACTCAGCTTGAAACTGAAAAAAAAGCGCCTGCCCGTCAGCAAGCTGCGCAACATTTTGCTGATCGTTTGCCAGGTGCTTTTTCTTGCCGCGTGTTCCTTGGCGATCGCGCAGCCCGCTCTCATCACGCGTGCCGCCGTCACGGAGCGCGAAGTGATCGCCGTGATCGATTCATCGGCAAGCATGCGCGCGGGCGCGGGCGGAGAGACGCGGTTCGACAGGGCGGTGGACGCGGCGGCGCAGCTCGCCGATGAAGTTTTTGCGGCGGGCGGCTATGTCAGTATTTTTGTGGCGGGGCCCACGCCGATCACCCTTGCGCAGCGCGCGACGGCTTCGTCCGCGCAGGCCGTGCAAGAGGGATTGGAAGCGCTGCTTAGCGAAAACGAGTGCTCTTACGGCGCTTCGGATATCGACGCGGCGATGCGCCTTTGCGAAAACGTCGTCCGCGAAAACGAAAACGCCGAACTTTACTTATATACCGATACCCGATATTCGTATATTCCCTCCAAAGTGAACGTCGTTGACGTCACGGAGGAAGGGGAGTGGAACGCGGGGATCCTGAACGCGTATACCGTGGTGGAGGACAACTATTATTCCCTGTTTGTGGAAGTGGCGTGTTACGGCAGGGACGGGAACGTCTCCCTCAGGGCGCAGGTGCATGACGTCAACACGGAAGAGTTGGAAGAGGGCGAACCCGCCCGGACGGTCGAATTGAGCGCGCTCGTTCCGTGCAGGCAGGACAGAACGATGACCGTGATCTTCCGTTCGGGGAACCTGAAGCCGGAAGATTACGAAATGAACGACGAAAACGTCCTTTTCGTTTCCATCGCGGACGCAGACCGTTTTTATTCTTACGGGGATATCAATATCGTATTGGACGGAGGCGATTCCTTCTCGCAGGACGATTCTTTTTCCATCTATGACGGAAAAAAAGAAGTGCTGAAGGTCCAATATAGCTCTCCCGCGCCGAACAATCTCGTCAACGGCGTTTTGGGGGCGATGGCGTCGTATTACCGCACGGAGAAAAACGTGTGGGATATCCAGGTCACGGAAGTGCACAGCGAACCTGCCACGGAGGGGTTCGATCTCTACATTTTCGAGCACACCATGCCCGAGGTCATGCCTACGGACGGCATCGTCATCCTTTGGGATCCGGACAGCGCGCCCGAAAATTCCGGCTTGACTTTAGGAAGCATTTCCGTCGCCGGGACGCAGGGAGTGGGCGTCTATCTCACGCAGGAAAAGCAGGACAGCGAATTGCTCCAAAATGTTGCGGCGGACAAGATCTTTGTGACGCGTTATACCGAATTGCTTTCCTATGATCCGTCTTACGAGGTCTTGCTCAGCTGTGACACGTCCCCCGTCTTGCTCGCAAAAAACGACGGGAACAGCAAAGTGCTCGTTTTCCCCTTCAGCGTACATTTTTCCAATATTTCGATGCGGTTTGTCGATTTTTGTGCGCTGTTTTATAATTTGTTCGAGCAGTGGATCCCGTACACGGTGGAAGGCAATGCGTTCTCCGTAAATGAGGACGTTACGCTGAATGCCCGCGGCCCGCAGCTTGCCGTCTCCAACACATATACGGGGGAGTCGCAGACGATCTTCAACGAATTTCCCGCGACCCTTCGGCTGGATGTACCGGGGACGTATTCGCTCGTCCAGACGACGGATTTCGGGAAGGAGATCGAGCAGAGGATCTATGCGAAGATCCCCGCCGAGGAGAGCAATATCTTTGCGCAGGCAGATTCTTTCCGGAACCCCTATTTGGTGGAGTCTTACGGGAACGAGTATAAAGAGCTCGTTCGATACATAGCGATCGCTTTCGTAGTGCTTTTGTTCTGTGAATGGCTGCTGCATTCACGCGAGTTTTTGTAAGGGGGTAAGAGGAGAAAAAGATCATGTCGAATTTTCCCATTCAATTTACGTCCCCTTGGCTTTTGCTGCTCTTGATCCCTTTGATAGGGGCCGCTTTGCTGATGTATTTTCTCAGCAAAAAGAAATACCGCCGCACGAGGAACCGTATCATCTCTCTCGTGCTGCATTGCGTGATCAGCGTCTGCTGCGTCTTTGTGCTGGCGGGCATATATATCCGCTATGACATTTCCAACGAATACAACGAGATCATTTTTGTCGTTGACGTATCCGATTCCGGCGAACAAGCGGAACAGTCGCGCGACGATTTTATGCAGGCGGCGTTGGAAACGGGGGCATGGTATGACGGTTATAAAATAGGCATCGTCACCTTTGGCTTCGACCAGCGCTATGCGGTGCCGATGACGAGCGATGTGGACGGCATTTTCGATGCGTATCTTGCAGCGGAGCTGCCTGCGGAAACGGGCGGCACGGATATTGCCGCCGCACTCACCTATACGTCCAAATTATTTTCGGAAAACGCGTCCGGCAAGATCGTTCTCGTGACGGACGGAAAGGAGACGGACGAGCGTGCCGAGGACGTCATACAGTCCGTAACGGCGCGCGGCATCCTCGTGGACACGGCATATATCCCTTCGTCTTACGGGTTTGAAGACGGCGCGGGCGATGTGCAGGTGCTGGGGGTAGAGTATCCGGAATATCATATCAACGCAGGAGAAGAATTCACGCTCGGCTGCGTGTTGTACAGCAACAAGGCCACGGGAGTCACCCTGTCGCTGAGCGATAACGGAGAAGAGAGCGAACAATTCAATTTCGTGATAGAAGCGGGCACGCGCACGGTCGAGATCCCGTATGTTTTTACGGAGGAAGGATTTCATAAAATACAGATAAAAGTCGCGTCGCAGAACGATCGGCTCGAAGAAAACAACCTGTATTATTCTTATTATAATTTGGAGAGATTCGACCGCGTCCTCATTCTTGAGAGCCGCGAAGGAGAATCGGACGCTCTGGTCGACCTGTTGGAAGAACGGGGCGAATATGATGTGAGCGTGATCAATTTGTACACCGACGCCGGTCGTCTGCCCCAAGATGTCGCCGGGTTGTGCGCCTATGACGAGGTCATCCTCAACAATGTCGCCAATAAGGATATGCCGAGCGGTTTTATCGATATTCTGTATTCCTATGTACATGAATATGGCGGCGGCATGCTCACGTTGGGCGGTACGGATGAGGAAGGCCTCAACAATGCGTATAATCGCAGCGACATGTACGGGACGGTCTACCAATCCATGCTTCCCGTGGAGGTGATCAATTATACGCCCCCCGTGGCGGTCATGATCATCATCGACGCGTCCGGTTCCATGGGGGCGGAATTCGGGGGCGGAGATTCGATGCTCGCCTGGGCAAGAGCGGGGGCATCGGCGTGTTTGGACAGCCTCAGCGAAAGGGATTACATCGGCGTGATGGCGCTCAATTCCATGTACGACCTCGTATTGCCTCTCACGCGGCGCACACAGGATACGACGATCCGCGAAGCCATCAGTTCTATCAACGAAACGGGCGGCGGCACCATTTTTTCGGAAGCGATCAACCGCGCCGGTACCTTGCTGAAAGGGCTGACGGATGTGGCGCGCCGCCATATGATCATCGTTACGGACGGCGGCGTTTCCGGCGGAGACAGCGAGTATTTGGAGACGATCGAAAATCTCAATAAAGACGGGATCACGCTTTCTATCGTCGGGATCGGGATCGAGCCGGGCAGCACTACGGCACAGGAGATGCAAAATGCCTGCGATTTAGGCAAGGGCAGGCTGCATACCGTCACCAACAGCGCCGATCTTGTCCTGGAAATGCGCGAAGATCTCAACGTAGCCGATATCAAGGATATCAACGAATATGAAAACGGGTTCAATCCCGTGGCGTATGATAAAGGTTCGGTGCTGTTCAACGGCATCGAACTGGATGAGACCGGTGTGTTTCCTGCGGTGCTCGGCGGATTTTTCGGCGGCAGGGTCAGAGACGACGATTATCTCGTGCTTGCGGGCGATTTTAACGTCCCTCTATATGCGCAGTGGAAATTCGGTACGGGAACGGTCGGCAGTTTCATGTGCGATCTCAGCGGGGGCGAATGGTCGTCCGCATTCATGCAGGATGCAAACGGGATCAGTTTCATTTTGAACATGGTCGGTGCGTTGATGCCGGTCACGAATATCGAGCCGAGCGTTGTCACGGTGGAGATGGAGCGGGAAAATTTTCTCGGCGAACTCAGCATCCCCTCTCGCCCGGAGGAGGGCGTTTCGATCAGCGGAAGGATCGAGTCTGTAGGGGAGGAGAGCGTTTTGTCCCTTTCTCTGAATACCGGGGAGGGGGCGGACGCGGATCGTTATGTCACGACGACGCTCTCCGAAGCGAACGATTATAGCCGCTGCAGCTTCGTTTTGAAGCGGGAAGGCGTGTATAAACTGATCCTGGACGTATACGACGAAAACGAAAACATCATCGGCACATATCAGAGTTATTTCAGCTTTTCGTATTCGAGAGAGTTTGATCCCTATTACGATCTGACGCGGCAAGACCTCGCCCTTTATATGGACGGACTTGCGCAGAGAGGCGGGGGGCAAAGCGTTACGGACATGGAAAATCCCAATTCGATCTATGACAACTTTGTCCCGACGCTGGAAAAGACGTACGACCCCGCCATGATCCTCCTGATCGCCGCGATTGTGCTTTTCCTGCTCGATATCATGGTGCGCAAATTCAAGTTCAAGTGGATCCATGAGATCGTGCGCGACCGTAAGCGCAAGAAAAAGGCGGGAAGCGGTGCGGGATCCGCGACGCTTTCTCTATAAAAACAAGGTAGCAATATCATGAAAAAGACAGTAACCGCAATATTTTTGGCCGTGGCGATCCTGGGCATATCCCTCTGTTCGGCGGCGTGCTCGAAGCAGCCGCTCGCCGTTCCCGAAAATATCGTCATCGACGATACCTATAAAATGACGTGGGAAGACGTGGAGAATTCCCGTGGATATACCGTGTCGATCACAGACGCCGCGGGGGTAAGTACGGAAGAAGTGGCGCGGCGTGCCAACTATTCGTTGATAAGTTTGGCGACAGGCGATTACGAGATCAGGGTCAAAGCGGTCGCCTCGCAGGGGTATGCGGATTCTCCTTGGTCGGAGGTCATCTATTTTCACAGAGACTACGAAAACGGTTGTTTTTACCAAAAAACTTCCGACGGGATGGCGTTTGAACTGACGAGCTACGGCACCTCTTCGGGGAATGTAGACGTAGGGGACACATATCGGGGCAAACCTGTCGTGAGGATCGGCGACGCCGCCTTCCGCAGCAGCCGCGTGACGGGCGTTATCGTCGGCAGCAATGTCGTGTCTATCGGAGACAGCGCTTTTTACGGCTGTGCGCAGCTGACCTCTGTCACGATCCCGGGATCCGTCACGGAGATCGGCGCCGAGGCGTTCCAGGCTTGCTATCAGCTCGATAACGTCGTCATTCCCGACGGGGTCACGATCTTGTCGGATAATTTGTTCAACTATTGCCGTTCGTTGACGAACATCACCGTTCCGGAACATATCGTTTCTATAGGAACGGGAACGTTTGCGAACTGTTCCGCACTGCGCGGGTTCGAGATCCCGGACGCGGTCGAAGAGGTGGGGAGCATGGCATTTTTGAACTGCTCCTCGCTGGAAAGCGTTTCCGTGGGCGACAGCGTCGCCGCGATCGGCGAAGATGCGTTTCGCGGCTGCGTGAAACTCGGTCAGGTGGAGTTTTCTGACAAGCAGGCGCTGAAAACGATCGGCGGATCCGCTTTTTACGAATGCACCGCCCTTACGGAGATCGCTTTCCCGGAAGGGTTGGAAAGTATCGGCGGCAGCGCTTACTGCGGCTGCTCTGCGCTGGCGGAGGTGCAAATACCCGAAAGCGTAGAGGACATCGGTCAATTTGCCTTTCTCAATACCGCCATTTATGACCGGGCGAAGGAAGCGGGCGAAACGTATGTCTATGCGGATTCTTGGCTGGTAGAGGTGGTCGAAAGTAAATTTGGCGAGATCGTGATCGCCGGGGACGAGAGCACCCCGCAAGATCTGCGGAACGAATCGTTTGTCCCGCTCCGCAGCGATATCCGCGGGATCGCAAGCGCCGTGTTTTATACCTGTCCTTTATTAGAGCGCGTGTTTTTGCCCGATTCTGTAGAGATCGTCGGCAACTCTGCGTTCAGCAGCTGCGACAATCTTTGGTATTTCGAGGCGACGGATTCTTCGGCGCTGCGGGTGCTTGACATCGGTGCGTTCATCGGGTGCGGCGCTTTGCGCACCGTCTATTTGGGGAACTCGCTCGAGGTCATCGAGCCGTATGCGTTTTACGATTGCGCCGCGTTGGACAATAATTCCATTTCTTCCATAATACCGGCGTCGGTCAGGCAGATCGGCAATCTTGCGTTCTATGGGACGGCGCTGTATGCGAACGCGGATGAATACGGCGTCATCTACGCGGGCGATTGGGTGGTCGGCTACGAAGGGTACGAGCCCGCCATGTATTATATGGCGTATATGTCGATCGGCGAGGAGGAAAAAGCCGCCCAATATTCGGGCCAAATGAGCAAGGTCTCCTATGTACAGCTGAGCAGCGAGACGAGGGGCATTGCGGACTTTGCTTTTTACGGGCATATCAATCTGGAACAGGTAGACGGGATGAGCAATGCGCGGTATATGGGCAAAGGTGCGTTTTATGGCTGCAAAAATCTGAGCATCGTCAATATCAACAGCAATGCGACTGCCGTGGAAGATTATACCTTTTACGGCTGCGAAGCGATCTTCCGCGTCAGCTTGCCTCCGCTCATCTCCTCGATAGGCCGTTCGGCTTTTTATGGATGCACGCAGTTGAGCGAAGTGAATTATACGGGCACAAGGCTGACGAGCATCGGCGATTTTGCTTTTTATAACTGCATCAACCTTCCTTCTTTAAACTTCGGCAGAGGATTGGAAGAAGTCGGCAGATATGCGTTTTATAATTGCACGTCGCTCGAGGAGATCGCTCTTCCCGATACAGTCCTGCGCGTGAGCGATTGCGCGTTTTATCGGTGCAGCGGGGCGGTTTCCCTCTCCTTGGGGGCAAACCTCACCGAAATAGGCAGCCGCGCTTTTGGAGAGTGCACCTCGCTTACGTCTCTTTCTATTCCCGCTTCGGTCAAAAAGATCGGTGATTTTGCTTTTTACGGTTGTACGGGGATCCTTTCGCTGGAGCTGAACAACGGCCTGGAAGAGATCGGCAACAATGCTTTTGCGAATCTCACGGCGCTGCAGGACGTAGCGCTGCCTGAAAGTTTGCGCAGTTTGGGCGCACAGGCATTCCGCGGATGCGTCGGCCTCAGATCGGTCGTCATCCGAAGCGATACATCGATCGGCGAACACGCGTTTTACGGAGACCTGTCCGCGACGATCTATACGGACGCGGCGTATGACGCCGTGAACAGGGAAGGATATTGGAATTCTTCTTACCGTCCCGTATTTTTCTCATGCGTGTTTTCGGAGGAAGGCTACCTCCTCTCCTTCGAGGTCACGCAAACGTCGATGCAGTATATCAACGAAAGAACGATCGCCGTCCCCGTGCGCAGCGGATATACTTTTGCCGGTTGGGAGGACAGGGCAAGCGGAACGGTCTATGCGGCGGATGAGATCGGGCAGGTGCCCGCGGGAACGACGCTGTATGCGGTATGGGAGCAGGCGTAAGACGGCGGGCAGGCGCGGGATCGAAAAATTTGCTCCGCCTGCCGATCGAAAGAGCGTTTGCCGTATAAATTGTTTGACAGTAGACAGACAAACAATGTATAATACTTGTGGTTTTTTTGGTATAAGCCATAAAGCGTGTCATACATTTTGAGGAGTATTCTTGTATGAAAAAATTCTTGTTGGTTTTGTCGCTGATGTTTCTTTTGGCGACAAGTGCGCTGGCGGTCTCCTGCGGCGCAAAGACGTATTCCATATCTTTTGATACAGACGGAGGAGCGAGCATTTCTGCCGCGGAAGTAGAGCCGGGGCAGGAATATGTGCTGCCTACGCCGGAGCGCGAGGGGTACAGCTTTGAAGGCTGGTACCTTTCCGAGGACTTTTCCGGTGACGCCGTCGCATCGGTCACCCCGACGGGAGATATGACGGTATATGCCAAATGGGAGCAGCTCGGCGCCATCACCCTTGAACTGAACGGCGGATCGCTCGATGCGGGGACGACCCTTTATTTGAAGAGCGGCGAAGTCATCTATGATTTCATGCAGGATTACATCCCTTCCAAGAGCGGGTTCACTTTCGGCGCATGGTTCTACGGAGACAAAGAACTTGCGCGGAATGAGCGCATGCCGCAGGAAGGCATCACGCTGCGCGCCGAATATAAGGTGGAATACACCGTCGAACTTTGGACGCAAACGCTGACGCTCGACGGATATGAGAAGACGGGGTCGGTCTCGGACAGCGATTATGTGGGAACGACGGTCGCTCCCGAAGAGACGGTCACCGGATTCCGCCGCGTTGCGCACGGCGACGAAGTTTCGCAGTTGGTGCTCACGGAGAGCGCTGAGGACAATGTACTCAAACTTTATTTTGACAGGGAAGTGTATACCGTCCGTTTTTTGGCAAATTATCCGGACGGGTCTTCTGCCGCCGATGATACGCGGCAAGTGTATTACGGCGAAGAGGTGGAGCTTCCCGTCGATTATTCGTTCGAAGGATATTTCCTTTCCGGCTGGGCGACCAGTGCCGACGGAGAACCTGCGTACAAGCTGAATCATATTGATTCTCTTATTTATAATAAGGAAGGCGGCGCCGAAGCGCAGACGGATACGTTCACCCCCGAGCGCAACATGGCGCTGTACGCCGTGTGGAACAAAGGCTACACGGACATGTTCGGCGGCGACGATTATATTTTCCTCTTTGAAGAAGATGCTGCCGATGTCTATCTGTGCAGGGGCGACGTCTATTTCAAAGGGGAATACGACGCGCAGAGCCGTCAGTTCAATTTCATCGACGATACGTTGAACGAGCTGATGGCGCAGGGCAGGCTGAACGAGGACGGCACCTTTTCTTATTATAACGAGTCGAGGGGGTATACCGCGACGCTGTATGTAGTCGGCCAGGGACTTGTTGACGATACGCGCATCGTTTTCGACGGCTACAACGGGATCACGTATACCGTGCAGGATGAGTCCGGATACAACAGCAATTCTCAGGGCGAATATTCTATCGACGAAGACGGGTATTATCACGTCGCGTTTGAGAGCGGCGATCTCGCGGGGCAGACGCTCGTCATCAGCGTCGGCAGTACAGAAGTGGACGGCGCTTCCCGCCCCGCTTTCATGGTGCGCAACGAAGAGCACGTTGCCCTCGGGACGCTCGTTCGCTTCGCCATTGCGGACGGCGCGGTCGTTTATTACAGGGAAGAATATCTCGGGATCACATTGAACGGCTTTGAAACGGCGGTGATGAACAACGGCGATTCGTCCGTATCCTACCGTTACGTCATGAACGAGGACGGAACGCAATTCACGCTGCTCAGTACCTACGGGATAGAAGCCGGCGTCGTGCGCATCGTTGAATTTAACGGCATGAAGGGCTACATGCTCTATATGGAGGAGTACGACAGGACGTATACGGGGACGGACGGCGGTACGCTCGTGCTCGACGGCCTGTATAACGCCACCTACACGAACGGCTCGGTCACGGAGACAGGATATTATTCGATCGAAAGATCCTCCGTTTTCGGCGGCGACGTCATATCCGTTGTTTCCGCGCAAGGGCAGGAGCGTGTCTTTATCGTAGAGTCGGAGACGATCGGCTCCGGAGAAGAAGAGGTCACGGTCGATTCTTATGTCGAAAAGCCGATCGGCTATTCCGAGTATCAGTACCAGTCGGACGGCTCGATCTATTATGCGCCCCTGATCGTTCTCAACGACCATCAGGACGGTTGGGCGTCCTTATACGGATATAACGTCGAGACGCAGGAATATCTGTTCATCTCGCAAGGCACATATGAATATGATCCGGCAAGCGAACTGTATCTGTTTACGGTAGTCGGTGAACCCGTCGATGCGGAAGTATCCGCCACTTTTGTGGATCTCACCGCGATTAAGAGCATCATCTTCGCCGTTACGATCACCACGGCGAGCAACGATAATATTTATTATGTCAACTACTGGCATTCCGCGGTGATCGAAACGGAAGACGGCACGGCAGCGGAAGAAGAGTATGCGCAGCAGTATACCTGCACGAACGTTGCGGGCGGCAAGCTCACTTTGGTGGGCGGGTTTGCCGTTCTCGAGCAGAGCGGCAACCGCTATGTGGGGGCATATTCCTCGGTCAGCGGCAGCGAAAACGTGATCGGGATCGCCGTGACGAATAACGGAACGGTATCGGGATATCTGTATGTGGAAACGGATCCCGAAACGCTCACCTATTATTTCCTGCAAACGGCGCCGTATACCGCCCGTGTCATCCTTGCGGACGGGACGACGTCTGCTGCCGAAACGATGCAATTTGACGGCAAGGGCGGCGCCGTGTATACCTCCGGGGAAGAGGAGCATATCGGTACGTTCCAGGAAACGGGCGCCACCGCTTTCGGCATGACCGTGTATACTTTTACGGCGGACGGCATGCAGTTCGACTTCGTGTTGGCATCCGCTTCGAATGTCACGTATTTTGCGAAATACAACCAAGAGATCGGTCGGGGCACGTATGCTTCGGAAACGGCGGGCATCCTTGAACTGGACGGCTTCGGCTTCGGCGCGCGCTACACGGCGCCCGACGGCAGCAATTATACCGGGATGTATTTCTTCTCGTCCGACGAGATCTCCGAAAAGGTCCTTGTCCTGTATACGTCGTCCGGATATTTCTTCTTTGACTATACCGACACGGATCTGACGTCCTTTACGGTGCGCGGCGAAGAATACGGCAATTTCCTTTTCCTGGACAATCAGATGTTCCTCGACAGGTATGTCCGCCTTGACGGATACGGCAATGCGGCTGTATTTACGGTAGTCGAGGACGAGATCTCCTATATCGACGAAAGCGGTTCTTATACGGTGCACGATGACGGCTCCGTGACCGTGACCTATCAAGAGGACGCGAGCACGGAACTTACCGTCTTCGGTTCGCTCCGGGTCTATAGCATCGGCGGTTCCGAGACGGTCAATGTCTTCGTCATCCATTACAGCGAATTTGTTCGCGTCTATGTGAACAGGGATGACTGGTCTGTCCTTATGCTGGACGGTTACGGCAACGTTACCAGATACGACGGGACGGGCAAGGCGGAGTCGGGCACCTATACGGTGATCACGGACGATCTGCTTTATTATGCCAATGCGGCAGGCACGGACGCTTCTCTTTATACGTATGACAATGCGGACGGGACGATGTCCCCCGTGGATATCCCCAGCGAACATGCATATTATACGTCCGATCTTGAGTCGCTGCTCTTTACTTCGTACGGATTCGCGGTGTTTAACGGAGAAACGCGGTATTACTACAATGTCGTGGACGGAAAAGTGATCATCTATTTGCAAGATCCCTCTTCCGAAGATGCCAACGAATACGGGTTCGTCGAGGACAGCACAAGTTTTCCCTCGTTCAGCGAATCTATCGAATATGAAGGCAAAACGTATTACGCAAACGACGGATTCCGCCTCACGTTTGAAAGGGCGGAAGGGACGGAAGGGCAGTATCCCGTGCTCGTAGAAGTCGAAGACGACGGCACGGAGATCAAAGAGGCGCTCGCCACGCTGTATTTCACGCCTTCGGGCGGATCTGAATTCGCGGTCGCCGGTACGGTATATGTAGGAGGAGATCCTTACAATAATTGTACGATCGTCCGCGAACAGACGGAGGACGGATACGAGATGTATCTCAGGCTTCCGACGATGGGCGGCTTGTCCTATTACAGGTTTGATATTTCGGTCGATTACCGCGGCAGCGCCGCGGGGGCAGGGACCTATACCATTACGGGCATGCGGCTGATCAGCGAGCTTCCCGCCAATCAGTATCTGACCCTTTATTATCTCGTCTATCTCTTCTACGGTTCTGCCACGGCGAACGTCTTTGAAAACAGCATGGGCGAGATCTCCCTCATGACGGATTATGACGAGGCAGGCGTCGCGGGCGATCCCTACTTGAACTTTTGGCTGGGCGAAACGACGGGCGTTTGTGATGCAAACGGCGAGCCGTTTGAAATGGAAAAGGTGCGCTATGAAAGTTTGGGCGACAATGCATACAGCGCTTCCTTTACCGGTGCGGACGGATATGAGTATGAACTTCTGTTTGTCGCGGCGTATAACAACTATGTCGGGACGTACGGATTCCAGTTGTATGCGTTGGTAAGGTATCAAGATTTCGTTGACGCGGAGACGGGGATCACGGTCACGGTGGGACGCGTCGTCGGATCCGAAGCTTTTGCGGCGGGTTCACTTTTCGATGTGCAGCTGTCGAAGGACGGCACGCCGATCGAAGCCGATTGGAAGGGCTATATCGGCGAAGACGTATATTTTGTCACCAGGACGCGCGAAGAGATGCCGGAAGGGTCGGAGGAGGAAGGCAAGATCCTTTCTTCCACCTATTATAAGATCGTCCTCGTCGAAGATACCGGCGAGCAAGTCGGTGAGGAGGATGATGCGATCATCCCCGTTTATGCAAGCGCCACCCTCGCAGCGGAAAGCGCCGCGACCTATTATACCGAAGACGGAGGATATGTCGACATCGCCGTCGAAAGCAATACGGTCAAACTTTTTGTCCGCGGTTCTTACGCGTACGCGGTCACGGAGAGCACATACGACGAACAGACGAAAACGTATACCGTTACGTTGATCACCGGTGACGTTTATACGATCCTTATCGAGGACGGGGCTGCCGTTGTGACGGAAGTCCCCGCCGAAGAGGAAGAGCAGGCATAAACTTTGCCGATAGCATATCAGGAGAATGAAGGAAGATACGATGGTTACATTCAGGAAAACTGCCATAAGGCTGTTGGCGCTGCTCTGCTCGGCATGCCTGTTCACGGGCGTTGCGCTTGCGGATCGCTCCGGCGGCGCCGGCGCGGGCAAATACAGTACGATCAGCAAGGTGTCCGGCTCTTTAGAGACGGGTGCGGAAAACTTTTTTGACGGCGATGTCGTCTATCGGCTTCCGGATACGGTCTCGGACGGGCAGAATATCTCTCTGATCGTGCAAACGGATGCGGAATCCGTGATGGATTCGTACGAAAAGAGCGGCAGCAGCCTTTCGCTGAGCGAGTATGCGGCGACGGTCAAGGCGCGCAATGTCTCCCGCAGGGCGGAGGCGGAAGGGGAAAAACTCCTCGCCAAATTGTCGGAAGCGGGCATCGCCTATACGGCGGGCGAATCGTATGACACCCTTTTCAGCGGGTTCGAGATCACCGTCCGCGCCGAAGATTTCGCCAAGGTATCGAAGGCGCTCTCCGGCTCTACGGTGATCGTCGGCGAAGAGTATGAGCCTGCCGCCGTCACCGAGGTCGTCACCAACGAGGTGGACGTCTACGAGACGGGTATTTTCGACAGTTCCGATTCCGAGTACCAAGGGGACGGCGTCGTCGTCGCGGTGCTCGATACCGGCCTCGACTATACGCACACCGCTTTCAGCGAGAGCAATTTTACCTCCTCCACCGAGGCGTTCACGCTGCAGAGCATTTCCGAAAAGATCGGAGAGACGGTCGCCGCGGGCTATAATCCCGGGCTGACCGCCGAAGACGTCTATGTCAGCCGCAAAGTTCCGTATGCGTACGACTACGGCGACAAGGACAGCGACGTGTTCCCCCTCAATTCCGATCACGGCACGCACGTGGCGGGCGTCATTGCGGGCAAAGACGACGAGATCACGGGCGTCGCGCCCAACGCGCAGCTCGCCATCATGAAGGTGTTTTCCGACTATGCCGAAGGCGCCAAGACTTCCGCCATCCTCGCCGCGCTCGAGGACTGCGTCAAACTCGGCGTGGATATCATCAATATGTCTCTCGGTACTTCCTGCGGCTTTTCGCGCGAGGTGGACGAGGAAAACGTCAACGATATCTATGACAGGATCAAGGATGCGGGCATCTCGCTGATCGCCGCGGCTTCCAACGATTATAACGCGACCTTCAACTCCGAAAAGAACGGCAGCAACGGTCTGACGTCCAATCCCGATTCCGGTACGGTAGGTTCGCCCGCGACGTATGACGCGTCCCTCTCGGTCGCCTCCGTCGACGGCGTCAAGACGCCGTATCTGTTGTTCGGCGATCAGATCATCTATTTCAACGAGGCTTCCACCTCCGATACGGAAAAGAAGGATTTTGTCGACGATGTGCTCTCCACGCTCGGCTCGGACGTGCAGAGCCATGACTTCGAATATGTCACCATCCCCGGCATCGGCCGTTCTTCCGACTATACGTACGAAGACGAGTTCTATGCCGGCAAGATCGTGCTCGTCAAGCGCGGCACGACCTCCTTTGAGGACAAGGTGCGCGTCGCCCTGCAGGAGAAGGGCGCCGCGGGCATCATTATCTACAACAACGTATCGGGCACCATTTCTATGTCCGTCGGCGCCGATATCGGCGCGGTCTGCTCCGTTTCGCAAGATGACGGCGAATTGCTCGCCGCACAGGAGACGGGCGTCATCCGCATCAGCCGCGACCAGACGGCGGGCCCGTTCATGTCCGACTTCTCTTCCTGGGGGCCGACTTCCGATCTGAAGATCAAGCCGGAGATCACCGCGCATGGCGGCGAGATCTATTCGGCTGTGCCGGGGCAGGGGTATGACAGGCTTTCCGGTACCTCCATGGCGGCGCCGAACCAGGCGGGCGCCACAGCGCTCATCCGCCAGTATGTCAAATACAGCGGCGTGTTCGGCGAAAACGTGCCGGCGACGGACGTCACCGCGCTCGCCAACCAGCTGATGATGTCCACGGCGGATATCGTCTACAATAAAAACGGGCTTCCGTATGCCGTCCGCAAACAGGGCGCGGGGCTCGTCAATATCTCGAAGGCGGCCTCTTCCGCATCCTATATCACTACATACGACGTCGACGGCAACCGGATGGACAAGACCAAACTGGAGCTGGGCGACGACAAGGAAAAGAGCGGCGTCTACGAGATGAAGTTCGACATCAACAACATCAGCGGCTCTGCGGTGACGTACGACCTTTCCTCGATCGTGATGACCGAGGGCGTCAGCACGACCTACACCAGCCACGGCGATACCACCGTCACGATGGACGGCTATCTGCTCGAAGGGGCGGAGATGACGGTCACGGGCGTGGAGGGCGGCACGCAGAGCGGCAACAGCATCACGGTGAACGGACACGGCACCGCCACCGTCACGCTGCGCATCGTGCTCTCCGACGAGGACAAAAAATATTTGGACGATTCCTTCGCGCACGGCATGTATGTGGAAGGATTTATCACGCTGGACGCGTCGAGCGGTACCGACGTCGACATGAGCATCCCGATGCTCGCCTTTTACGGCGACTGGACGGAAGCGCCCATCTTCGACGAGGAGTTTTACGATACCAACCCCGACGAACTCAACGCCGGCCTCGATCCCGAGGACAAGCTGATGGCGGACGCATATGCGACCCGCGCGGTCGGCGGATTGTACGACGATTACATCCTGACGCTTGGCAGCTATGCCTTTACGCAGGATCCCGCATCCACGCAGATCGCGGCGAGCAAAGAGCATATCGCCATTTCCAATTACCGCGACGGCGCCGCATCCGCGGTCAACAGCGTCGAATATATTTGGGCGGGCTTGCTGCGCAACGCCAAAGAAGTGGATATTTCCATCGTCGAAGATTCGACGGGCAGAGAAATTTTCAGCCGCACCGCCTACAATCAATACAAATCGCACAATACGGGGGCGGCGATCGTCCAGTCCTCCATCGACGTCGAATTCAGCGCGCTCGAGCAAGATCTCAAAAACAACACGCAGTACACGGTCACCGTGTCCGCATATATCGACTACGGCGGAAAGGAAGAGCAGAAGAATGTGCGCAACACCTTTACTTTCCCGCTGTTCGTCGACTTCGAGGCGCCTGCCGTGACGGACGTCGTTTTCCGCACGGAATACGACCGTTCGACGAAAAAGACCACCTATTTTGCCGACCTGAGCATCTACGACAACCATTATGCGATGGCGGTGCAGGCGGGGCAGGTCACGCTTGAAGACGGCGGCTTCATGCTTTCCTCCTTCGGCAAGTATTTGACGCCCGTCTATTCCTCCTTTAATTCCACCTCCGTCGTGACCATCGAGCTCACCGACTATATCGAGCAGATCAAGCAGTCCGACGGGTATCATTTCGGCGCGGACGGTTCCCTCACGCTGGAAGAGGACAACAACTCCTTTATCGCCGTCTGCTACGACTATGCACTGAACCAGTCCATGTTCGAGATCCGTCTCCCCGACGATTTCCTTGCCCTGGCGTTCACGCAGGACGAGATCGCCCTGAGCCCCAACGAGACGCTGGATATCTCTTCCGTGTTGAACGTGTATCCTTCCGAAAGCTGGGTGCAGATGATCGATTTCACGGTGGAGGACGCCACCGTCGCGGAAGTGATCAACCAGACCGTGCTCGCCAAACAGAGCGGCACGACCACGATCACGGCGACGGGATACGATCGTGAGGGCAACCCCGTCGTCGACACCGTCACCGTGCGCGTGCTCGCGGAAGGGGATGAGGGCTATCAGGGCGGCTATACCGTGCCGGAAGTCAATAACTTCACCCTCACGGGCTATACGGTCAACAAGGCGTATTACGGCATGTCCTCGGAGGAAAGGGAGATCGGCGTCACGGGCGCGAGTTACGATTTCGGCGGGGATTATACCCTCTCGATGTATCCTTCGGAAAGCGTGACCCTTTCTTACTTGCTCGATTCGTACTTCCCCGACAGGACGGCGGTCACCTACCGTTCGGGCAACGCGCGCATCGCGACCGTCACGGAGGACGGCACCATCGTCGCGCAGGAGGAAGGGACGACGATCGTTACGGTGAACGTCACCTTCGACGGCAGGAACACGCTGTATTCCGAGCGCATCACGGTCACGGTCAAAGACCCGTTCACGATCAACAGCATCTATCTCATGTCCTATAAGGGGCTGGGCGGTAAGGTGGAGATCCCGGACAACAGGGGGATCACGACCATCTATCAGTATGCGTTCTCCAACTACGAATACGTTCCCAAGGACTTGACGGCGGGCGACGTCATCGACGAGGAAGATCCGCTGAACACCAAGCCCGTCTATATCGGCGAAAATACCATCACGGAGATCGTCATCCCCGAGGGGGTCACCGATATCCAGCAGTATGCGTTTGCGGGGCTGACCGCGCTCGAAAAGGTCACGCTCCCGTCCACGCTCAACCGTATCGGCATGGGCGCCTTCTACGGCTGCACGAGCTTGAAGGAGATCAACCTCGAACATGTGCAGTTCGTCAATAAAGAGGCGTTCCGCGGCACGGCGCTGACGAGCGTCAGCCTCGATTCGATGGCGGCGATCGGCGATTATGCCTTTGCCGACAGCGATATCGGCTATCTCGATCTGCCCGCTTCCTGCCGGTCGCTCGGTATGGGCGCCTTCTACGGCTGCGATTCTCTGACGGATGTGCGCATCGGCGCGTCCCGCATCAAGATCGGTTCTTATGTGTTTGCGGAATGCCCTCTGCTCGTGACGGTCGATATCAATGCGTCGGTCATCGCTTCCTATGCTTTCTATAACAGCGTGCGCCTTTCCGACGTCACTCTCGGCAGGGATGTTTCCGTCATCGGCGAATATGCGTTTGCGGGCACGGCTGTTTCTTCTTTTGCGCTCAGCCCGCAGAACAAGGAACTGACCCTCGAAGAGGGCGGCTCGCTCGTATATAAGAGCGGAGAGCTCATCCTCGTCGCGCCCGGCCGCTCCGGCAACTCCATCACGATCGATGCGACGTCCATTGCAAACGGCGCGTTTGCGGGGAACACAAAATTGTTCAGCGTGACGGCTCCTAATGCCGTCAGCGTGGGGGCGTATGCGTTTGCCGATTGTACGAACTTGCATTGGGTATCCATACCGCAGGTGACGCAGATAGGCGATTACGCTTTCTTCGGTACTGCCATTGCGGAACTTCCTGACCTTTCCGCCGTTACGTCGGTGGGGGCGTATGCGTTTGCGTATACCGATATAACCGAGGTGCAGATCGCGGACAAGACCGTTTTGGGCGAGGGCGCTTTTGCCTATTGCCTCTCTCTCGAAAAGGTCGTATTGGGTGACGGCGTCGTCGTGGGCGACTACGCTTTTTCCAACCCGATGGAGCTGTATCTGTGCGATCTTTCCGATGAGAGCACGCTGTCGAATTTCAGCTATTATACGGCGTACACGTATACGGCGGAGGACGGATCTGTCTACAATTATTATCGCTATGATTTCTCCGCGGGCGTTTTGTCTGCCCTCACGCAAGTGCAGATCGGCGCCGATACCGAATTGGGGGCGTATGCCTTTGCGGGGAACGGCAGGCTGACCGATCTCACCTTGGGCAGCGGCGCCGAGATCGGCGATTACGCCTTCTTCAACGCGGCGGCGCTGCGCTCCGTCGATCTGTCAAAAGCCGTATCCGTCGGAGCGTATGCCTTCTCGGGGGCAATGGCAATGGATCTGTGTCTGGAAAACAATGTCATTTCTCCCGCCTATGAATATGCGTATGCCGACGGGGAGCTCGTCCCGACCGATTATAAATTTTCCGGTGCGGCGGCGCAGCTCGTCTCTGTCGATTTAAGCAAGGCCGCCGTCCTCGGCGAGGGCGCGTTCGCCTACAACGGCGTGCTTTCTTCCGTCGTCTTCGGCGATTCGCTTGCGGCGGTGCCCGCCTATGCGTTCGCGTACAATGTTGCGTTGGAGCAGATCGACCTGCCCGCGGAAATTTCCGCGATCGGCGGCTATGCCTTTGCCGGCACGGCGCTGCGGCAGGCAGACCTCTCGCACGTCGGCAGCGTGGGCGCCTACGCCTTTGCGCAGACCGCGCTCGAAAGCGTCCTGCTGCAAGACGGCGCACAACTCGCGGAAGGGGCGTTTGCATACTGCTACGGCCTGGCGGAGGCAGACCTTTCCGGCGTCGCCGCGATCGGCGGCAACGCCTTTGCCGGCACGGCGCTCACGTCGCCCGTCCTCACGAACGCGGCGTATATCGGCGATTTTGCCTTTGCCGATTCCGCGGTCACTTCCGTCACGTTCGGAGACAAGCTGACCGCTTTGGGAGAAAATCCTTTCTACGGCTGCGCCATCGAGACGTTCGGCAAGCAGGAGGACGTCATCTTTAACGGCAGCGTCGTCGGGCAGCGGCTGACCGAGGATCATGACGTCAGCCAGACCGTGCGCGTCATCGGCGGCGTGCTGTATCAAGTCGTTCCGGGCGGGCTTGAGCTCGTCTCGTACCCGGCGGCAAAACAGGACGAGGACTTCACCGCGGCGGACGGCACCGTCCGCGTGACGGCGCGCGCCTTTGCGGGCGCGCCGCTCAAGAGCGTGACCCTGCCGAGCACTCTGCGCGCCGTCGGCGATAAGGCGTTCTACGGCTGCGACGATCTGTACATGGTCGTGTTCAAGGGGTATGAAGCGCCCATGCTCGAAGAAGAGTATGACGTCTCCTACGCCACGGAAGAGAACGTGCCCTTCGCACAGAATGCGGGCGGCCTCGGCATCATCGATTACTTTATGTGGAATGTCGGCACGGGCGGCGGCAGCAACTACTATTATGGCGCCAACTTTGTCGATCATGTGGGGCATGTGGACAGGCAGATCGTTATGGTGCGCCCCTCCAACGGGCAGGGCTATGACAGCTTTGTCCTCGGCCTCTACTTCGGCGTGACCGTCGACGGCGACCCTGCCGCCATGCAGGCCACGCTCGAGGTCATCGCCCTGATCGCGCAGCTTCCGGATTCGGCGTCCGTGACCCTCGCGGACGAAGGGGCGATCGTCGCGGCGCGCGCGGCATATGACGGCATCTCTTCCGTCGAGCAAAAGTCGCTCGTAAGCAACGTCGACAGGCTCACGGCGGCGGAAAGGGCGCTCGCTTACCTCAAGACGAGGGAGCCCCAGCCCGAACCCGAACCCGTCGAAGAGCCTTCGGCGGCGTCGGAATTCTTCAAAGACAATATGGTCGGGCTGATCATTGCGGGCGTATTGCTGCTCGCCGTTATCGGGCTCACCGTCTGGATCATTTTGCTCAAGAAAAACAATAAGCGCAACGCTTAAATTTCGGATCGGAAAAATATGATGAAAAAGCTGAAAATTTGCCTGCTTTTGCTCGGCGTAAGCGCGCTGTGCTGCGGCGCCGCCGCCTGCGCGGAGCTGAACGAGATCGAGCAGCTCGAGCAAGAGGGATATGTGGTCACGGTATCGTACGACTCCAACGGCGGCGCCTTTATGGGCCGCGACGGGATCATGATCGTCGACATGTTCGACCCCTCGCAATACGAGGAGGACGAGGACGGCAACGTCAACATCAAACTGGTCGACCCGACAGACCAAGACCGCCCTTCGGGCAGCGATTCGCCGATCACGCTCACGCGCACGGGATATTTTCTCGCAGGATGGTATAAGACGCGCACGATCGTCACGGACGAAAGCGGCGCTCCCGTGGACGAAAGCGGCGCCCCCCTCGAAGAGACGGAGGACGGCACTTACGTCCTTGCGGGCACGCAGACGGTGGGATATCCCGCCTATACCTATGCGGATCCTTGGGATTTTACGCAGGACGTTTTGACCGTCTCCGCTTCGGGAACGTACTCTCTCACGCTGTATGCAGGTTGGGTGCCGTACTTCGAATTCCGCTATTTTTACGAGGAAGACGGAGAATGGGTGCAGTATGGCGTCACCGATTTCGACTATAAGACGACCAACGCCGCCGGTTCCGATTCCGCCGACAGGGATACCATCTGGATCCCGCGCTGGGATGACGGCGCCATGAATTATCAGCACAACTATGCGGACAACAGCCGTTTCCGTTTCCCCGAGCGGGAAGGATACACCTTTGACGCCGCCTATACCGACGAGGCGTGTACCCGGCAGATCGAAGATTCCTTCGAACATGTGGGCACCGTCGACTACGATACGGGCACCGCAGAGGGCCGCGTGCAGAACATCTATGTAAAATTTGTCGAAGGCACGCGCTACCGCATCGAAAACGCGGGGCAGCTTGCCGCGCACGGCGATGCGGACGGTTGGTACGAGATCCTCGCCGACCTCGACTTCGGCATAGGAGAGGCCGCGTGGCCCGCGGCGCTGAGCAACAACTCGTTCACGGGCAGGTTTTACAGCACGGAAGGGCAGCATTACACGATCCGCAACGTCACCGTCACCCACAACAGCAGGAACGCGCAATACGGCGGGCTCTTCGGTCAGGTGGCGGAAGGCGCGGTCATCCGCGACGTTTCCTTTGCGAAGGTCACCCTCGATATCGTGAACGCGGGGCAGCGCCTGCGCGATCTCATGTTCGGCGTTTTTGCGGGCAACATCTGTGCGGGCGCGCAGATTGAAAACGTCACCCTTTCGGAGGCGGCGATGCAGATCGGCGCCATTACCCCGGGCAGCGGGCCGATGTTCAATCTCGTCGCCAATACGGATGTGGGCGCCGACAGGTCGGGGCTCATCGTGGAAGGCGACGTGGGGCTCACCGTTTACGGTACAGACCTGAGGAACGGGGAATATAACTTTACGGTACGCTTTGTCGAAGATGAACAGGGCAACCCCGTACAGCCGGATATCACAGTAGATGCGGACGGCAACATCGAGATCACGTTTACGACAACAGTCAGGACAAACGCCGCATCGTATGTAATAAATTATCAGAAGCAGGAGGCAGACAATGTTTAAAGGCAGAGCAAAAGGAGTGCTGGCGATCGCCATGAGCTGCGCGCTGATGGCGGGCATCGTCCTTCCCATCTCCGCATGCACGGCGGTCAAAAAGGACAGCATCGTCATCATGACGGAAGAATTGAGCGGCTTGTTCAATCCCTTCTATGCGACGTCGGGCCCGGATATGGACGTCGTCGGCATGACGCAGATCGGCATGCTTTCGACGGATGCGAGCGGCGACCCCGTCGCCGGGGACGAAGAGAGCACCGTCGTCAAAGATTTCGAGTACGAGATCACGGGCACGGGCGACAGCGCCAAGACCGTCTATACCTTCGTCATCAAAAACGGATTGAAGTTTTCGGACGGCAAGCCCCTCACCATGAACGACGTCATGTTCAACATCTATGAGTACCTCGACCCCGTCTATACGGGTTCTTCGACCATGTACTCCATCGACATCGAGGGGCTTTCTCAATACAGGACGCAGCAGAACCTCTCCGACAATGACGAGACGGAATCGCAGATCTCGCAGCAGGCGTCGGCGAATGCCTATCTGCGTATCCTGGAGATGGTCGACATCTATGAACAAAACGGCCGCATCTCCGATACTTCCGATTCCTTCAGCCTCGACGAGGAGAGCATGAAGGAAGCGATCAACGGCTGGAGCGTTTCTTCGGGATACATGGACGCCGTCGCCACCGTGGCCGAACAGGCGACGTGGACGGAGGCGGACTATCGCGCTCAGCTGCTCGAAGATTATCAGACCACCCTCGACACCTTCCGCGAAGAGTTGGAAGGGGACTGGATCGCCGCGCTCGAATCGTATGACACGACGACCGCTCCTTATAAAGATTGGGCGGAGGAACTGGAGAGCGATACCTTCAAATTTTTCCTCTATGAGGGATATATCACCCCCAAATATAAGCAGGTGAACGGCAGGGACGACAAGAGCGTCATCGAAAGTTTTGACGGCGCCGGCATCGCCGACCGCATCACCGAACGCGAAGACGCGATCGAGCACGTCTATGACGACAACGTGACGACCGGCCTCAACGCCATTTTGACCACGTGGGGCACGGCGGGCTCTTTGCAGACGCTCTACACCGCCGACGCGACGGGCATCATCCTCCGCAACAACCTCGGAACGGACGGCAAACTGCTCTATCCGAATATTTCCGGCGTCGTCTCTCTCGGCCACACGACGGAGGAAACTTCCGTCGTCGTCAACGATACGACTTATACCGTCGCGCACGATCACAACGCGGACGGCACGCCCGCGAACAGCGCGGAATACGACGTGCTGCGGATCACCGTCAACGGCACCGACCCGAAGGCGATCTACAACTTCGGCTTCACCGTCGCGCCCGCCCATTATTACACCGCGGACGAGGATCATCCGGACGGCAGGCCCATCGACATCGCCAACAATCAGTTCGGCGTCGAATACGCCTCTTCCGACTTCCAGCAGAAAGTCATCCAGTCGCAGCAGCACGTAGAAGTGCCCGTGGGCGCCGGCCCGTTCGCCGCGACCGACGCGAACAACGGCGACGACCCGAGCGGTTCCGCATTCTGGAGCAGCAACATCGTCTACTTTAAGGCGAACGAAAACTTTATGTTTGACGTCAAGGCGGACAAGCTGCGCATGCAGGTGTACAGCTCCACCGATGCGCTCGACGCCCTCGAAAGCGGCGCGGTCGACTACGTCGTCCCGCAGTTCACCAAGGACAATGCCGACCGCCTGTCGTCGATGGCAAGCGACGGCTTCGAAAGCCTGAGCACCTGGCAGCTCGGCTACGGTTATATCGGCATCAACGCGGGCAAAGTCCCCGATATCAATATCCGCAAGGCGATCATGTCCGCCATGAATATCGCACAGGCGACCTCGTATTATCAGGCGGGCACCTGCGTCAATATCGACTGGCCGATGTCCCGCGTCAGCTGGGCATATCCCTTCGAGGCGGACGGGAACACCTCCAAGCCGAACGGGCATGACTATACGCAGTGGATCGACGAGACGGACGCGCGCGAAAAGATCCGCAGTTACATGAATGCGGCGAACAACGGCGCGGGCGCAAGCCCTTCCGATCTGCAGATCACCTTCACCATCGCGGGCGCTTCCATTTCCGAACACCCTTGTTACAACGTCTTCCGTCAGGCGATGGAGATCCTCAACTCCATGGGTTGGGATATCGAACTGAAGGCGGATTCGCAGGCGCTTACAAAACTTGCCACCGGCTCGCTCGAAGTCTGGGCGGCGGCGTGGGGCTCCACAGTCGACCCCGATATGTATCAGGTCTATCACATGAACTCCACGGCGACCTCTACCTACGCCTGGGGCTATCGCGAGATCAAGTCCAACACCACCCTGTACAGCACGGAGTATGCCATCATCCGCGATCTGAGCGAGATCATCGACGAAGCGCGCGAAAGCATGGATCAGAATGACAGAAAGCCCCTCTATGAGGATGCGATGGGGCTGGTGCTCGACCTCGCCGTCGAATTGCCCGTCTATCAGCGGCAGGAGCTGTTTGCCTACAACAGCAACACCGTCCGCGGATTCAACAAAGACGTCAACCCGTATTCTTCCCCTCTCGAAAAGGTGTGGGAACTCGAGTTGATCGCCTGATCGCTGCGGAACGGTAAACAGGGATGCTGAAATATATTCTGAAAAGGATCATCATTTCCATATTTTTGCTGCTCGGCGTTTCCGTTATCCTGTATGTGCTTCTCCGCTGTATGCCGACGGACTTCGTCGAACAGCGCATCCTCACGCTCGTGCAGAACGGCACGGAGGTCAGCGAGGAGTTCATCCAGCAGATGTACCACACTTACGGGCTGGACGGCAACATCTTTGTCGGCTATCTGACTTGGCTCGGCAACGTGTTCCGCGGGGATTTCGGCAACAGCTTTATCAGCCAGCGCCCGGTGCTGGATGAGATCTTCAGCGCGGACAGGATCGGCACTTCTTTCTTTGTCGCCTTCATCTCCGTGATCTTCGAATTCATGATCGCCATCCCGCTCGGCATCACGGCGGCGACGCATCAATATTCCGTGCGCGACTATGTGGTCACCGTGCTCGTGCTGATCGGCATTTCGCTGCCCTCCTTTTTCTTCGGGCAGATGCTCAAGGATATCTTCGCCAACAAGCTGGGCTGGTTCCCCGTGTCCGGCATGGCGTCGGCGGGCGTTTCTTTGACGGGCTTTTCTAAAATGCTGGACTATCTCTGGCATATGTGCCTGCCGATCATGACCGTCGTTATCCTCAGCATCGGTTCGCGCATGCGCATGACGAGGACGAACATGCTCGAAGTGCTCAATTCCGACTACATCCGTACGGCGCGCGCCAAGGGCCTGAACGAAAAAAAGGTCATCTATAAGCACGCTTTCCGCAATACGATGATCCCGCTGGTCACAAGCCTTGCGGGGCTCATCCCGTCTCTGTTCAGCGGCGCCATGATCACCGAGCAGGTGTTCAGCCTCACGGGTATCGGCAGTTATGCGCTGAATGCGATGCAGCAGGGGGATATTCCCGTCATCATGACGTATAATATGTTCCTTGCCTGCCTTTCCGTATTGGGCGTGCTGCTCGCAGACTTGATGTATGCGGTGGTCGATCCGCGCGTCAAACTCGCTTAAAGGAGAGGGAAACCATGGATAAAGACGAACTTGAATTGAAAGAGCTCGCCGCCGAGGAGGCGGGGGATGTTGCCCTCGCCGAGATCGCGGACGGAGCGGACGGAGAAACTCCTCTCGATAAAAACATCAAACTGATGTCGCCGATGCGCATGGTCTTGCGGAGGTTTTTCCGCTCCAAACTATCCATCGTCGGCATCGCCATGCTCGTTTTTTTGGTCTTGTTCAGCTGGCTCGGCCCCGTCATCTATGACAAGTGGGGAGAGATCGAAGTAGACCGCGCGGGCATCAATACCATCTATTCGGTACATGATGTGGAAGGGGAGGACGGCGGCTTCAAACAGCTGATCGTCGGGCATGACCCCATCAATATCCTCGCGCCTTCCTCTTCCGAGCATCTGCTCGGCACCGACGAGCAGGGCATGGACGTGTTTACCCGCCTCATGTACGGCGGCAGGCTTTCTTTGACGCTCAGCTTTCTCGCCGTCTTTCTCATTTCTTTCATCGGCATCGTGCTGGGCGGCATAGCGGGCTTTTACGGGGGCGTGGTGGACAACGTCATCATGCGCCTGGGCGATATCCTCATGTGTTTCCCGACGCTGCCGCTGATGCTCATCCTCGGCACCGTGCTGGACGCAAACGACGTCGACCCGCAGCTATACATCTATCTGTTGATGGGGCTCGTCTCGCTATGGTCGTGGACGGGCATGGCGCGCCTGGTGCGCGGGCAGATCTTATACCTGCGCGAACAGGAATACATGGTCGCCGCCGAGGCGATGGGGTATTCCACCATGCGCCGCATCTTCAAGCACCTCATCCCCAACGTCCTGCCGCAGATCCTCGTCACCATGACCCTCTCGCTCGGCAGCATGATCCTCTACGAATCCACCCTCTCTTATCTGGGGCTGGGCGTGCAGACCCCGTACGCTTCCTGGGGCACGATGGTCGAGATCATCTCCCGCCGGAGCGACATTTTGCAGAATTATCCTTTGGTGTGGGTGCCCTCGGGTATCTGTATCGTCATAGCCGTGTTAGGTTTTAACTTTATAGGAGACGGGCTGCGCGACGCCCTCGACCCCAAACAGAGGCGATAGGATGAATGTTTTGAAATGGTTTAAAAAGCGGGAGGAAGAGGCGCAAAAGCCCGCTTCTTCCAAGCATTATCTGACGGGCAAGGAAGCCCGCGCGATCGCCAAGGCGAACAACAGGGAGATGCGCCGCCTCGAAAAGGCGAAGAGCCGCAAACTTCCGCCTTCCGCCTATGTCACGGAAATGAAGGATGAGAGCAACATCCTCGAGATCGAGGACTTGCATTCTTACTTCTTTACCGATCAGGGCGTGGTCAAGGCGGTCAACGGCGTCAGCATTGAGGTGCCGATGAACGCGACCGTCGGCGTGGTCGGCGAATCGGGCTGCGGCAAGTCGGTCACCTCTATGTCCGTCATGCGTCTCTTACAGGGGCCTGCCGGGCAGATCGTCAGCGGTTCCATCCGCTTTAAGGCGGTGGATTTCAAGCGGGACGAAAAAGGGGCGTTGATCCCCGTCTGGGAACGGGACGAAAACGGCGAGATCATCACCGAGCCGGAACTCGACAAAAAGGGCATCATCAAGCGGGACAGAGAGGGCAATCCCGTCCTGCGCCCCAAACAAGTGCGCGACGAAAACGGTATCGGCGTCTATGAAAAGGAAGAAAAGGTGTTCGATATCGCCAAGATGCCCATGCAGGAGATGTACCGCCTGCGCGGCAGGCAGATGTCGATGGTCTTTCAGGAGCCGATGACTTCCCTCAACCCTGTCTTTACCATCGGCAACCAGCTCGACGAAGTCACCCTCATCCACGTGCCGGACGCGACCCGCGAATTTGCCAAAAAGCGCTCCATCGAGATGCTCAACCTGGTCGGGATCGCCATGCCGGAGCGGGTGTATTCCTCGTATCCGCACGAACTTTCCGGCGGCATGCGCCAGCGCGTCATGATCGCCATGGCGCTCGCCTGCGAGCCGCGCCTCATCATCGCCGACGAGCCGACGACCGCGCTCGACGTGACCATCCAGGCGCAGATCCTCAAACTCTTCAACGATCTGAAGAGGAAGATCAACGGCTCTATCCTGCTCATCACGCACGATCTGGGCGTGATCGCCGAGATGGCGGATTACGTCGTCGTCATGTACGCGGGCAAGATCATCGAGCGGGGCACCGCTTCGGAGATCTTCCACCACCCCTGCCATCCGTATACGCAGGGGCTGCAAAAGTCAAAGCCGACCATGAAGTCTACGGCGGACAAACTGTTCAATATCCCCGGCAACGTGCCGAACCCGATCAATATGCCGAACAACTGCTATTTTAAGGAACGGTGTTCGCAGTGTATCGCCAAGTGTTCCGGAGAATACCCGCACATGGTCAAGGTAAGCCCTACGCACTTTGTTGCGTGCCACCTGTATGACGAAAGAGAGCGGAAGGATTGATATGGAAGAAAAAAAGAACAACGCCAACGCGGCGGAAGAGGCCGCAAACAGGGCGGCGCAGGGGGAAGGGGAGACCCTTTCCGAAGAGAGCGAGGCTTTTGCGGGTTTTGACGACGCTGCGGAGCGCGCGAAGGAGCAGAGCGAGCGGGACGCCCTGTCGGAAAGGGACAAGGCGCTTCCGCCCGATCCCGACGCCATCCTCGAAGTGCGCCACCTCAAAAAATATTTTACGCTGAAGAAGTCGTTGAGCGGCAAGCCGTTGAGCACGCTCAAAGCGGTCGACGACGTCTCTTTCAAGATCTATCCCGGAGAGACGCTCGGCATCGTCGGCGAATCGGGCTGCGGCAAGACGACGATGGGCAGGACGATCCTCAAGCTGTACCAGCCCACGGCGGGGCAGATCTTTTTTGAAGGGGCGGACATCGCCGGGTATAAGTCTGTGCAGATGCGCCCCCTGCGCACCAAGATGCAGATCGTCTTTCAAGACCCGTATTCTTCGCTGCCGCCGCGCAGTACGGTCGGCGGTATCCTCGCGGAAGCGGTGCGCGTTCATAAGATCGTACCGCCCGCGCAGATCAAGGAATACGTCCTTTCCGTCATGGATAAATGCGGCCTGCGCGATTATTATTACGAGCGCTACCCGCACGAATTTTCCGGAGGGCAGCGCCAGCGCATCTGCATCGCGCGCGCGCTCATCGTCAACCCCAACTTCGTCGTCTGCGACGAGCCCGTCTCCGCGCTCGATGTCTCCATCCAGGCGCAGATCATCAATCTGCTCAAAAAATTGCAGCAGGAGCGCGGGCTGACCTATCTGTTCATCTCGCACGATCTGTCCGTCGTCAAGTACATTTCCGACAAGATCGGCGTCATGTATCTCGGGTCGATGGTGGAATACGGCGACAAGGAAAAGATCTTCGGCAACCCCATGCATCCGTATACGGAGGCGCTCTTTTCCGCCGTGCCCAATCCCAACCCGGACGAAAAGACGGACAGGATCATCCTTTCGGGCGATATCCCGTCGCCCGCCGACCCTCCCATGGGCTGTAAGTTCCATACGCGCTGCCCGAAGGCGATGGAGATCTGCAGCCATATCGCTCCCGCCTATAAAGAATACGAGAAGGGGCACTTTGTCGCGTGCCATTGCTACCCGCAGGAGGACTGATGGCCCGGAAAAAGGAAAAGAAGCAAAAAGTCATTTATTATGACGACAATAGTACCATTGCGGACATGTCCAACGTGCCGCGCCGAGGGCTGGGAAGACCTTCCGACAAGCCCGCGCCGCCCCGTTCCACTTTCAAGGAAAAGTGGAAGACATATCTTTCCGCCGTCAAGATGATGCTCTTTCCGATGTGCGTCGTCTTGTCTGTGCTCGTCGTGTTATTTTTGATCCTGCTGCTTCTTGCAAGGTGATCTGCAAAAGAGATCCTTATGGCGGCGGAGCGTCCTGCTCCGCCGCCTTTTCGCTTTTTTGGCGCGGGCGGCAACGCGGCGGATCTTTTCAAAAAAGCGCGCGGCAAAATTTTTGACAGAGGCTTTACAAACGCCGCAGCAGGGGGTATAATGATATCGAGAACGAGTTCGCGCCCCGTTTCGTTGGGCGCGGAGGAGGAAGTATGAAGGTACAGACGATGCCCCTTGCCGCTGTCGAGATCGAGGACGCGTATTCCCGCCATGCTTTCGGCAAGGAACGGGCGTACCTGCTTTCGCTGGAAGAGGACAGGCTTTTGGCGGGATTTTACGAGAACGCCGCGCTGCCCGCGCGCGGAGAGCGGTACGGCGGTTGGGAAAATACGCTCATCGCGGGGCATACCCTCGGACATTACATGACGGCGATCGCGCAGGCGGCCGCCAATCCCGCCACTCCTTCGGAGGAGAGGGAACGATTTTTGCAGAAGGGGATCCGCATCGCGGAAGCGCTCGAAAAATGCAGCGCAAACAGCCGCGGCAAGCCGGGATTTATTTGGGGAGCCCCCCTCCTTGCCGCCGGCCCCGAGGCGCAGTTCGACAATGTGGAAGCGGGCAGGACAGACATCGTGAGCGAGGCATGGGTGCCGTGGTATACGATGCACAAGCTGATCGCGGGGCTGTGCGACCTGTTTTTGCTGGCGGGGATCGGCAGGGCGAAGGACGTCGCTTCCGCCCTCGGCGACTGGGTGTATGCGCGCGTTTCCGGTTGGGACGAAAAGACGCGCGCGCAGGTTCTCTCCGTTGAATACGGCGGCATGAACGATTGCCTGTACACCCTTTATTCCCTGACCGGAAAGCCCGCGCACGCCTTCGCCGCGCATATCTTTGACGAAGAGCTCCTCTTCGACATCATCCTCAAGGGGGAAAAGGACAACCTGAAGGGCAGGCACGCCAACGAGACGATCCCCAAAATATTGGGGGCGCTGAATCGTTATCTGACTTTGCACGGGAAGGAGTTCGGCGGGGAGAAGGTGGACGCTTCCCGCTATCTCGCCGTCGCGCAGGCGTTTTGGGAGACGGTCGTCACGCGGCATACCTATGCGACGGGCGGCAATTCGGAGTGGGAGCATTTCGGCGCCGACTATGCGCTGGACGCGGAGCGCACCAACTGCAATTGCGAGACGTGCAACGCCTACAACATGCTCAAACTTTCCCGCGCCCTCTTTGCGGTCACGGGGGACAAAAAGTATACCGATTTTTATGAGAACGCCTACATCAATTCCGTTCTCTCCTCGCAAGACCCTGAAACGGGCATGACGACGTATTTTCAGCCGATGGCGAGCGGGTATTTCAAGGTATACGGCGATCCGTACGATAAATTTTGGTGCTGTACGGGCAGCGGCATGGAGAGTTTTACCAAGCTGGGCGACAGTATCTTTTATAAGGGGGAGGATTCCCTCTATATCGAACTGTACTTTTCCGCGCGCCTGACGGACGGGGAGACGGAAGGGCGGCTGGAAGCGGATTTCCCCTTTGCCGATACGGCAAAATTCACATTGCTGCGCAGCGACAGGCCGCTCAAAGTGTACTTTCGCGTGCCCGCATGGGCAAAGCGGGGCGTGCAGCTTTCCAAAAACGGGCAGCGTGTGCAGGCAGCAGAGCGGGACGGCCATCTTTTGGCGGAGATGCGCGCGGGCGATGTTGTCAAAGTGCGCCTGCCCGAGGAAGTTACGGCGGAAGGGCTGCCCGACGCGCCCCGCTGCGTCGCCTTTCGTTACGGCGCCGCCGTCCTCTCCGCCGATCTCGGCACGCAGGACATGCAGACGGCGGTGACGGGCGTGGACGTGACCGTCCCCGCCGGAAAACTCGTCCGCACGGAGCGGCTGTACGTCCCTTCCGTACAGGAATTTTTGCAGGACGTCCCCGCGCATTTCGTGCGGGAAGAGGGGAAATTTATCCTGCGGGGCGCCGACATTTCCCTTACCTTTTGCCCGCATTTCGAGCGGTACAAAGAGCGCTACGGCATCTATTGGTATTTGGAAGAGGGAGAGCGCCGGCCGGAGACGTACGACCCGCGCGAGGCGGCGGACATCGTACAGCCCGGCTACGGGCAGTATGAGAGCGACGCGCTGCACGCGATGCGCGCGGAAAGATCGCATGCGGTCACGTCGGGGCACACCTGCCGCTACGCGGACGCGGGAGGGTATTTCGCCTATGACATGGCGATCGCGCCCGCAAAAAAGAACGTGCTGCAGATCTCGCTGCGCGCCGAGGACAACGGCAAACCGCTTTCCGTGACGGCGGGAGGGGTATCCCTGTTTGCGGAGCGCCTGAACTATACGCAGGGGGAAGGGGAATACATCCGCGAATTTGTCCTGCCCGCAAAGGCGGTCGCCGCCGCGCGCGAAAAGCAGGCGAACGGTAAGCCGTATCCCGTTGTGACCGTGCGCTTTGCCGGCTCCGCGAAAGAGCCGTCCGCCCGCGTCTGCGGCTTTATCCGCATGCTGGCAGAATAGCGCGCCCCGTTCTGACGGAGAGGCGTTTTGCATACAAATAGAGCACAGGCTCTGCCTTCGGGCGGGGAGGTGATCTTATTTTTGCCGCAAACAAAAGGGCGATCGCCGCGGCGGCTTTCTGTGCGGCGGTGCTCTTGCTCCTTTCCTTTTTGTTCTCCTTTGCCGCGGCGGAGCGGGCTTCCGCCGCCCTCTTTACGGTGGTGCTCGACGCGGGCCACGGCGGCATCGACGGCGGCGTGACGGGCGGGGCGGGCGCCAAAGAGAGCGAGATCAACCTCGCCCTCGTCTATGCCCTCAAGGAAGAGTTCGAGGGGGCGGGCTTTCGCGTCGTGCTGACGCGCACGGGGGAAGGGGGGCTGTACGGGCTGCCCGGCAAGGGATTCAAGCGCAGGGATATGGAAAAGCGGCGCGAGATCATCCGCCGCGCGCAGCCCGCCGCCATGCTCTCCGTGCATCAAAACTCTTTTCCCGCCGACGCCTCCCGCCGCGGCGGGCAGGTGTTTTACCGCCCGGGCAGCCCTTCGGGGGAACAGCTCGCCCGCTGCATCCAAAAGGAACTGAACGGCCTTTCGGGGCGGGGGCACGCCCCGCTCGCAGGCGATTATTATATGCTTTCCTGTACCAATTTCCCCTCCGTCATCGTGGAATGCGGCTTCCTTTCCAACGCGGAGGACGAAAAGCTGCTTTCGGACGCCTCTTACCGGAAAAAACTTTCCGCAGCCATCTTTCGCGGCACGCTCGCCTTTTTATCGTAAAGGCGGGCGTTTTTTCCTGAAACTGCCCCGCGGATGTTGAATTTTTTCTCCGGATGTGCTATAATTTGCGTATGATACCATTCAACGCGGTCATGGAGCGGGAGCGTGCGGCGCAGCTTTCTCCCGTCGTGCTCGCCTTTGTGGGGGATGCCGCTTATTCCCTCTATGTGCGGGAATCGCTCGTTTTCTCCTCCGATCATAAGACGGGCATGCTGCAAAAGCTGTCGGCGGCGCAAGTCTCGGCAAAGGGACAGGCGGCGCTCTTTTCTAAGATAGAAGAAAAACTCACCGAGGAAGAACGGGAGATCTTTTTGCGCGGGCGCAACGCTAAAAAGCCGACCAAAAGCAAACACGCCAGCGTCGCAGAATACAACCTTTCAACGGGGTTGGAGGCGGTCGTCGGCTTTTTGTATCTCGCCGGAGAGTATGCGAGGATCGCACAGTTATTATCGGAAGGATTATGAAGATCGAGGGCAGGAACGCCGTTTTGGAACTTCTCAAAACGGACAAAGATATCGACAAGATCATGCTGCTAAAGGGCGCGGACGGCTCTCTGGGGCGGATCTTTGCGCTCGCGCGCGGAAAGAACGTGCGCGTGCAGTTTGCAGACGCCCGCCTGTTGGATAAGGAGAGCGAGACGGGCAGATGCCAGGGCGTGATCGCCTTCGTCTCCGAGTATGCGTATGCGGACTTTTCCGAATTGTGCGCGCCGAAGGCGGGGCCGCGCCTCCTCGTGTTGTGTGACGGCGTAGAGGACGTGCATAACCTCGGCAGTATCCTGCGCGTGGCGGAATGTGCGGGCGCGGACGGGGTGATCATCCCCAAAAATAAGAGCGCGCAGGTCACGGGTGCGGCGGTGCGCATCAGCGAAGGGGCGGCGAGCCATATCAAGGTGGCGCGCGTGCCCGGCATCAACTACGCGGTGGATGAACTGAAAAAGCGGGGCTTTTGGGTGTACGCGCTGGAAGCGGACGGGGAGGACATCTATGCGAGCGACCTCACGGGGGATATCGCTCTCGTCGTCGGCGGAGAAAACAGCGGCGTCTCCCCGCTGACGAAAAAGAAATGCGACAAGGTTTTGTCCCTGCCCCTCGCGGGCAAGGTCAATTCGCTCAATGCGTCCGTCGCGTTGGGTATCGCCGTATATGAGGCGGTGAGGCAGAGAAGATGACGGACGAACAGCTCGCCCTCGCCGCGCAGGCGGGGGACGGCGGCGCGACGAGGCAGCTGCTTGAAAAATACAAAAATGCCGTGCGCGGCTGTGCGCGCAGCTTTTTTTTGGAGGGGGGAGAGACGGAAGACCTCGTGCAGGAGGGCATGATCGGGCTGTATCTCGCCGTGACGGATTTTCGGCAGGGGGGGATGAGCTTCAAAAATTTCGCCTATCTGTGTATCCGGCGCCGCATCACGGGGGCGGTCAAAAGCGCTTCCCGCAAAAAACATCTGCCCCTTAACCGCGGCGTGCCCCTGCCCGACGGCAGCGACGGAGACATCGCCGCCGCGGGAGATCCCGAATCTTCCCTGATCGCGGGGGAAGAGGCGGAAGAATTTTGGACGCAGGTGCGCGGGTCGCTCTCTGCAAGCGAGTACGAGTCGCTCGTCCTGTATATGGAGGGGCTCTCCGTCTCCGACATCGCGGCGAGGAGGGGCGTTTCCGTCAAGTCGGCGGACAACGCCATCCAGCGAGCAAAAAAGAAGATCATGCAGATCGTCAAAGGCTGATCTGAGGAGGGATACCGTTGGCATATCAGGCTTTATACCGCACATTCCGTCCTGCCACCCTTTCGGGGCTTGTTCGGCAGGAACATATCGTCAAGATCCTCGTCAACCAGATCGAGACCGACCGCGTCGGGCACGCCTACCTCTTTTGCGGGCCGCGCGGCACGGGCAAGACGAGCACTGCCAAGATCTTTGCCCGCGCCATCAATTGCGAGCATCCCGTCGACGGCTCGCCCTGCGGCGAGTGCGGGACGTGCAGGGCGCTTTCCGATCCGGCCAATCTGGACATCACCGAGATCGACGCGGCTTCCAACAACGGCGTCAGCGAGATGCGCGACCTGCGCGAAAAGGTACAGTACCCGCCCGTGGCGGCGCGCTACAAGGTGTACATCGTCGACGAAGTGCACATGCTTTCCGATTCCGCATTCAACGCCCTCTTAAAGACGCTGGAAGAGCCGCCCAAACACGCCGTGTTCATTTTGGCGACCACGGAACCGCAAAAGCTGCCCGCGACCATCCTCTCCCGCTGTATGCGCTTCGATTTCAAGCTCATCCCGCAAAAGGATCTGGAAGAACACCTGAAAAGGATCCTGCGGGAGATCGGAAAGGAGTACGAGGAAGAAGCTGTCTCTGTCATCGCCCGCGCGGGGGCGGGAAGCGTGCGCGATATGCTCTCCATCGCCGATATCTGCGTCTCGTACAGCCGCGGAACGCTCACGTATGCGGATGTCAATGAAGTGCTGGGCGCCGCGGACTTCGACGAGATCGCAAAACTGAGCGAGGCGATCTTGACGGAAAACGTGTCGGACGCCCTTACGAAGACGGAGCAGCTCCTCTCTTCCGGCAAGGGGGTGGGCGTACTGACGAAAGATCTTTTGCAATGCATCAACTACTGCTCCGTCGCCGGATCCTGCCGCAACGCGAACGGCATCCTCAACCTTCCCGCGGAGATGTTCGCGCAGATCTCGCGCATCGCCGCGGCGGCGGACGGGCGGAAGATCCTGCGCGCGGCGGAGATCTTCACGGGGATCGAAGCGGATCTTCGCTATTCGCTTTCTCCGCGCATCGTTTTTGAAACGGCGCTCGTCAAGGCATGCCTGCCCGCAGCCGATCTTGACGAGCTCTCTATCGCCAGGCGGCTGGACGCGCTCGAAGAAAAGCTGCGCGGCGGGGCGGTTTCCGCCTCTCCCGCGCGGGAGGCGCGTGCGCCCGCGTTGGAGGAGGCGCCTTTCGAGGAAGCGCCCTTTGACGAGCCGCCGCCCGAACCTGTCGCCCCGCCCGCGCGCCGTGCGGCGGAAAGGGTGGACGCGCTCTCCCCCGACAAGCGCAAAGGCGCTTTCGGTTACTTTATGCGGGCGCTGCGCGCGAATGCCAAAAACGGGGTGCTGTTTACGATGTGTCAGGATCTCGAACCCTCTTTCGAGGGGGATACCTTCGTGCTCACCGCCTCGAACGAGGTCATCTACCGTTCCCTCTGCCGCGAAGCGCATCATAAGAGCGTCGCCGCGGCGTTGGAGAGCATCGGCATCACCGATTTTGCCATCCGCTGCAAAAGTGCGCGGGAAGACCGGACGGACGAGGACATCGAACGCCTGAAAAGGAATTTTTCGGGCACGGATATTCAGGAAAAATAAGGAGAAAAGCAAATGGCATCTTTCAAGGGCGGCATGGGAGGCAATATGCAGAATCTCATGAAGCAGGCGCAAAAAATGCAGGAACAGCTGCAGGAAACGGAAAAATTGCTCGACGATTGGGAGATCGTCGGCACGAGCGGCGGCGAGGCGGTCGTCGTATACATGAACGCCAAAAAGATCGTCGACGGCATCGAGCTCGACCCGAAGGTGGTCGACCCGGAGGACGTCGAAATGCTGGAAGATCTCATCATGGCTGCCATCCTCGACGGCTATAAAAAGGCGGACGAGGTGTATAAGGAGAAGATGTCTCCCTTCGGCGGCATGGGCGGCATGGGAGGACTGCTGTAAATGCAGGTCTATATCGAGCCGATCGGCAGGCTCATCAACGAGTTTTCCAAGCTGCCGGGCGTGGGGAAAAAGAGCGCCCAGCGCTATGCGTATAAGGTCATCGGCATGAGTGAGAGCGAGGCGCAGGAATTTGCCGCCGCTATCCTCAATGTCAAAAAAAAGGTCAGGTATTGCAAGGTCTGCGGCAATTTTACCGAAAGCGAGATCTGCGATATCTGCCGCGAGCGGGACAAGCGGACGATCTGTGTCGTCAAAGAGCCCAAGGACGTCATCGCCCTCGAGAAGCTGCATGAATATAAGGGGGTATACCACGTCCTGCACGGGGTGATCAGCCCCATGGAGGGCATCGGCCCCGACGATATCCGCATCCGTGAATTGCTCGCGCGGCTGAACGAAGGGGGGGTGGAGGAAGTCATCGTCGCCACCAATCCCGACGTGGAAGGGGACGCGACGGCGATGTACCTCGCGCGGCTCATCAAGCCGCTCGGCATCAAGGTGACAAGGCTCAGCCGCGGCATCCCCATCGGCTCCGAGATCGAATATACGGACGACGTGACGCTGTCCCGCGCTTTTATCGAGCGCAAAGAAGTCTGACGTCCGGTTTTTTATGGAAGAATTGACCGAAGGAGGTTGTTTCATGGATCGCGTTTCCGTTCTCGGCTGCGGGCGCTGGGGCTCGTTCATCGCCTGGTACCTCGCCGCCAAAAAAGGGAAGCAGGTCTGGTCGTGGGGGCCGGAGGAGGACTATTCTTACCGCGTTCTCAAAGAGACGGGCAAAAACGAATATGTCACGCTGCACCCTTCCATCACGCTGACATGCGACCTCGCCGCCGCCGTCGGGCGCGCCGAGATCGTCATCATTTCCATCAGTTCGCAGGGGCTGCGCGGCTTTATCGAGCGGATCAAAAATTGTGCGGACATTGCGGACAAGATCTTCGTGCTCTGCATGAAGGGCATCGAGGTGGAGACGGGCTGCCGCCTCTCCGAGATCATGATCGGAGCGGGCGTCGACGCAGAGAAGATCGCCGTTTGGGTCGGCCCCGGGCATATTCAGGATTTTACGGCGGGCATCCCCAACTGCATGGTCATCGACAGCCACAACACGGCGCTGAAAAAGGCGCTCGCCGACGACTTCAAGAGCGAACTGATCCGCTTTTATTACGGCAACGACATCATCGGCACCGAGATCGGCGCGGCTGCAAAGAACGTCATGGGCATTGCCGCGGGCATCTTGGACGGCGGCGGCGTCTCCACCCTCAAAGGCCCGCTCATGTCCCGCGGCGCGCGGGAGGTGGCGCGGCTGATCAAAGCGCTCGGCGGCAACGAATTGTCCGCTTACGGGCTGGCACATCTCGGCGATTACGAGACGACCCTCTTTTCCCGCCATTCGCACAACCGCATGTACGGGGAGATGCTTGTGAAGGGGCAGAAATTCGAAAAGCTCGCCGAAGGCGTGATGACCGCCGCGGCGATGAAAAAATTAGGCGAAAAGACGGGTGTGGAACTTCCCATCACCGACGCCGTGTACGACGTCTGCTTTAGCGAAAAGCCGCAGACGGGCGAGGGATGGAAGTCCCTGTGCATGGAACGCATCGCGCGGCTCTTTTCGCGGGATACGAAGTTCGAATTTTGACATCCGCGCGGGCGTGCCCGCCCGCGCAAAGCTGTTTTTGTCGATCAAAAAGGAGCTATCATGGGATTTTTCGGCAAGATCGTCGGCGCGCTCAAAAAGACGCGCGACAATATCTCTTCCAAACTTTCGGCGCTGTTTGCCAAAAACAAACTCGGGGACGATTTTTATGACGAACTGGAAGAGATCCTCATCTCCGCGGACATTTCCGTGACGACCGCGGAGGACATCATCGGGCAAATCCGCGCCGAGGCAAAGGCGGAAAAGCTCAAAGACAGAGAATTTGTCGTCGATCTTTTGAAAGACGTCATCGAGGATACCCTCTGCGAAGCGGAAGTGCCGAAGATCGAGTATCCCGCCGTCATGATGCTAGTCGGCGTCAACGGCGTGGGCAAGACGACGACCATCGGCAAACTTGCCCATTATTTCGTCCGGGAAAAAAAGAGCGTCACGCTGGCGGCGGCGGATACGTTCCGCGCGGCGGCTGCCGATCAGCTTTCCGTTTGGGCGGACAGGGCGAAGGTGCGCGTCGTCAAGCACGAGGAGGGGAGCGATCCCTCCGCGGTCGTCTATGATGCCGTGTCTTCCGCCAAAGCCAAAAAGACGGACGTGGTCATCGTCGATACGGCGGGCAGGCTGCACGTCAAGGCGAACCTCATGGAAGAGTTGAAAAAGATGGGGCGCGTGGTGGAAAGGGACTATCCCGAGGCGCATTTTTATAAGTTTTTGGTCTTGGACGCGACCACGGGGCAAAACGCCCTCTCGCAGGCGCGCATCTTCGACGAGGCGGTCGACCTCGACGGCATCGTGCTGACCAAGTTGGACGGTACGGCGAAGGGCGGCTTCGTCGTCTCTCTGTGCGGAGAACTGAAGATCCCCGTCGTCTTTGTGGGCACGGGCGAAAAACTCGACGATCTGCAGCTTTTCGACGCGGAAGAATTCACGGAAGGCATCGTGTAAGGGGAGCCCGACATGCTCTTTTTCCGCCTCGCCTTTTTATTCATGCTCGGCAGCGTCGGCGGCTGGGTGCTCGAACTCTTTTTCCGCCGTTTTTTCAGCGCCAAAAAGTGGATCAATCCCGGCTTTTTGAACGGCCCGTACCTGCCGATGTATGGCTGCGGCACCCTGCTTTTATACGGCGCGTGCTTTATCCCGCTGCCCCGCTGGGCGCTCGTGCTGCTGCTTTTGGCCGCGCTGACCCTGCTCGAATATGTCACGGGGCTCATCTTTATCAAGTGCATGAAGATCAAGCTGTGGGATTATTCGGACAGACGGGGCAATTTGCAGGGGATCGTCTGCCCCCTCTTTTCTCTGCTGTGGGGGATGATCGCGGCGGGATTCGTGTATCTGCTCTTCGATCCCCTGCATGCGGCGGCTGTATGGGCGGAGGGCAACGTGTGGATGGTCTTCGCCGTCGGCGGCATTTTCGGCATCT
>CALVHS010000018.1 GCA_944328665.1 uncultured Clostridia bacterium | reverse complement strand
GTATGGCAAAAGGCGATAAAGAAAGTATTTTGTCTGGCATAGATCGGAAAAATACGCCTGTTTTGGGAAAAGGAGAATAACGTGACCGGAATTGCGTATACTTTTTTTCGACGATAAGCCGCAGGCAGAGGCGGCACAAGGGAGGAAAGGTATGAAAGCAACGGGAATCGTAAGGAGGATCGACGAACTGGGCAGGGTGGTGATCCCCAAGGAGATCCGCCGCACGTTGCGCATCAAAGACGGCGACCCTTTGGAGATCTTCACGGACAGGGACGAGCTGATGCTGAAAAAGTATTCGCCTATCGCGACGTTGGAAAAGTTTTCGGAGGGAACGACGAGATCGCTCAGCGATCTGAGCGGTTATCTCGCCGTTATCTGCGATACGGACGAGGTCTTATATGCGTCCGGTGACGGCAGAAAGGAATTTGCCAAAAAACACATCTCCGAGCAGATGGAAAAGATCTTGCGCGAGCGTCGCAGTTACGTCGCCAATCTGGCGGAGGGAGGTGACATCGTCCCGCTCGCGGAAGGGGCGGATTTCAAGACGACGGCGCAGATCATCGTGCCCATCGTCGCGGGCGGGGACTGCCTCGGGGCGGTATCCCTTTTGAGCGGGGAAGAGGGGGCGCGCATGGAGAGCGGCGCCATCAAACTCTGCCGTCTGACGGCGGACATCCTCGCCAATCAGTTTGATTGAGCGTTTCGCCCTGACGGGCGGTACATATGAAAGCGCAGAGTTTTATCAAGGGCGCGCTCATTATCTCGGCCGGGGGGATCGCCGCCAAGATATTGGGCGCGCTTTACAGGATACCCCTCGCCAATATTCTCGGCGGGGAGGGGATGGGTATCTATCAGATGGTCTATCCCTTTTATTGTCTGCTGTTGACGCTTTCGGCGACGGGCGTCCCGTCGGCGCTGTGCCGCCTTGTCGCACGGGAGTGTGCGCAGGGGAACGGGGGTGAGGGCGTTTTGCGCGGAGCGCTGCCCCTCTTTGCGCTGCTCGGCGGGGCGGGCGCCCTCGTCATGTATTTTGCGGCGCCGTTTTTGGCGGGGCTGCAGCGGGAAGCGGGCGCCGTCGCCGCATACAGGGCGCTGGCGCCGAGCGTCTTTTTTGTCTCTGTCCTCTCCTGTTTCCGCGGTTATTTTCAGGGGCGGAACCGTTTTCTGCCCACGGCTGTCTCCGAATTGCTCGAGCAGGGAGTGCGCGTCGCGGCGGGGCTGTATTTTGCCCGCCTGTATGCGGGCGATATCCCCCGCGCGGCGGCGGGGGCGCTGTGGGCGGTCACGGCGGGGGAGGCGCTGACGGCGCTGTATTTGTTCGCGTTGTACCGTTTTTCCTCTTCGATCCTGCCGCGCCCCCTGTACCGGGAGAGGCGGGCGCGCGTCTCTGCGCCTGCTCTGCTCCGTTTCGTCCTGCCCGTCGCCTTGTCGGCGGGTATTCTTCCCCTGTCGCATATCCTCGACAGCGTCGTCATCGTGCGGATGCTTTCGGGATATGCGGAGGGCGCGACCGCGCTGTACGGTATCTTTGCGGGCGGGGCGAGCGCCGTCGCCAACCTGCCCGTCTCCGTCTGCTACGGGCTCGCCGCCGCCGTCATTCCCCACGTTGCCGCTCTCTATGCAAAGGGCAGGACGGGTGAAGCGGAAGAAAAGATCCTCTTTGCCCTTCGCTGTACCTTCTTTCTGTCCCTTCCCGCGGCGGCGTTTCTCTTTGCCTTTCCCGCGCAGATCTCCGCGCTCTTGTTTCCCTCTTTGACGGGGGAGCAGGCGGCCTGGACGGCGCGGCTGCTCCGCATCCTGTCCGTCGGCGTGATCTTTTTGTCGGGCGTGCAGACGCTCGCCGCCTGTCTGACGGGCAGGGGCAAACCGCAGATCGCCGCTTTTGCGATGGCGGGCGGGGTCGCCGTCAAACTGGCGCTCGAGCTTTTGCTCCTTCGCGAAGCAAAAATTTCCCTTTCCGGCGCGGCGATCGCCGCAACCGCCTGTTATTTTGTTGCTTTGCTCGTCGATTTGTTATATAGTATAAGGGACGGAAAAAATCTTTCCCGCGCGGCGTCTGCGTTCGTGCGCTTTGCGGCGGCGGCGTGTGCGGCGGCGGGCGCGGCATACCTGCTGCGGCATGCGGGCGCTTTGGCGGCGTTTGCGGTCATGGCGGGGCTCTATCTGCCCCTGTGCCTGCTGCTGCGCTGTTTTTCGCGCGAGGAATTGGGAATCATCGCAAGGAGAAAAGAACATGATCACCATCGTCGGTTTGGGCTGCTGCCCGGAAGATCTCACGGCGGGCGGCAGGGAAGCGATCCTCTCCGCCGATAAAGTGCTGCTGCGCACGGGCGAGACGCTCCCCGCGGAGAGCGTGCGCGCGCTGGGCGTTCCTTTCGAGACGCTCGACCATATCTATCGGAAGAGCCGCAATTTTGATACGCTGAACAAAAATCTCGCGGCGGCGGTGGCGGAAGCGGCCAAGGGCGGCGACGTCGCCTATTGCGTGGACGGGGATGCGTGCGAGGACGTTTCGGCGCAGATCGTAAGGAAAAGATATAAAGATACCGCCGTCTGCGGCGGCGTCTCTAAATCGGCGCACGCCTTTGCGGCGGCAAAGACGGGCGCTGGGACGGCAGTCTCCGCCTATGCCATGGAGGAAATGCGCGCCGCCCTGCCGCTTTGTGTGTACGACGTGGACTGCGACCTGATCGCGGGGGACGTCAAGCTGAAGCTGTGCGACCTGTTCGGCGACGAGGCGGAGGCGTGGTTCGTTTCGGGCGCGGCGGCGAAGAAGATCCGCCTGTACGAGGCGGACAGGCAGAAGGGATACGGCCCTTTCAGCGCCGTCGTGGTGGGGCAGATCCCTCTCCTGCAAAAGAGCCGTTTCGATTACGGCGACCTTTTACATATCCTGCGCCTTTTGCGCGCGCCGGACGGCTGCCCGTGGGACAGGGCGCAGACGCACGAGAGCATCCGCGCCAACATGATCGAAGAGGCGTATGAACTGGTGGACGCCGTCGATCTCGGCGACGACGGAAAGATCCTCGAAGAGACGGGGGACGTGCTCATGCAGGGCGCGTTCCATTCCGTGCTCGGCGAGGAGCGGGGCGCTTTCTCCGCGGCAGACGTGCTCAGCGGCGTGTGCGAAAAACTCATTTCCCGCCATACGCACATCTTCGGCGGCGATAAGGCGGCGGACGAAGGGGGCGCCCTCTCCGTCTGGGAAAAGAACAAGCGTGCGGAAAAGGGGCAAAAGACGGCGGGTGACACCGTCCGCGACGTGCCCAAGGCGTTTCCCGCCGTCATGCGCGCGCAAAAGGTCGGCAAGCGTGCCGCCAAGGCGGGCTACGATTTCAAAGACGTCCGGGAAGCCTCGGGCAAGGTGGAAGAGGAGCTCGCCGAACTTTTGGAGGCGGCGGCTTCGGGGGATGAGCTGCGCATCGGGGAGGAGGCGGGCGATCTCCTCTTTTCGGCGGTCAATGTCGGCAGGCTGGCGGGCGCGGACTGCGAGACGGCGCTGCGCGAGAGCACGGATAAATTCGTTTCCCGTTTTTTGCGCACGGAGGAGCGCATCCTTGCGGCGGGGAAAAAGATGGAAGAGCTTTCCGCGGACGAACTGTGGCGCTATTATGAAGAGGTGAAGCGGGATGAATACGCATCCCGTTGACATCGGCGGCGTGACCGTGCCGAACAACGTCTTTTGCGCGCCGTTGGCGGGGTATACCGACTTTGCCTTCCGTTCCCTCTGCTACCGTTACGGCGCGGGGCTCTGTTTTACGGAGATGGTCAGCGCCAAGGGGCTTTTGTATAAAAACGAGGCGACCCGCATGCTTTTGCACCGGGCGGCAGGGGAGCAAAACACGGCGGTGCAGCTGTTCGGCTGCGGCCCGGATATCCTGCGTGCCGCCTGCGAGAGCGAAGAATTGGAGGATTTTGCCGTCGTGGACATCAATATGGGGTGTCCCGTGCCCAAGATTTTTAAAAACGGGGAGGGGAGCGCCCTGCTCGGCGACATCCCGCTTGCGGCAAAACTCGTCGCCGCCTGCAAAAAGAGCGGCAAGGCGGTGACGGTCAAATGCAGGACGGGCATCACGGAAGGGAAAAAGGTGACGGCGGAATTCGCCAAGGCGTGCGAGGGCGCGGGGGCGGATCTGATCACCGTGCACGGCAGGACGCGCGAGCGCTATTACGCGGGCGAGCCGGACTATGCCGAGATCGCCGCGGCAAAGCGTGCGGTCGGTGTGCCCGTCATCGCCAACGGCGGCATCTTTTCGGAGGCGGACGCCCGCAAAATGATGGAAGAAACGGGCGCGGACGGGGTGATGATCGCCCGCGCCGCCCTGTATGACCCGCATATTTTTGCGGAGATCGAAGGGAGGGAACAGCTGCGGGATATCCGCCGCGACGCGGAAGAGCAGATCGCGGATATGCTTCCCTTTTACGGGGAAAGATTCACCCTCGTACAGATGCGCAAGATGGTCTCCTTTTATATCCGCGGCATGCGCGGCTGCGCGGAGTACCGCAAGCGGCTGTTTGCGGCAGGGTCGACGGAGGAGCTGCGTGCGCTGATCGAGAAAATTTTCTCCGCCTGTTCCGAAAAGGGTGCCGATCATTGACAAGACGGCGCGAAAAATGGTAAACTGAAAGGGATGTATATCGACGGGATCAACGTCTCGCGGCCGGGCGCCGCGGGGTATCGGACAATGGTGGGCAGGTATGCCCATCGGAAAAGGGAGCGCTTTTGGGAGATCGACTTTGCGCGGGGGCTGTGCGTCCTGCTCATGGTGTTCGATCATCTCATGTATTGCCTTTGGGGGGTGCTGCCCGATCTCAACGAGATGTTCGGCACTTCTTTTTTGGCGGAACTGGAAGAACTTGCGCGCAGTTATTGGCTCTGGAACGTGCGCGTCAACGTGCGAGAGGCGGTCATCTGCACGTTTTTTCTGCTCTGCGGGGTCAGCTGCACGCTCACGCGCGGCAATTTCCGCCGCGCCGTCCCCCTCGCCCTCGTGGCGGCGGGCATCTCCGCCGTGACGGGCTTTATCAGCGATAACTTTATGCCGGGGATGCATATCATTTTCGGCGTCATCCACATGATCGCCTGCGGCGTCTTTGCCTATGCCGTGCTCGACAACGCCGTGTCCGCCGTATGCGGGCTGTTCGGGGAGGGGCAAAGGGCGCGCCGCCTCGAACGCTTCCTCCGCTATCTTCCGGGGGTGTGCGGCGTCCTCTTGCTGATCGTCTATTTTTCCTTCTTTGCAGACCTGCGCATTACGGACGGCGCCGTCGAGATCGTATCCCTTTTTCCCAAAGAGACGGGGGATGATTTTGCTCTCAACCGCCTGCGCGCCATCTTTTTATATGTGAGTGAGTATAATTTTGAGTCGATCTCCGCCGACTATTTCCCGCTGCTGCCCTATGCGGCGGTCGTGCTTTCCGGAGGGATCCTCGGCAGGGCGATCTATCATACGCCCGCCAAATACGCGCTCATGCCGCTGGACGGCGGCTGGAACAAGGGAGTGTGTTTCCTCGGCAGGCATTCTGCCTTCATCTTTGTGACGCACATGATCGTCATACCCGTATTGCTCGGGCTCATCGCCCTCGTTACCAAACTTTTTTGACGGAGTTTTGCATGAAATACGAAAAACTTCTTCCCGAATATTCCATGTATGAGGCGGCGCGCGCCAATATCGCAGACCGCAGTGTGCGCACGGCCGTTTCCTTTTACGGAAAACGGTATTCCTTCGACGAGATCTTTCGCCTGATCGATCTTTTGGCGGACAATCTGGCGGCGGAGTTCTCTCTGCAAAGGGGGGATACGGTCACGCTGTGCGCGCCCAATTCTCCGCAGGCGCTGCTCGCCTTTTACGCGGCGAACAAGCTGGGGGTGCGGGTCAATCTCGTACATCCGTACATCCCGCCCGAAAAACTTTCCGAAAGTATCCGCCGGACGGAGAGCAAGCTCCTTTTCGTCTACGACCAGTACAAGGGGGAGGCTTCCGCCTTTTCCGTGCCCGTGCTCGTGAGCGGCTGCGGCCGCTTTATGGGGTTTGCCGCCAAGCTCTATTATCATGCCTCCAATAAGCGGACGATGAAGGGGGGCGTCTCCTTCGAAAAGTATTTAAAAGACAGGCGCGCGCCAAAAAAGGAAGCCGCGCGCTTCGGCATGGACGAGGCTGCCGTCTATCTTGCCAGCGGGGGCACGACGGGGGAGCCGAAGATCATTGCCCACAACAATTTTGTGTTCAACAACCTCTGCGCCAAGGCGGAGGAGTTTTTGAGCGAGCCGTTGGAAAACTATACGGCTCTCTATAACGTTTTGCCCATCTTTCACGGCTTCGGGCTGTGCATCAATATGCATATGTGTATGATGATGCGCGCGACCAATATCATGTGCATCAAATTCAACGCGAGGATGAGCGCGCGGCAGATCGTCAAGGAAAAGGCGAACATCCTCACGGGCGTGCCCACCATGTTTTTGAAGCTGTTGGGGGAAAAGGCGTTTACGGAGGGGGATCTGTCCTCGCTGAAAGACGTATTCGTGGGCGGGGACAGCGTCCCCGATGCCCTCGTGGAAAAGTTCGACGCCGCGCTGGCAAAGGGCGGAAGCCGCGCGCGCATGTATATCGGCTATGGGTTGACGGAGACGGTCACCGTCTGCCTCGTCAACACGATCCGGCACAATCGCCCCTCTTCGATCGGCTATCCGCTCTCGCATACGTCGGTGCGCATCTACAAGGACGGAGCCCGCCTTCCCGCGGGCGAAGTGGGGGAGATATGGCTGGATACCGATCAGTTCATGCTCGGATATCTGGGAGACGGGCATGCCCCCTTTGCCGAAGCGGACGGCGTCAAATGGCTGAAGACGGGAGATTACGGCTGGCTGGACGAAGACGGTTTCCTCTATTTTAAACAGCGCATCAAAAACATGATCAAGGTGAGCGGCGTGCCCGTCTATCCTTCCGAGATCGAAAGCGTCGTGCTCGCCGTGGAGGGGGTCAAAAAGGCATGCGCCGTGGGCACGGAGGACGCAGTGCGCGGGCAGGTGGTCAAACTTTTCGTCGAACCGGCGGAGGACGCCGACGAGGAAGCGCTGCGGGCGGCGATCTCGGCGGCGTGTGCGGAAAAACTGATCGCGTATGCCGTGCCGAAGGTCATCGTGTTTCGCGCGAGGCTGCCCGTCAATCTGATCGGCAAGATCGACAGGAAGCGGTTGGAAGAGGAGAAATGAGGCCGCGGCTTCAAAAAATGCTTGACGTGCGGTGCGTTTTTTTATATAATATGAACATATCATAAGAGGACGCCGCAAGGCGGCGGAGGACTTTTTTTCGCAGGGCGAAGAGGGCGCGGAGGAAAGATGTATTGTAAATTTTGCGGCAAACAGATCGGAGAAGAGGGCAGATTTTGTCCCCATTGCGGCAGGCCGCTTTCCGGGCAGGAGGCGCGGGGCGGAGGATACGCCGGCCCGTGCGGCGGGTTTGCGCCGCCCCCTCCGGGCATGGCGTGGCAGACCGAACCGCGGCCGAGCGCCGGCTGGGCGGTGCTGTGCTTCCTGTTTCCTCTCGTCGGGCTGGTCTTGTACCTCGTCTGGATGGATACATATCCTCTGCGCGCAAAAATGTGCGGCAAGGGCGCACTCATCGCGCTCATCGTCTATGCGGCGTTAGTCATCTTTTGGATTGCGCTCGTGTTGATCCTCATCGCGATAGGAACGTCAACGGCGCTGTCTTTGGCGGCGGCTTTTGCGTTTTTATAAATCACCTTATTGGGAGGGAATATCTGCATGTTTTGCAAAAATTGCGGCAAAGAGGTCGGAGATCAGGCGGCGTATTGTCCGTTCTGCGGCAGCACTCTGAGTGACGACGCGGAGAAGAACGCGCAGGCGCAGCGTCCGGCGTATGAGGCGCAGCAGCCTTATCCGCCTGTACAGGACAGCGGCAGCGCCGGTTGGGGCGTGCTCGGATTTTTCATCCCCCTCGTCGGGCTGATCTTGTTCCTCGTCTGGAAGGACAGCAAGCCTCGCAGCGCAAAGGCGGCGGGCGTCGGCGCGCTTGTCAGCGTGATCGTGTACGTCGTGCTGATGATCATCATCGGTGTCGTCGGCGGGCTGATGGTCGCAAAGCAGGGAGTGAACGGCGTTGCCGCCGTGTTATCGATCCTGTAAAAAAAGTCTCCGCGCAGGCGGAGATTTTTTTTGCCCTTCGGCCGCCGCGGGATGCCGCGATTGACTTTTTGGCGGGGATGTGCTATAATCGGGCAAAAGAGGAAACTGTATGAAACAAGAAAATATCGCCGCGGTCTCTACGCCCGCGGGGCGGGGCGGGGTCGCGATCGTCCGCCTGAGCGGGGATTCTCCGCTCGCCGTCGCGGAAAAGATGTTTGCGCCTGCGGGCAGGACGCCCGTCGCGGCGTTCGAGCCTTACCGCATGTATCCCGGAGAGATCGATGCGGGACGCTTCCGCGACTTCGGGCTGTGCGTCTATTTCCGCGCGCCGCACAGCTTTACGGGGGAGGACGTGGTTGAATTTCATTGCCACGGCGGCAGCGGCATCGCGCGCGGCATCCTGTCGCGGGCGCTTTCCCTCGGCTGCCGCAGCGCGGAGCGGGGAGAATTTACCAAGCGCGCCTTTCTCAACGGCAAACTATCCCTCTCTTCCGCGGAAGGGCTGATCGACATGATCAACGGCGAGAGCGAGGCGGAAGTGCGCGCGGGCTATATGCTCTACCGCGAAAAGCTCAACGGCATCGCGGACGGATTGCAGGCGGAACTTTTGGAACTTCTCGCGGGCATCGACGCGGACATGGATTTTCCCGAAGAGGACATCGAACATACGGATCTCAAAGACCTTGCCGCCCGGCTCGCCTCCCTTTCCGACGGGCTTTCTCGCCTGCTTACGACGTATGCCGCGGGCAGCAAGGTCAAACAAGGGGTCAACACCGTCATCGCGGGCAGGCCGAATACGGGCAAAAGTTCTCTGCTGAACGCCCTGCTCGGCAGGGACAAGGCGATCGTCTCCGATCTTCCCGGTACCACGAGGGACGCGGTGGAAGGGACGATCGAGATCGGCGGCGTGCGCTTTAACCTCTTCGATACGGCGGGTATCCGCGAAGCGGGCGGAGAGATCGAAAATATCGGCATTTCCCGCGCCAGATCGCTTATCGACGGCGCAGACCTCATCCTTTTCGTCCTGGACGGATCGGAAAAGATGTGCTCGGAGGACAGGGAGGTGTACGAGCGCGTGCAGGATAAGCCGAAGATCGTCGTCGCCAACAAAAACGACCTCGGCGCGGAAGAAGGGCAGCCGTGCGATATCCGCGTTTCCGCCAAGACGGGGGAAAACATCGGCGCCCTGAGGGAAATGATGCTGCAAAAGAGCATGGCGGGATACGACGCGGACGCGGCTTTTCTCATCGAGCGGAGGCATTACGACGCGCTGGCGGCGGCGAAGGAAGAGTTGGAAAGGGCGCTTTCCCTCTGCGGCAGGGCGCCTCTCGACCTCATCGGCGTGCATCTGAAGGCGGCGTGGGACAAGCTGGGGGAGATCAGCGGCAGGACGGCGACGGAGGAGATCATCGACGAGATCTTTTCTAAATTCTGCGTCGGAAAGTGACGGGCGAAGAGGAGAACAAAATGGTCAATCTCGAATTATACAGGGTCTTTTATACGGTCGCAAAGTGCGGCAGCCTGACGCGCGCGGCGGACGAACTGTTCATCAGCCAGCCCGCGGTCTCGCAGGCGATCAAGCAGCTGGAAGGGCAGCTCGGCACTCCGCTCTTCAACCGCACCCACCGCGGCATGGAATTGTCCGAACACGGCGGGAAGCAGATCTTCGATATCGTGGCGCGCGCCCTCAGCGAACTGGACGAGGCGGAAAACAAGCTGCGCGAACATAATTCGTCGGCGACGGGTTCTATCCGCATCAGCGCCTCGGATACCATCTTTTCTTACGTCCTCATCGACAAGATCGCCGCTTTTCATGAAAAATTTCCCGCGGTCAAGCTGAACCTGATCAATTGTATCACCACAGAGACGCTGGAACTTCTCAAAAAAAATAAATGCGACATCGCCTTTTTGAACCTGCCTGTGCCGGAAGAGGGGATCAACCTGTCGGGCGTCGTCATGCCGCTGCACGACATCTTTGTGGCAAATCAAAAATTTGCCTCGCCGGGGGCGGGGGCGCGGCCTCTGCAATCCATGCACGATTATCCGCTGCTGATGCTCGGGCAAAATACGGTCACGCGCAAGGCGATCGTCAGCTTTTCTCGTTCCGTCGGCGCGCAGCTGCAGCCCGAGATCGAATGCGACAGCCTGGAACTGATGATCCGCCTCGCCAAGATCGGCGCCGGCATCGCCTGCGTACCCAAAGAATATGTGCGCCGCGAATTGGAGGAGGGCTCGCTGTTTGAGATGAAGACGGAACCTTCTTTGCCCGCGCGCGCGATCGGCATCGCTTTCCCCAAAAATCAGCCCGTGTCGTACGCTACAAAGGAATTTTTCAAACTTTTCAACGGGCAGGAGTGAATAAAAAAGACAAGAGAAGGGCGCATCTTGCGACGCGCCCTTCTCCTAAAACAAATGAGAAAAAATATGGGTAGTGAGTGTGAACAAAGCAATCAACAGTATCCCCAAAAAAGAACTGTTCTCGTTCCCCGTTTCCGTATATATTATAATATAAGGCGGGGCGGTAAGTCAAGTTATTTTCAGAAAAATTTTTTGATTTTTGTGATTTTCAGCATTTTTTTAGAAAACGTATCGTAAAAATCAATCAAAAGCATTTTCCTGTAAGATATTGCATATTTTACGGCGAATTTCGTGCAAAAGGAGTATGTTTCGCATGTTTCATATCGTTCTCGTCGAGCCGGAGATCCCGCAGAACACGGGCAACATCGTGCGCACCTGCGCGGCGACCGGCTGCAAGCTGCATTTGATCGAACCGCTCGGTTTTGAGGTGTCGGACAAGTATTTAAAGCGCGCGGGTTTGGACTATTGGCACTTTGTCGACATCTCGTTCTATCCGAACATTGAAGCGCTTTTTGCTCGATTTCCTGAGGGACGTTACTTCTTTTTTACGACAAAAGCCAAATACACGCACAGCGACGTACGTTATCGGGAGGGGGACTTTCTCGTCTTTGGCAAAGAGACGCGCGGGCTTGCGGAGCCGCTTTTGCGGGAGCATTACGAAAACTGCGTGCGCATCCCGATGCTGGGGGAGATCCGTTCGCTCAACCTGTCCAACTCCGTCGCGATCGCCGTGTACGAGGCATGGCGGCAGGCGGGCTATGCGGGCGGCGAAAGGCAGGGCAGGCCGCGTACCTTCTGACGGGCTCTTTCTTTTCTTGCGGGGCGGGAAAGATGCCGAGAATCATTGACAAATCGGAAAAAAAAGTATATCATACTGTATAGGAAAAAAATTATTCCAAGGAGATCTGGTCATGAACAAAAAGTCTGTTACCGATGTCGACGTAAAAGGCAAACGAGTTCTCGTCCGCTGTGATTTCAACGTTCCCATGAAGGACGGAAAGATCACGGACGAAAACCGCATCATGGGCGCTCTTCCCACCATCAAGTACCTGATGGAGCACGGCGCGAAAGTCATTCTCTGCTCGCATATGGGCAAGCCGCACAATATCTTCGACGCGAAGGTCAAACTCAACAAAAAGGAGAAGAAGGCGGTAGAGGCGCTCCCTGCGGAAGAGCAGGCGCAGGCTGCCGAGGGATATATCGAAAAGGCAAAGAAAAACGATCCCGTCAAACTGACGCTCAGGCCCGTCGCGGACAGGCTCAACGAACTGCTCGGCGGCAAGGTCGCGTTCGCCGGGGACGTTACGGGGCCGGATGCGGAAGCAAAGGTCGCCGCCTGTAAAGAAGGCGAATGCGTCCTGCTGGAAAATCTGCGGTTTTATGCGGGCGAAGAGGGGAGAGACCTCGAGTTCTGCAAAAAGCTCGCTTCTTATTGCGATATCTATGTGAACGACGCTTTCGGTACGGCGCACCGTTCGCACGCTTCTACGGCGGCGATCGTCGAATACGGTCTCGTCAAGACGGCTGTCTGCGGCTTCCTCATCCAAAAAGAGCTGGAGGTCATGGCGGACGCCCTCGAGCATCCCGTGCATCCCTTTGTGGCGGTGCTCGGCGGCGCAAAGGTCGCGGACAAACTCAACGTCATTTCCAATCTCCTCAACAAATGCGATACCCTCATCATCGGCGGCGGCATGGCGTATACCTTCCTCAAGGCGGAAGGGTACGAGATCGGCAGATCCCTCGTCGACGACGACAAACTCGGCTATTGCAAGGACATGATGCAGAAGGCGAAGGACATGGGCAAAAAACTGCTCCTGCCCGTCGATACCGTCATCGTCAAGGAATTCCCCAACCCCATCGACGCGCCCGTCGAGGTCAAGACGGTCAAAGTGAACGAGATCCCCGCGGATATGGAAGGGGTGGACATCGGCGAAGAGACGAGGAAGCTTTTCGCGGACGCCATCAAGGGCGCCAAGACGGTCATCTGGAACGGGCCGATGGGCGTGTTCGAAAATCCGATCCTCGCCAAGGGCACGATCGCGATCGCCGAGGCGATGGCGGAGGCGAAAGACGCCACGACCATCATCGGCGGCGGCGACAGCGCGGCGGCGGTGCAGCAGCTCGGCTATGCGGACAAGATGACGCATATCTCTACGGGCGGCGGCGCTTCGCTCGAACTGTTTGAGGGCAAGGTGCTCCCCGGCATCGCCTGCCTCAACGACAAAGACTGAATGGACGCCTGCCGAAGGGCGGAAAAAATCCCGCCCTTCGGCAGGTACGACCGACCATAAGGACAGAAAGATCATGAGAAGACCGATCATTGCAGGCAACTGGAAAATGAACAAGACGGCGGCGGAAGGCGTCGCCCTCGTCGAAGCGCTCAAGCCCCTCGTAAAGGATGCGGGCTGCGACGTCGTTGTGTGTGTGCCTTTTACCGATATTCCCGCGGTATCCGCCGCCCTGCGCGGCAGCAACATTGCCCTGGGCGCGCAAAACGTACATTTTGCCGAAAAGGGCGCTTATACCGGCGAGATCTCGGCGGAAATGCTCAAAGAGTTCGGCGTCGAATACGTCATCGTCGGGCACAGCGAGCGCCGTCAGTATTTCGGCGAGACGGACGAGACGGTCAACAAGCGCATGCACGCCGCGTTGGCGGCGGGGCTGACGCCCATCGTCTGCATCGGGGAAAGCCTCGAAGAGCGCGAGACGGGCAAGACGGGATCCGTCCTCGCCGTACAGATCGAAGAGGGCCTCAAGGGACTGGACGACGTTTCGAAGATCGTCATCGCCTATGAGCCCGTTTGGGCGATCGGCACGGGCAGGACGGCGACGGCGGAACAGGCGAATGAGACGATCGCCTTTATCCGCAAAAAATGTGCGGAAGTGTTCTGTCCCGCGTGTGCGGAGAAGGTGCGCATCCAGTACGGCGGCAGCATGAACGCGAAAAACTGCAAAGAATTGATGGCGATGCCCGAGATCGACGGCGGCCTGATCGGCGGCGCTTCGCTCAAGGCGGAAGATTTCTCCGCCATCGTCAATTACGACAAATAAGCAGAAAGGAGGGTGCGCGCGCATCCTCTTTTTTTTGGCAGGGAAAAGGGGCTCCGGAAAACAGACCGGAGCCCCTTCGTATATCCGTATGAGATCAGAGCCTGAACACGGGTTCGCCGTTTTCAAACTGTACTTCCAAGACGTGCGCGTGGCGGTCGGGATTGTTGAGCGGATCGCCGGAAATGTGCTTGTCCGAGTAGTCGCGGTAGTGGAGGATGCACAGCACTTCGCCGTCGTCGCCCGTCGTAAAGCAGTTGTGCCCCGGGCCGAACACCTTCTTTTCGGGGTCTGTTTTGAGGACGGGATAGCGCTTTTTTGTCCAGACGTGCGGATCCAAAAGGTCGGCGTTTTCGTCTGCGGAGAGCATGCCCATGCAGTACATCTGCCCCGTGGCGCTCGCCGAATAGGTCACAAAGATCTTACCGTTGTATTTGAGCACGGCGGGCCCTTCGCATACCCAAAAGTCGATGCGCTCCCAATCGTAATCGGGGGTGGTCAGCAGTACCTGCACCGTCTTGAGTTTGTTGGGCGCCTCCATCTCCGCGATATAGAGATTGGAGATGCCGAAACGCTTGTGTACCTTTTCCGCCCAAATGAAGTAGCGCTTGCCCCTGTGTTCAAAGGTGGTCGCGTCCAGAGAAAATTCCGTAAAAGAATAGCTGTCGTAGCCGTTTTTGCGCCTGCCCGTCGGGGAGCGGCGCGCCAGCATGGGGCCCATTTCCACCCAAGGGTCGTTCATGGGATCCTGCCCCGTGCAGGCGAGCACGTACGGCCGTATCTCCCAGATGCGCTTGCTTTCGCCCGCGGCGAAATAGATGTACCAGTTGCCGTCGATATAGTGGATCTCCGGCGCCCAGATGTGGGACGCCATGACGCCCTCTTCGTGTTTGCGCCAAATGACCTTTTCCTGCGCGTCCGTGATCCCGTTGATCGTTGCGGCGCTGCGGATGCAGATCCTGTCGTACGCGGGATAGGTCGCCGTAAAATAGTACCTGCCGTCCGTGTGTTTGTAGACGTAGGGATCCGCCCTGCCGAGCACGAGAGGATCGTTGTACTTTGCCATAGCTTATACCGCCTTTCGATTGATTTTCTGTCAGCATTATTGTAACATTGCGGGCGGGCGATGTCAATCCGATTTTCAAAAAAAATGCTTGAAAAATAAAAAAGATCGCGATCGTTCACCTGTTTGCGGCTGCCTTTCCTCTCCGCTCCGTTTTTTCCTTCCGATCCTCCCGAAAAAACTTGTTTTGTTGCAAATGCAACAGTATTTTTGTGCCCGCGATGTTACAATAAGGACGTAAACCGAGACGCTGTTTCGGAAATAATTTGTTGAAGAGGTATGTTATGAAGAGATGTGCGGTTTGCGGCGAGATCGTCGCCGATGACGTGATGGTCTGTCCCGTTTGTAAAGCTACCAAATTTGTTCCCATCGAGGAGAACGAAGAACTCAAATTCGCCTGCGTACACGAAGTCGGCGTCGCGAAGGGCTTGGACGAGGAAGTCGTCAAGGGCCTGCGCGCGAATTTTGAAGGGGAGTGCACCGAGGTCGGCATGTATCTCGCGATGGCGCGCGTCGCCGAGAGGGAAGGGTATCCCGAAGTCGCCGAGGCGTATAAGCGCTATGCGTATGAAGAGGCGGAGCACGCTTCCAAGTTCGCGGAACTTTTGGGCGAGTGCATCACCGATTCCACCAAAAAGAATCTGGAAATGCGCGTGGCGGCGGAGACGGGCGCCTGCGCCGGCAAGCTGGAGATCGCCAAGCGCGCCAAAGAGCTGGGTTATGACGCCATCCATGACACCGTGCACGAAATGGCGAAGGACGAAGCGCGCCACGGCGCCGGCTTCAACGGCCTGCTGAAGAGATATTTCAATAAGTGAGCGAGCCGCCGCAGGCGGCAAAAAGGGGAGGGCTCCGTTTGCGGAGCGCCTCCCCTTTTATCGTATGAGGGCGCGATCATTCTTCGCCGTCGCTGCCGTCCGTGACGGAGACGTCGTAGCGGATCCGGTCGTTTTTCGCGAGGATCTCCTTGGTAAATTCGTTATACCATTCGGGCTTGACGACGATGACCGTATAGCGTTCGTTTTTGAAGTAGAGGACGAGCTTGTTCGTCTTTGTGAAGAGGTGCACCGATTCGATATCGGCGATCTTGTAGGTGCTTTTGATGATGCCGAACCAAAGCACGATCTCCTTGTCCGTGATCGTATAGACGGAACGGATGAGGATGGAGACGAGCAGGACGATCAGCAGGCCGCATGCCGCCAGGATGACGACGTGTTGGATGCCGAGCAGCACGGTAGAAAAACCGTATTTGCCGATGCGGTAGACGGTCAGGGCGATACCGCCCGCCGAGGCGCAAAGCGCCGCGATCAAAAAGATCAGCGCGATGCCGGACAGCTTGAATTTGTATGTTTTCATAATACCCTCCGCATTCCGATTGTATCATATGTTCCCGTAAAATGCAAGGCTTTTCGGAAACTTGCCCGAACTTGCCGCCGTTTTTCGCGGGAGGGCAGACCGCGGATCGCCGCACGGTATATTTTTTTTATTGCAATATCCCTGCAATTTGCTTGTAAAACGGGGGCAAAAGGTGTAAAATAACTGACGGGAATCGAGAAAGAAAAAGGAAGGTGTGACCCGTGTTCGATCCTTCGACGCAAATGCTGTCCCTCAGTGAAGAACTGCAGGAAAAAGTGTTTCCGAAAAACGTCATAGAGTTCGGCCCCTTTGCGGTCAACGACAGCGTGATCTCCGGCTTCATCGTCGTCGCCGCGCTGCTCCTTGCCGCCCTGATCCTGCGGCTGACCGTCATCCGAAGGTGGAAGACGACCCCGACGGGCGGGCAGATGTTCCTCGAATGGCTGGTCAGCTTTTTCGACAAGAGCGCGGACGAGATGACGGAAAAATACAGCGGCCTGATGGGGCCGTATACGCTGGGCGCCGCCGCCTATATCTGCTGCGGCGTGCTCATCGAACTTTTCGGCCTGCGCCCCGCGATCGCGGACGTCTGCGCCTGTTTGGCGCTGGCGCTGTGCAGCTTTTTGTTCATCCATACGCTCGGCTTTGTAAAAAACAAATACAGGCGGCTGCTGCATTACGTCAATCCCATCAATATCATCACAGACCTCGCCGTGCCCGTCTCCATGACCTTCCGCCTGTTTGGCAGTATTTTGAGCGGCATGGTCATCATGGATCTCATTTATATCGTCGTGGGCAAGATCTGGTATCTCGGCATCCCCGTGGTGATCCCGGCGGTATTGACGCCGATCTTTACCTTGTTTCATGCCTTGATCCAGTCGTACGTCTTTGCCTCGCTTTCGCTGACCTTTGTCTCCGAAGCGATCGAGACGCCGCCCCGAAAAGAAAAAAGGCGAAAGCGGAAGGCGGATCCGTCCCCCGTTCAGAGCGCGCAATAGAGGAATACACAGACCTACGGAGGTAGAAAATGGAATTTTTGATCACGATGATGGTGAATTTGCTGGTGGATATGGGGCCTGCGATCGGCGCGGGCATCGCGGCGTTGACCGGCCTCGGCGCGGGCGTCGGCATGGGCATCGCGACGGGCAAGGCGGTGGAAGCCACCGCGCGCCAGCCCGAAGCGGTCGGCAAGATCAGGACGATGCTCCTTTTGGGCCTCGCTTTTGCGGAAACGACGGCGATCTACGGCCTGCTCATCAGTATCTTGCTCATCTTCATGTAATTTTTTTGAAAAAGCGGTAAAGGTGCACAATGTTTGAATTTACCCAAGAGCCGATGTTGCTGTCGGCGCTCACGGACATGTTCGACCGCATGGGCATTACATGGTCGAGCATCCTTCTCCATTTCGTCGCGCTCGTCATCCTGACGGTGGGGCTGTATCTGCTCCTCTTCAAGCCGGTCAAAAAGATGATCCGCGAGCGGCAGGAGAAGGTGAAAAAGATCGAAAAGGAAAACGCCGATCTCAACGAGGAAGTCAAAGAGCTGAAGGCGAGCTCGGAGAGGGTGCTTTCCGAAGCGAAGAAGGAGGCCGCCGCCGTGCACGAAAGCGCCGTCAAAGCGGCGGGCGAACAGGCGGACGGTATCGTCGGCGAGGCGAAGGCGAAGGCGAAGGCGCTTGTCGAGCGCACGGAAGCGGAGATGGAAGGGGAACGCAAAAAGCTGCGGTCGGATATGGAAAAGCAGATCGCGGACGTTTCTCTGCTCGTCGCCGAAAAGGTGATCGGGCGCAGCATCTCGCATGAGGACAACAAGCGCCTGATCGAAGAGAGCCTCAAAAAGTGGAGCGACGAGGAAAATGGCTGAACAGAGACCCATCGCCAAAGTCATCGTGTCCGAAACGCCGGACGCGGAGACGGCGCGCAAGATCGAGGCGTTCGTGAAGGAGCGCGGGTGCGGCGGGGCGGAGTACATCGTCGACGCCGATATTTTGGGCGGCATCGTCATTTCCGTCGGCGGCAAGGTGTACGACGGTTCCCTGCGCAGCCGTCTGGAAGGGATACGGCGCTCGTTTTAAGTGAGTAATGGTTATGATCGATCTCAACGAAATCGGCAAAAGCCTGAAAGAGAAGATCGCCCGCGCCGGCGAGCAGCCGGGGCATTCCACGGGCAGGATCGTCTATTCGGGCGACGGCATCATCAAAATAGCGGGGCTTTCCGACGTGCGTTACAATGAATTGCTCGACGTGCGGGGCGGTTATCGCGCGCTCGCGCTCAACTTAGAGCACGACAGCGTCGGTGCCGTCCTTTTTTCGGGGGAGGACAAAGTGCGCTACGGCGACTACGTCTATTCTACGGGCAAGGCGGTGGAGATGAAGGTCGGAGAAGCGCTGCTCGGCAGGGTGGTCGACCCGTTGGGCGGGCCTCTCGACGGGCTGGGCGAGCCGGAGGCGGCAGAGACGCGGCCCGTGGAATTTCCCGCGCCCGCCATCATGGACAGGGCAAAGGTGGATAAGCCTCTGCAGACGGGCATCCTTGCCATAGACAGCATGATCCCCATCGGCAGGGGGCAGCGCGAACTGATCATCGGCGACAGGCAGACGGGCAAGACCGCCATCGCCGTCGACGCCATCCTCAACCAAAAAGGGGAGAATGTCGTCTGCATCTACGTTTCGATCGGACAGAAAGCCTCTTCCCTCGCCAAGACGGTCAACGTCCTGCGCGCGGGCGGGGCGATGGAATATACCTGCGTCGTCTGCTCGACGGCGGACGATGCGGTGCCCCTGCAATACATCGCGCCGTACAGCGGCTGTGCGCTGGCGGAATATTTCATGTACCGGGGGAAAGACGTGCTCATCGTCTATGACGATCTTTCCAAACACGCCGCGGCATACCGCACGATGAGTTTGCTTTTAAAGCGCCCCGCGGGGCGCGAGGCGTATCCCGGCGACGTGTTTTACCTGCATTCACGCCTCTTGGAGCGGGCGGCAAAACTCTCCGCGGAGAAGGGGGGCGGCTCGATCACGGCGCTGCCCATCGTCGAGACGCTTGCGGGGGATATCTCCGCTTATATCCCCACCAACGTCATCTCCATCACGGACGGACAGATCTATTTGGAGAGCGAGCTTTTCAACAGCGGGGTGAGGCCGGCGGTCAACGTGGGGCTGTCCGTGTCCCGCGTGGGCGGCAGCGCCCAGCGCAAGGCGATCCGGCAGATCTCGGGGCAGCTGCGCATCAACCTCGCGCAATACAGGGAACTTGCCATCTTCATGCAGTTCGGCTCCGACCTCGACGGGCAGACGCAAAAGACGCTCAGCCGCGGCGCAAAGCTGACCGAAACGCTCAAACAGAAGCAGTACCGCAATTATACCGTACGGGAGATGATCGTCCTGTTGACCGTCGCGCAGAGCGCCGTCATCGACGAGATCCCCGTCAAAAAGATCGCCGGGTTCAACGAGGGGCTGCTCGCCTTTATGCGGGCGGACAAAGCGTCGCTGCTCGGTGATATCGATCCGGACGCCGCCGTTTCCGTGGGGCTGCGGGAGGAGATCCTCGCCGCCGCCCGCGAATACATGCAGTATGCGTTCGGCGGGGAGGACGCCGATGTCTGACACCGCCGAGATCAAGCACCGCATCAAGAGCGTCGGCGATACCCGCCAGATCACCAAGGCGATGGAACTGATCTCTGTCGCTAAGATGCGTAAGGCGATCGAAAAGCAGGCGGTCAACGCGGCGTACTTCAACAGCGTGCGCTCCACCATCAAGGATATCATGCGTCACAGTGCGGATATCCGCCACAAATACCTCATGCACCGCCCCAACGACCGCACGGCGTACATCGTCATCGCGGGGGACAAGGGAATGGCGGGCGCGTTCAACCATAACGTGCTCAGCATGGCGTGGGAGCACATGCAGGCGCATCCCGTGCATTACGTCATCACCGTCGGACAGATGGCGCGCGCTTTCTTTGAGAGCAAGCATCAGGCGGTCGACCTCGAGTTCACGCATGCGGCGACCAATCCGACGCTGCACGACGCGCGCGGCATCACGCGGGATGTCCTCGAGCTGTATGACCGCAACTTGATGGATGAAGTGGTCGTCGTCTTTACGCGCATGCATTCCATGGCGGTGCAAAAGCCGGAGGCGGTGCGCCTTTTGCCCATTCTCGAAGAGGATATCCCCGAAGAGGTGCGTTCTACCTTCACGGGAGAAATTTTGTACGACCCGTCCCCGAGGGAAGTGCTGAACGTCCTCGTGCCGCAGTATCTGGTCGGCATGATCTATTCCGTGCTCATCCATTCGTCTGCGAGCGAGCACGCCGCGCGCATGCTCGCTATGTCCAGCGCGAACAAAAACGCGGACAAGATGCTGGAGGCGCTCAATCTCGAATATAACCGCTCCCGTCAGGACGCGATCACGACAGAGTTGTTGGATCTCGCTTCGGGCAGGTCTGCGGACGGCAGATAATTTGCAGGTGGAACATGTTGGCAACACAGGGAAAAATTTATCAGATCATCGGCCCGGTCGTGGACGTGTCTTTTGAAGGCGCGCTCCCGCCCGTCTACGAAAAGCTGACCGTGGAGGGGTACGGCGTCTCCCTCGAGGTGCTCGCGCATCTCGAAAAGGGGGTCGTGCGGTGTATCTCCATGAATGCGACGGAAGGGCTTTCCCGCGGGCTGCCCGTCCTCGATACGGGCGCGCAGATCAGCGTGCCCGTGGGGGAGGGGGCGCTCGGCAGGGTGATGAACGTCCTCGGGGAACCGATCGACAATAAGGGGAAGATCGAGACGGGGGTGCGCTGGAACATCCACCGCAAGCCCCCCGCATTCTACGATCAAAGCCCCTCTTCCGAAGTCTTTGAGACGGGCATCAAGGTCATCGATCTGCTCGCCCCGTACAGCAAAGGGGGCAAGATCGGGTTGTTCGGCGGCGCCGGCGTCGGTAAGACGGTGCTGATCATGGAATTGATCCATAACATCGCCAAAGAGCACGGCGGATATTCCATCTTTACGGGCGTGGGCGAACGTTCGCGCGAGGGCAACGACATGATCTCCGACATGGAAGAGTCGGGCGTCATTAAAAACACCGCTCTCGTCTACGGGCAGATGAACGAACCGCCCGGAAGCCGCATGCGCACCGCCTTTACGGGGCTGACCCTCGCCGAATATTTCCGCGACGTGGGGCACAGGGACGTCCTCCTTTTCATCGACAACATTTACCGCTATATCCAGGCGGGCAGCGAGGTTTCCGCCCTGCTCGGCAGGATGCCTTCCGCCGTCGGATACCAACCGACGCTCGCCACCGAAATGGGACTTTTGGAGGAGCGTATTGCCTCCACGCGGCGGGGCTCCATCACTTCCATCCAGGCCGTTTACGTTCCCGCGGACGATATCACCGATCCCGCGCCGGCGGCGATCTTTTCTCATCTCGACGCGACGACGGTGCTTTCGCGCAAGGTGGTGGAGACGGGCATTTATCCTGCCGTCGATCCGCTTGCCTCTACCTCCCGCATCCTCGACCCGCAGATCGTGGGGGAGGAGCATTACGACGTCGCCAACCGCGTCATCGCCACCTTGCAGCGATATAAAGAGCTGCAGGACATCATCGCCATTTTGGGCATGGAGGAGTTGTCCGAAGAGGATAAACAGGCGGTGTTCCGCGCCCGCAAGATCCAAAAATTCATGTCGCAGCCCTTTTTCGTATCCAAGATCTACACGGGGCTGGAAGGGCGGTACGTCCCTCTGCAGGCGACGGTCGCGGGATTCAAGACTATTCTCTCGGGCGAAGTGGACGGCCTGCCCGAAAACGCCTTCTTCAATGTCGGGGATATCGACGAGGCGAAGCGGAAAGCCAAGACGATGCGCGCGGATGAGTGAGCGCGCGGGGAGGACGGGATGAATAAATTTTATCTCGAGATCATTACGCCGGAAAAGGTGTTTTTCCGCGGAGAAGCGGAGAGCGTGAACATCCCTTCCATCGGCGGCGCCTGCACGATCATGGCGGGGCATCAGCCAATGGTCTTTGCGACGGAGCCGGGCACCATTCGCATCACGGCGGACGGCGTCACGAGGGACGCGTTCATGAGCGACGGCTTTATCGAGGTGCGCCCTGACGAGACGATCGCCTTTGCGGAGGCGGTGGAATGGCCGGAAGATATCGACGAACGCCGCGCGGAAGAGGCGAGGGAGCGCGCCGAGGAAATGGTGCGCCGCAACAGGAGCGCCGCGGAATATCAGCTCAACCGGCTCGCTTTGCAGCGCGCGTTCGCGCGCCTGCGCGTCAAACACGGCGGTAAGCGGTAATAGGAAAAAAGCCAACGCCCCGCGGCGCACTCTTGTTGTGCGCCGCGGGGCGTTCTTGCTGCCGCGCGGTATGATACGGCGTCGGCCGTCATTTGCGCTTTCTTTTGTAGATATTGCCGCCCGCGCTGTCGATGGCGACCACGCAGGGAAAATCTTCGATCGTAAAGCGGTATACCGCTTCGCTCAAAAGATCGGGAAAGGCGATGAGTTCGCTCTCCTTGACGGCGTTGCCGTACAGGGCGCCCGCGCCGCCGATCGCGGCAAAATAGACGGCGCCGTTTTTGACGATCGAGCGGCAGACTTCGTCGCTCCGTTCGCCTTTGCCGATCATCCCTTTCAGCCCTAAATCGAGCAGCCTCGGCGCATAGGCGTCCATCCGCGCGCTCGTCGTGGGCCCGCAGCTGCCGCACGCCTTTCCCGCGGGCGCGGGGCAGGGCCCGGCGTAGTAGATCGTTTCTCCCGCCGGAGAGAAGGGGAGCGCTTCGCCCTTGTCCAGATATTCGCAGATGCGCTTGTGGGCGCAGTCTCTGCCCGTCAGGACGGTGCCGGAAAGGAGAACGCCTTCTCCCGCCGTCAAGGCGTCGATATCTTCTTGCTTGAGGGGCAAATACAGTTTTTTCATGCTATAAACTCCGTTTTTTGCGATAATGAGAGGTACTATGTCTGATATTGATCGATCACAATGTGCATTTGGCGCAGCGCACGCAGTGGCATTGGATGTTGATCGCGACGGGCAGCCCCGCGATGTGGGTGGGCGCGATCTCGCAGGAGACGCCGATGGCGCTCGTCCTGCCGCCGAATCCCTGCGGGCCGATGCCGAGCGCGTTGATCTCGGCGAGCGCCCGTTCTTCGAGTTCGGCGATCTCCTTTCTCGCATGACGGGAACCGACTTCGCGGGTGAGCGCCTTTTTGGCGAGCAGCGCGCAGGTGTCGAAGGTGCCGCCGATGCCCACGCCCACATAGACGGGCGGGCAGGGTTTGCTGCCCGCAAGGCGCACCGTCTCGACGATCGCCCCGACGATGCCGTCCACCCCTTCGGCGGGCGTCAGCATATAGATGCGTGACATGTTTTCGCTGCCGAAGCCTTTGGGGAGAAAGGTGAGGGAGAGTTGATCCCCCGCCACGATCTCTGTATGCAGCGCGGCGGGCGTGTTGTCGGCGGTATTGACGCGCGTGATCGGGTCGCAGATGCTTTTGCGGAAGCTGAAATCCCGATAGGCCCGCCGCACGCCCTCGTCGACGGCGTCGGAAAGCGGTTTGCCTTCGATGTGCACGTCCTGTCCGATCTCGGCGAGCACGACGGCGTACCCCGTATCCTGACAGATCGCCATCTGTTCGCGCGCGGCGATGTCCGCGTTTTGCAGGACGGCGGACAGGGCGAACAGGGCGCCCTCTTCGCGCTCGCCGCGTTTTGCCTGCTCGAGCGCGGCGCGGCAGGAGGGGATCAGGTGCAGGCATGCCTCGTGCGCGAGGCGGTATACGGCGTTTTCGATCTCTTCGGAAGCAATCGTTCTCATGGTGTGGTCTCCGCGGGGAGGGGCGCAGTCTTTTCCGCCCTCACCCGATGACAGTATTATAGCAAAAATTTTCAAAAAGGAAAAGATTTTTATTTACTTAACGGGCATTTTTCGATATAATATTTGGCATGGAAGAAAAAAACGGCGGGCAGCTGCCCGAAAAAAAAAGCGGTCTGTTGCAGCAACCGCGCAAGGTGATGAGCGGCCTCGTCTATTCCGCCGCCATCGTGCTGATGCTGATCGTCAGCCTCTTCTTTTCTTTTACCGTTGGGGCGCTCGTCTCGGCGACGGGCACGTCTCTCGGCGAAATACAGCAGCAAGATTGGTATAAATACCTCTCTTACGGGCTGTATCAGATCGTTTATATCGGCGTCGTGCTCTTGTTCACGTTTTTGTACAGACAAAGGCCGCGGGAGTACGGCTATCGCCGAACGCGGCCGAAGTATTTTTTCATCGCGCTGTTGCTCGCCTTCGGGCTTTTGTTCAGCCTGAATTGGGTAAACGGGCTGTTTATCCGATTTTTGTCGCTGATCGGTTACGAGGCGCCCGCGTCCTCCCTTCCTTCCCTTGCAGGGGCGGGCGTCGTCGGCGTGCTTTTCGTCGTGGCGGCGCTCCCCGCCGTGTTGGAAGAGACGGTATTCCGCGGCATCATTTTGGATGGCATCAAGGAGACCGGCACCGTCGCGGCGTGCCTGCTGGGCGGGCTGCTCTTTTCCCTCTTTCATCAAAGCCCCGCGCAGACCGTCTACCAGTTTCTCTGCGGGGCGGTGTTCACCCTCGTGGCGATCCGCGCCGATTCCCTGTATCCGACCATCCTCATGCACTTTGTCAACAATGCGCTCATCATCCTGGACGCGCGGTTTGGTTTTTTGACGGGCATGAGCCAAACGGCGTATCTTTGGGTGAGCGTCGCCTCGGGTGCGGTGTTGCTGGCGACCCTCGCCTATCTCATCTTTGTCGATAAGAGCGGCAATCGCAAAAAGGAAGGGGAATGCAGGCCCTTCGTGTACGGGGCGCTGGTCGGCATCGTCGCGGCGGGCATCATGTGGATCGCCGCCCTCGCTTCGGGGATAGGGGGGTAAAGATGCAGAAGATCGGCATCGTCTGCGTCGGCAAACTCAAGGAGCGGTTTTGGTCGGACGCCGTCGCGGAATATTGCAAGCGCCTTTCCCGCTTCGCCTCCGTCACCGTGCGCGAACTGTCGGAAAAGCGCACATTGAAGGAGGAGGCGGAAGCCATCATAAAGGAGATGCGCGGCGTATGCGTCGTGCTCGCCGTGGAGGGTAAAAAGCTGTCCAGCGAACAGTTCGCACAGGCGTTGAAGGGGTATGCCGATGCGGGGAAGGAAGTGACTTTCGTCATCGGCTCTTCCTGCGGGCTGGACGGGTCGGTCAAGGCGAGGGCGGATCTGCTGCTCTCCTTTTCGGACATGACCTTTCCGCATCAGCTGATGCGCGCGATCCTTTGCGAACAGATCTACCGCGCCTATATGATCAACGGCGGCGGCGAATATCATAAGTGATCTATCGGCGGAAGGGGGCGGTTCCGTTCGCATCGGCGGCGGCTCCGCCATATAATGCAGTATGGACGCCGTCGATACCGTGTACCGCTTTTACGAGAGATACCGCGGGGAAAAATTCGTCTACGGCAGGAGCGCGCGCGGCTTGCCTTTGGTCGGATTTTTTGTGGGCAGGCACGGCTTTCCCACGATCCTGCTGCAATATGCCATCCACGCGCGCGAATGGGTCACCGCTCTTCTCGCGCTCGAGCATATCGGGCGGGGGATCCCTTGCGGCGGAGCGTATATCCTGCCGCTGACCAATCCGGACGGGGCGGCGCTGTCTCTCCGCCGGGAGGGTTTTTCCCTCTGGAAGGCGAATGCGGAGGGGGTGGACTGCAACGTCAATTTTCCCGCCCTATGGGGGACGGGCAGCGCCAACGTCTTTGCCCCCGCGCCGCAGGGGTATGTGGGCGCGCGCCCCCTCTCCGCGCCGGAGGCGCGTTCGCTTGCCCGCTTTACGCGGCGCGTCCGCCCCGACGCCACGGTCAGCTATCATACGAAAGGGCGAGTGATCTACTGGGAATTCGGGCAGACGGGGGAAGCGCTTGCGCGGGACAGGAAGATCGTGTTCGCGCTCTCCGAAGAGACAGGGTATGCCGTCGGCAGCGCCGCGGGCAGCGCGGGCGGATATAAAGACTGGTGTATCCGCGCGCTGGGCATCCCCGCGTTCACGATCGAAGCGGGCAGCGACGCGCTCGCGCACCCGCTCGGGGAAGAGCGACTGCCCGCCTTGGTGCGGGAAAACGCGGGCGTGCCCGGACGGCTCGCCGAGGAACTTTTATCATGGAAGAAAAGATAAAATTCATGCGCGCGGCGATCGCCCGCGCCAAAAAGGGAGCGGCGCAGGGAGAAGTGCCCGTCGGCGCGGTCGTCGTCGCGGACGGCAGGATCGTCTCCTCGGGCTATAACCGCAGGACAAAGACGCAGACGGCGATCTCCCATGCGGAGATGTACGCCATCGACCGCGCCTGCAAAAAATTCAAGAGCTGGCGGCTGCCGGAGTGCGATCTTTACGTCACGCTCGAGCCCTGTCCGATGTGCATGGGAGCGGCGCTGAACGCGCGCGTCCGCAAGATCTATTTCGGCGCTTACGAACAAAAGGGCCGCTCGATGACCAAAGAACTTGCCGAAAGCAACCTGCTCAATCATACGCTCGAGGTGGAAGGGGGCGTGCTCGAGGAGGAGTGTTCCGCGCTTTTGAGCGGATTTTTCAGGGAGATGCGGGAAAGGACGAAGAGGGAAGGGGAGTGACCTTTTCCTTTTCTCTTTTAAATTTAAAATGTTGTCGGGCAATGTGCAATTCGTTTGACTAATCGCACAAAAAAACGTACAATACTATATGTGGCTTGCGGCGAGGAAAATCGCGCGGCTGCCTTTCCCGAAGGGTATGTGAACGTTTCGGGCGCGGGGGAGCGGCAGGACGAAAAAGTCTTGCGCGGCTTTTACATACAAAAGCCGTTATCTGTATACGCACTAAACCGGCGCGCCGCGCGCGGCAAGCGCGGCGGCCGCACATTCATAGCGTTTTCGGAGGTACACATGATAACACACGGCAACGAGATCAAGCTCTTCGCGGGCAATTCCAACCGACCTTTGGCGGAGGCGATCGCAAAGAAGCTGAGCACCGAGCTCGGCGGGGCGGAAGTGGGCAGGTTTTCGGACGGAGAGACGGCGGTACATATCGACGAGACCGTCCGCGGCAGGGATCTGTTCATCATCCAGTCCACCTCGGCGCCCGTGAACGACAATCTGATGGAGCTGTTGATCCTCATCGACGCGGCGCGCCGCGCCAGCGCGGGCAGGATCACGGCGGTCATGCCCTATTTCGGGTATGCCCGTCAGGACAGGAAGGCTCGTTCGCGCGATCCCATCACGGCAAAACTCGTTGCCGACCTCATCACGGCGGCGGGTGCGGACAGGGTGCTCACCATGGACTTGCACGCCGCCCAGATCCAAGGGTTTTTTAATATCCCGCTCGATCATCTGCTGGGCGGGCCCACGTTGTACAATTATTTCAGGTCCAAAAAGATCGTCGACGAAAATTTTGTCGTCGTATCTCCCGACATCGGCTCCGTCACCCGGGCGCGCAACGTCGCCATGAAGCTGAATTGTCAGATGGCGATCATCGACAAGCGCCGCCCCAAGGCGAACGTGATGGAAGTCATGAACATCATTGGCGATATCGAGGGCAAAAAGTGTTTGATGATCGACGACATGATCGATACGGCGGGCACCATCTGTCAGGGCGCACAGGCGCTGATGGATCACGGCGCGAAGGAAGTGTACGCGGGCTGCACGCACGCGGTATTCAGCGGCCCCGCGATGGAACGCCTTGAAAAGGCGCCCATCAAAGAGCTGGTCGTGCTCAATACCATCGACCTCCCTCCCGAAAAGCAGCTGGACAAGATCACCGTCATTTCCGTGGCGGATATCTTTGCCGCCGCGATCGAAAACGTCTATCTCGATAAACCGATGTCGAAGATCTACGACTGATCTTCCGCATCTCCCCGCGGCGGGAACGGGCGCGCCCCGAGGGGCGCAAAGCCGTCATTTCATCACAACGTATGCCGCGTTTTGCAAAAAACGCGGCGTTCGCGCGTTCGGACGTTTATAGGCGGACGCGGAGAAGGAACAGCGTCATGTATCTCATCGTAGGACTCGGCAATCCCGAAAAACAGTACGAAACGACCTTTCATAACATGGGCTTTCTCGCCGTCGGCGAGATGGCGGATAAGCTCGGCGTCAAATTCAAAAAAAAGGAATGCGAAGCGTCCGTCGCCGAGGCTTTTCTCGGAGGCGAAAAAGTCATCCTCGCCCGCCCGCTCACCTATATGAACGCGAGCGGCAGGGCGGTCAAACAGCTTTTGGCGAAATATAAAGCCGCGCCCGAAAACCTGCTCGTCATCTATGACGATTTTGACCTTCCCAAAGGGAAGCTGCGCATCCGCGCTTCGGGCAGCGCGGGCACGCACAACGGCATGCGCAGCATCATCGGAGAGATCGGCACGCAGGGATTTCCGCGCATCCGCATCGGCATCAACGACCCCGAAGTACACATCCCCGTCATCCATTACGTGCTCGCCAACATCCGCAAGGAAGATTATCCTCTCTTTGCGGACGCTTGCTCCGCCGCCGCGGACGCGGCGATCGCGTTTGCCCGCGGAGAGGGGATCGAACACGTCATGAGCGCCTATAATAAAAACTGATATGCCTAAAAATTTTTTCAGCGCACACAATCTGGGGGCCGACTGGCTCGAATTGGCAGAAGATCTCCGCCTCGGCACGCCGACGGCGGTTTTCGGTGTGTCCGCGCCTCATCGCGCGCTCATCGCTGCCTCTTGCCCGGAAAGGCGTTTCGTCTACGTCTGCGACAATGCGCAGACGGCGGCGCGCATGGCATCGGAGATCGCGGGGTTTGCGGGCGAAGCGCCCGTCCTGCTGACGGCAAAGGACGACGTCCTCCTGTACAAAGACGCGATCAGCAAGGACGCACTCTTCCGCCGCCTGAACGCGCTGGATGCGATCGCCTGCGGGGCGCGGCGCATCGTCGCGGACGTCGAGGCGCTTTTGCAGCTCTTTCCCGCAAAACTTCCTTCTCTTACCTTCCGCGAGGGGGAAGATCTTGACTTTGCCTCCCTTGCCTCCCGCCTCGTCGCCATGGGGTATGTCCGCGCGGCGTCGGCGGAAAGCAAGGGCGTCTTTGCCCTGCGGGGGGATATCCTCGATCTGTTCCCCGTCAATGCGGAAGATCCCGTGCGCGTCGATTTTTTCGGGGACACGGTGGAAAAGATCAAGCCGTACAGCGCGCTGACGGGGGAGCGGCTGCCGCAGGTCGGCGAACTGCGCGTCTGCGCCGCGACGGACGTGTTCTTTGCAGAGGGGGAACAAAAGCGGATCAAGGAGATCCTGTTCGGCGAACTTGCCGAACACAAGGACGCCGCCGCCTACCGGCGCGCCGCGGCGATCGCGGGGGAGATCTCCGCCAAGCTGGATACGGGCGCCCCCTTCGGCGGCGCGTCATTCCTTATGCCCCTGCTCGAAAACGCGGTCACGTTCGGCGAATTTATCGGCGAAGCACTGTATATATTCGATGAGACGAAGCCGATCTCCGACAAGCTGGATGCTCTCGGCAAGGAGCATTCGGAGCGCTTCAACCGGCTGAGGAAGGGGGGAGAGCTGTTTTCTTTTTCCTGCGGGCAGCTCATGGACGGGCAGGCTTTTCGCGCCGAGATCGCCTCGCATGCCTGCGCGGCGCTGCAATCTTTTGCTTCGCGCGTCTCCTTTTTCGAGCCGGTCAAACTTTACAACATGCATTCCACGCCGGTGGGGCGGTATCTCAACAGCTTTTTGAATTTGGCGAGCGATATCCGCAGCTGGCGCGCGAACGGATACCGTGTGATGCTGTACTGCGGCACGGGCGTCCGCGCCGAAAAGATGAGGGAGATGCTCGCGGACGAGGGCATCTCGTATGTGCCGTGCCCCGCAGAATTGACCTCTCTGAAGGGGGTCGCCGTCCTCGATGAACAGCTGGACGCGGGGCTCATCCTGCACGGATGCAAACTCGCCGTCATCGGCACGGGGGACATGTATACCAAGTCCGCGGCCGCCAAGCGCATCCGCAGGCGGCGCAACGATATGTTCACTTCGCCCGAGGTGGGCGATTACGCCGTGCACGAGACGCACGGCGTGGGCAGGATCGTCGGGACAAAAAAGATCGAGACGACGGACGGGACAAAGGAGTATATCGCCCTCGAATACAAGGGCGGGGACGTCCTGTATGTGCCCGTCGAGCAGATGGACATCCTCTCCCGCTATATGGGGGAGGAGAAGCCTGCCCTGTCCAAGATCGGCGGCGCCGAGTTCGAAAAGGTCAAACAGCGGGTCAAAGCCTCTCTCAAAGAGATGGCGTTCGATCTGAAGAAGCTGTATGCCGAGCGGGCGGAAAAGCGCGGGTTCGAATTTGCGCATTATGAGGAGATGATGCAGGAGTTCGAGGCAGCCTTTCCGTACGAGGAGACGCCCGACCAGATCACTTCCGCCGCGGAGATCGAGGCGGACATGTGCTCGAAAAAGGTGATGGACAGGCTGCTCTGCGGCGACGTGGGGTACGGAAAGACGGAAGTCGCCTTCCGCGCGGCGTATCTGTGCGTGCTCAACGGCAAACAGGCGGCGCTCATGTGCCCGAACACCATCCTCTGCCGCCAACATTACGAGACGGCTTTGCGGCGTTTTGACGGATTCGGCGTCAATATCGAGGTGCTCAACCGCTTTAAAAGCCCCGCCGAGCAGGACAAGATCCTCGCCCGCCTGCAAAGAGGAGAGATCGATTTGATCGTCGGTACCCACCGCCTGCTTTCGGACGACGTCCGCTTCAAAGATCTCGGGCTGCTCATTTTGGACGAGGAACAGCGCTTCGGCGTCGAGCATAAAGAGAAGATCAAAAACATGAAGCGCGACGTCGACTGCCTGACCATGACGGCGACGCCGATCCCGCGCACCCTGCACATGTCCCTTTCGGGCATCCGCGACATCAGCACCATCGAAACGCCCCCCGCCGAGCGCCTGCCCGTGCAGACGTATGTGGTGGAGGAGACGGAGACGCTCATCCGCGATGCCTGCGTGCGCGAGCTCTCCCGCGGGGGGCAGGTCTTTCTCCTCTATAACAGAGTGGAGAGCATCTTTTCCTTCGCCGCCAAGATCGGGCAGATCGTGCCGGAAGGGAAGATCTCCGTCGTACACGGCAGGATGGATAAGGCCGTCCTGGAAAACTCCATCATGAAGTTTTACGGGGGCGAAACGGATATCCTCGTCACCACCACCATCATCGAGAACGGCATCGACTTGCCCCGCGCCAACACCCTCATCGTCATCGACGCAGACAGGCTGGGCATCTCGCAGCTGTACCAGCTTCGCGGCAGGGTGGGACGCGGCTCCGCCCTCGCGCACGCCTATTTCACCTTTAAGCCGGAAAAGGTGATGACGGAAACGGCGAGCAAGCGCCTTCAGGCGATCATGGAATTCACAGAACTTGGGTCCGGCTTTAAGATCGCCATGCGCGACCTCGAGATCCGCGGCGCGGGCAGCGTGCTGGGCAGAGAGCAACACGGGCACATGGATAAAGTCGGCTACGAGCTGTACGCAAAGCTGCTCAAGGAGGAACTGACGGGCGAAGAGCAGACGGTCGCCGACCTCGACATCAAGGCGGACGCCTTTATCCCCGAGACGTATATCGAGGCGAGCGCGTCGCGGCTGGACTGCTATAAGCAGATCGCCGAGATCCGCACGGTGGACGATTACAAGCGCGTCTGTCTCTCGTTGGAGGACAATTACGGCAAGATGCCGCCGGAGGTGCTCAACCTGCTCGTCATCGCCGTGCTCAAATCGTACGCCGCAAAGTTCAATGTGCGCAAAATTTCCGTCAGTGTCAAGGGGGGACGGTTGGAATTGCCCTCTGTCAACAGCCTGGCGGACAAACGGCTCGCCGCCGCGCTCGACAGGTTTTCTCCCTCCCTGCGCCTGGACATGACGAAGGCGCCCGCCGTCGTCTTTCCCGCGGCGAAGAGCGCCCGCGACGTCATGCTGGGCATGACGAAATTTTTGCGCGCCGCCGAGGGCGGCAGGGGCGCATGAGGACAGGCAGAATTTTTTCGGGAAAATTTTAACGAGTTTATCATAAAATACGATTGCATTTACCGACAAAATAAGGTATAATAGAGTATATTGCGATTAAAAGGCATCGGAGTACTTAGAATGAAGAAAAGACTGATCACGATCATAAGCCTCTTGCTGTCTGCCGCGTTCGGGTTGGGCGTCTTTGCCGGCTGCGAACTTGTGCAGGCGGATAACAGGAAGGATATGGAACAGGTCGTCGCCGAAGTCAACATCGGCAACGATACCGACTCGCTGAACGCCATGTTCGGCACCATCTTCGGCAGCGATTACGAGCTTTCGTCCGATGTGACCGATTCTCTTTCCGAGATCGTCACGACCGAAAATATCTATAAGAGGGATCTCGTCGCGTATTTCATCAATTACGGTTACAGCCTCGTTTCGAGCGGCAGCTACACGTATGCGCAGGTGTTCGAGATGCTTATGAACGACCTGCTCAGCCGCAAAGTCCTCGTGCAGTATGCGATGATCTATTATTTGAGCGAGGGCGAAGTGGTCGTCGACCGTGACAGCCTCTCTGCCGAGGTGCTTGCAGATCTCGGCGCATACGGATTTTCCGAAGTGGCGGGGACGGACGGTATTCTCGTCAAGAGCGGGCTGACCGTCGAAGGGTTCCTGGCGGAAAAGAATGCGGAAGGCGGCAGCGCGGATGCCGAGACCATGCGCATGATCGGTTATTTTCTCACCGACGAGGAGAAGGATTACGCGGAATATCAGCTGCGCCTGATGATCAACAACACCATCGATGCGGAAGAAACGGCGATCATCTCCTCCGAACACGATCACGGCAGCACCTCCGACAGCGACAGGACGACGCCTACGGGTGCCAACGCGACGGACGAAAACTACTATCCGCAGGACGAAAACGGCGAGATCGATTATCAGATCTATACCGGTTCCAACTACGACGAAGACCTCGGCGAGTATGAAAAGGTGGAGGGCTCCACGCCCGTCACCCGCCGCAAAGCGTATAACAGCTTTATCAATTCTCTCAAGCGCAATTATTTGAAAGAGGATTCCGAAAATTCCGCGGATATTTCTTCCCTCAATTATTATACGCTCGAGCTCAAGACGCTCTACGAGCAGCTGCTGTACGGCAAATTTGCCGATACGCTTGCGCTCAACGCGGTGGAAGGGGACGCCGACACCTATCTTTCCGACTATAATACGATGCTGTCCGCGCAGACGGGCAGCGTTGCGGAAGGGACTTCGTCTTCCTTTGTCACGACGATGGACGGCATGTCCGACAGCTCCTTCGTACTGTATTCTCCCTCGGCGGGCTACGGCTTCGTGTACAACGTGCTGCTGCCCTTCAATACGAGGCAGACCTCCTATCTGACGGCTTTCAAAAACAGCAACACCACGGCAGCTTACTATGCGGAACGCAACAGGATGGCGCAGTATATCCTCGGTTCCGACCAGCGCGCCTCTTGGTTCAACGGGGCGACCGATTACAGTTTCGACGCGGCGGAAGCGGGCGTCGGCTATTACGACAACGGCGGTTCGTCTTATCTCTTCTTTGAGGACAGTTATACGCAGGGCGGTACGGGTATCGAGCGGTACGCGGGCAAATACCCCTATAAGGGCAGCGTGAAGGACAACGGCGACGAGACGTATACCCTTATCGCCGACAAGATCGACATCGACGCGTTCCTTGGCGAACTGAACGGATATCTCGGGTACGTCGATCCTTCTTTGAGCCTGACGGAGACGTCGGCGGCGGGTGAAGCCTTCTATCAAAAGACGGCGGCGGACTTTATCGTCGAAAACACGCAGACGTACGATTATTCGCAGGCGGTCTATTACACGGGCAAGGTGCAGGGCGTGGACGGCGATCCCGCGTCTTTGTTGGAAAAGGGCACCGCGTCCTATGACGCGATTTCCGTGTTCAACGAGCTGATGTTCGCCTATTCGACGGATACGGGCTGCTTGAACAGCTATCTCGGTTATTCCATCGCCGCGGAAGGGTTTTCTACCAGCTATGTCGCCGAATTTGAATATGCGGCGCAGCAGGCGGTCGCCGCGGGCGCGGGTACCGTCTCCGTCGTGCTGACCGATTACGGCTGGCATATCATCTATGTAAGTTATGCGCTCCCCGCGGGCGAGATCTATGAGAACGGGTTCGTGTACGAGGATCGCAATAAAGAAGGCACCTTCTCCTATTATTTCTACCAGGCGCAGAAGGCGGCGGATACTTCCGACTATGTGGAGGAGATGCAGGGCAGGGTGTTCGAGCTTTTGAATAACGACTCCAATGTCACCGTGTTCGAAAGCCGCTATGCCGACCTTTCCAATCTCGGTTAAAAACCGCAAGGATCGAAAAGCCCTTCCGCAGCCGGAAGGGCTTTTCCGTACGAAAAATTTATGATCAGGGTCTTGTTTGTCTGTCTTGGCAATATCTGCCGTTCGCCGATGGGCGAATATATCTTTCGCGACCTGCTCGCGAGGCGCGGCCTGGCGGAGCGCTTTTCGGTCGCCTCCGCGGGCATCAGCGGCGAGGAAGAGGGGAACCCCGTCTATCCGCCTGCGCGGGCGGAACTTGCCCGCCACGGCATCGGCTGCGCGGGCAAGCGCGCCGTCCGTTATGCGGCGGCCGACTACGCGCGCTATGACTATATTTTGGCGATGGAAAGTTGGCATGTCCGCGAACTTTTGCGCATTTCCGCCGATAAAGAGGGCAAGGTGTACCGCCTGCTCGATTTTACCGATGCGCCGGGGGATATCGCCGACCCTTGGTACACGCGCGACTTTGCCGAGGCATACCGCGAGATCGAGCGGGGCTGCGAAGGTTTTTTGGCGTACCTGGATAAAGAGGGCGCCCTTTTTTGAGGTCAAGTGTGCTTCAAGGCGCCGTTTTTTCGCCCGTTCGCTTCTTAGGGGCACGGGCAAGGCACAGAGCAAACGGCAGGCGCCTGCCATGCGGCGCTTTGTCGCCGGGCAAGGTGACGGGACTTGAACCCGCGTCGCTGCCCTCGCTCGTCTGCGCGCCTTGCGCTGTGCGCAACGCGCCGCCCGGACGCTCGGTCGCTCCTTTTCCCGAAAAGTTCTTCGATACTTTTCGGGAGCCCTGTATGATAAGAGGTCGTGGGTCCAAGACGGTGCGCAAAATCAAAAGAAGGCATTGCAAACATGCAATGCCTTCTTTTGGTCGAGGTGACGGGACTTGAACCCACGACCTCTTGGTCCCTAACCAAGCGCGCTACCAAACTGCGCTACACCTCGTCGCTCAAAACAGCATAATCTATTATACATGATTTTTAAAAAAAGTAAAACAATTTACAGCGTATTTTCAAAAATTTTTTGATAAAATTTTAAGCGCCCTTCAAAAATTCTTTTTGCCGATGGTTTCGTGAGAAAATAAAAAGAGGAAAAAGAAAAGTCAGCGCACCCACTTTTGCCGAACCCGCGGAAAAAGTTTTTTCGGGAAAGTTATAAAATCCGACAGACGCGCAAGGCTGGAAAAATGGCACAATTTCTTGTTCAGGGCGCGCCTGCAAGGGACGAAGAAGCGGGAGAATACAGGGGGATGCGAGAGAACTTCTTATAAATAAGGAAACAAAGGGGACGTCAAAATTTTCACAAAATCATAACGCGAAGAGGCTTTCATTTCGTTGACAAAATTTATGAAATCATTATAATGTTAGATACCCTAACAATCTGAGGTCTGAAATGGACAAAAGACACATTGGATATGCGGTCAAACTGCTGAACAGACGGTTGGATCAGGTGCTGTCAAACATTCCCGCCATACGGGAAAACAATTCTTTGACGGGGATCCAGACGTGGGCGCTGAACTATCTTATCCGCAACGATACGCGCGACGTATTCCAGAAAGATGTGGAAGCGGAGCTGAAGATCCGCCGTTCTACGGCGACGGAACTGCTCAAAGCGATGGAACGGGGCGGACTGATCCGCCGCATTCCCGTCGACTATGACGCGCGGCTGAAAAAGATCGTTCTGACGGATTACGCCATGGAGATTCGCAAACAGCTGGGCGCGCAGATCGAGCTGACGGAAGAAAAAATGACGGAAGGCTTCACGCAGGAAGAAGTGGAGCAATTTTTTTCGTACGTTGACAGATTGAGCGCAAATCTGGAAAAGTGTCTGTAAGAGGGTAGGGGTATGTGCGCGCAGGGCGTGCGCATAGAAGTAAGGTCAGGTAAAAATTTTTAAAGGAGATATGAGATGATCAAAACACTGGCGAAAAGTATCCGCGAATACAAAAAGCCCTCGATACTTTCACCCATTTTCGTATCCGTCGAAGTCATCTTGGAGTGCCTGATGCCGCTGGTGATCATGCTGTTTATCGCAAAGATCAGTCCCACCAGCGACGCCGTTTCCACGGAAGGCGTAAAGATGTCCACCATTCTCTATTATGGCGGCATTCTGATCGCAATGGCGCTCTTATCGCTGGTAGCGGGTATGTTGTCGGGCAGATTTGCGGCACGGGCAAGCGCGGGATTTGCAAAAAATCTGCGCAAAGATATGTACTATGCCATTCAGGATTACTCCTTCGCAAACATCGATAAGTTTTCCACGTCCAGCCTTGTCACGAGGCAGACGACGGACGTTACAAACGTTCAGATGGCGTATATGATGATCATTCGCGTGGCGATCCGCTGCCCGCTCATGCTCATCTTTTCGCTGGCAATGTCGTTTTCCGTCAACGTCACCATTTCCTGGGTGTTCCTTGCCCTGGTCCCTGTCCTTGCGGCGGTGCTCGTTGTCGTCATTTTCAAGACGCACCCCGTGTTTGAAAGGGTGTTCCACAAGTACGATAACATGAACCGTTCCGTGCGAGAGGATATCAAGGGCATCCGCGTGGTCAAGTCCTTTGTCCGCGAGGATTTTGAAAAGAAAAAGTTTGAAAATGCTGCCGAGGACGTCCGCAAGGACTTCACCCTTGCAGAGCGCATCATGGCGATCAACGCGCCTGTCATGCAGTTCTGCATCTGGCTGTCCTTCCTGCTCATCTTCCTCATTGCGGCCCTGCTTACGAAATCGGGTACGGCGGTAGGGGAAGATCAGATCACCGTGCTCATTATGTACGCTTCCCAGATCTTGTCCTCCGTCATGCAGCTTTCCATGGTGCTCGTCATGATCATCATTGCCCGCACGAGCGCAGAACGTATCGTTGCCGTTCTCAAAGAAAAGAGCAACATCGTTTCTCCCGAAAATGCTGTCAAGGAAGTCAAGGACGGCGACATCCGTTTTGAAAACGTCAGCTTCAAATATTCCAAGGACGCCGAGCGCAACGCGCTGGAAGGGGTGAATCTGCATATTCTTTCCGGTCAGACGATCGGTATTCTGGGCGGCACGGGTTCTTCCAAATCCACTTTGGTCAATCTGATCCCCCGCCTGTACGATACGACGGAAGGCGCGGTCTATGTGGGCGGCGTCAACGTCAAGGACTACGACCTCGAAACGCTGCGTAACAAGGTCGCAATGGTCCTGCAGAAAAACGTCCTGTTCTCCGGCACCATCAAAGACAACCTGCGCTGGGGCAAAGAGGACGCGACGGACGACGAGATGCTGCGCGTGTGCAAACTTGCCTGCGCGGACGACTTCATCCAAGCCTTCCCCGACAAGTACGACACCTTCATCGAACAGGGCGGCACCAACGTCTCGGGCGGACAGAAACAGCGCCTCTGCATCGCGCGCGCCCTGCTCAAAGATCCGAAAGTGCTCATCCTGGACGACTCGACCAGCGCGGTGGATACCCGCACGGACGCCATGATCCGCAAATCTTTCCGCGAAGAGATCCCCAACGTCACGAAGATCATCATTGCACAGCGCGTCTCTTCCGTACAGGAAGCGGACCAGATCATCGTCATGGACGGCGGCAAGATCAACGCCGTCGGCACGCACGAGGAACTTCTGAAAACCAACCAGATCTATCAGGAAGTCTATTATTCGCAGAATAAGGGCTCGGATGCCCCTGCGGAAGGAGGTGCCGATCATGAGTAAGCAAATGCCTGCCATGCAAGGTCGCCCGAAGATCCATTCGTTCAAGCTGCTGGGAAGATTGCTTTCCTATCTGTTCCATTATTATAAGGTCCGCCTGATCGCCGTATTTATCTGCATCATGATCACGGCGGCGGCAGGAATCAGCTCTTCCGTGTTCCTCTCTCTGGTCATCGAACAGGTCATCACGCCGATCATCAAGGGGACTCCTTGGGAAGAAGTGAGCTCTTCGCTCTTTTATATCATCGGCGGCATGGGACTGATGTACGTGATCGCCCTGTGTGCGTCTGTCTTTTACAACCAGACGATGGCCGTCGTTACGCAGGGATTTTTGAAGCACGTGCGTACCGATATGTTCAACAGAATGCAGTCCCTGCCTATCCGCTATTTTGATACGCACACGCACGGCGACATCATGAGTACGTACACCAACGACACGGATGCTCTGCGTCAGCTCATTTCCATGAGTATCCCGCAGGTGTATTATTCCATCGTCGCGGCCCTGGTGCTGTTTGTCATCATGCTTCTGTACAGCCTGTGGCTGATGTTTGTCGTCTTTGTCGGCGTTGCGATCATGGCAGCGGTCGCCAAATATGTGGGAAGCCGCAGTGCAAAGTACTTCATCCGTCAGCAGGCGGTCATCGGCAAGACGGAAGGGTACATCGAAGAGATGATGGGCGGACAAAAGGTCATCAAAGTGTTCTGCCATGAAGAGCGCGCCAAAGAGGAGTTCGACAAGATCAACGACGAACTCTGCGACGCGTCCGACAAGGCAAATGCGTACGGCAATATCCTGATGCCTGCTGTCATGAACATCGGTCACTTCGCCTTCGTGCTTGTGGCGATCGTCGCGGGACTTCTGGTCCTGTTCAAGGTGCAAAACCTTTCCGTGACGGGCTGGGGCGTCCTTTCGGGCGCAGTCATCGCCTCTTTCCTGAATATGTCCCGTCAGTTCTCGCTGAACATCGGGCAGGTGTCCATGCAGATCAACTCGGTCGTCATGGGTCTTGCGGGCGCGGGCCGTATCTTTGAGCTCCTCGACGAGCAGCCGGAAACGGACGAAGGATACGTCACGCTCGTCAATGCGAAGATCGACGAAAACGGCAACATCACCGAATGCGCGGAGCGTACGGGCAAATGGGCATGGCGCCATCCCCACCAGGCGGACGGCTCCGTCACCTATACCGAGCTCAAGGGCGATATCCAGCTGTATGACGTGGATTTCGGATACGTACCCGAAAAAATTGTCCTTCACAACGTCTCCATCTATGCAAAACCCGGTCAGAAGATCGCCTTTGTCGGTGCGACGGGCGCGGGCAAAACGACCATTACCAACCTTCTGAACCGCTTCTACGACATCGCCGACGGCAAGATCCGCTACGACGGCATCAATATCAACAAGATCAAAAAGGCAGACCTGCGCCGTTCGCTGGGCATCGTTTTGCAGGATACCAACCTGTTTACGGGCACCATTATGGAGAACATCCGTTACGGAAAACTGGATGCGACGGACGAGGAGTGCATCGCCGCGGCAAAGCTTGCCAACGCGCACGACTTTATCACGCGCCTGCCCGAAGGGTACAACACGGTGCTCCGTCACGAGGCGTCCAACCTGTCGCAGGGACAGCGTCAGCTGATTTCCATCGCGAGGGCGGCGGTTGCCGATCCTCCCGTCATGATCCTGGACGAAGCGACTTCCTCCATCGATACGCGTACCGAGGCGCTCGTGCAGAAGGGCATGGATGCTCTGATGCAGGGCAGAACGGTGTTTGTCATCGCGCACAGGCTCTCCACCATCCGCAACTCGGATGCGATCATGGTCCTCGATCACGGCAGGATCATCGAGCGCGGCTCGCACGATCAGCTCATCGCGCAGAAGGGCGTGTACTATCAGCTGTACACGGGCGCGTTTGAACTCGAATAAAACTGTATTCAAAAACGGCGTCCCGAAAGCGATCTGCTTTCGGGACGTTTTTTCTTTACAGGGATTGACAAGGGCAGGGGGAGGGGATATAATATTTTTATGGGGGAAACTTCTTTGTCGGAAAAGCGGACCTTTCAGTTTGTCTGCAAATATTTTCTGCTTGCCTCGGCGGTGGCGTTTTTCGGCTGGCTGTTTGAAACGCTCAGCTTTGTCATTCTCTGGCAGCCAAGCGACCGCGGAATGCTCACGCTCCCGTTTTGTTATCTTTACGGGGCGGTGGCGCTTGCCGTTTGGTTCACGCTCGGCACGCCCTTTTCGGGGAATATGGGCAAGCTTTACGCAAAGATGAAAGGGGAACATCCTTCCCGCCTGCGCATCGCTGCCTGTGCCGCCTTGATGTTTGTCCTGTATTTTGCGGCGGTCACGCTGCTTTCCACCCTGGTCGAACTGATCGTCGGTCTCATCTTTATCAAGGGGCTGGGGATGCCGCTGTGGAGTTACAGAAATTACGACCGTACTTTTTTGGACATCGTATGTCTGGATTTTTCCCTGCTGTGGGGAGCTTTGATCACATTGGGGATGTGTACGCTCTGGCGCCTGTTCATGTTTGCGGAACAAAAGCTATCCCCGCGCGTGCGCGCCGTTTCGGCAATCGTTCTGGCGTCGCTCGTTCTCTGCGATTTTATCTTTAATTGTACCTATTTTTTTATAACGTGCGAGGAACTGGACCGCAGAGATTTTGACGTATTGGACAGGATCGACGCCCTATTCCAAGAGGTCGGCTTTTAAAATGAGAGGGACTTTTTTGAACGTTTGGAATCGGAAGTAAAGCGCAAGGCGATCTACTCGGACGAGATCGATGCGGCAAAGAAACGGCTGGAAGAAAAGATCTCCGAAATCAAGTCTGTCAGCTGCAAGGAAGTTACCGTCATCAGTCCTATAACCTGGAATCTGGACGAATATTATATCCTCTTTCAGGACTTGTAC
>CALVHS010000017.1 GCA_944328665.1 uncultured Clostridia bacterium | reverse complement strand
TCGATCTGAGTGCCGTTCTCACTTTCATGATAGGTATATGCGATCCCGTCGTTATCCGTAAACCGTTGGGTGGCGGAAGGCGCGTTCGCTGTATCGGAATACTCGTTCCACGTCCATCCGCTCATGGCAAGGCCTTCGAGCGTATTCGTCGACTTTACGATCTTCCAGGTATAGACAGCGGTGCCGCCGCTGACGGTGATCCCGCTGCCTTCTTCCGGCACTGCCCACTTGTAGTTATCGGCGTCCTTCAGCTCAAGCGTCGCCTCATATGTACCGACGTCCTTCTGAGCCGTCACCGAAAGTTCGCCGTAGAGCTTACTCTCTCCCACAAGCTTCGGCTCTTTGTTTTCCGCATCATACGGAAACTCACTGTCTTCGAGCGCAGGCAGGGCGACCTCGTCGCTGTTGATGGTGAACTGCTTCGCAGGGCCCGTGAAGTCCCCGAAGTTGTTCATGCCCGAAAGCTTCACCTGCCAGGTGTATTCACCCGCCGCTTGGGGCAGCTGCGTACTGCCGTGGGAGCCGCCTGCGTTGGGCGTTCCCGAATAGTAGAAGAGCGTGGGCGAAGACCCTTCGGCAAACACCGTGGTGCTTGCCGCTGTGAGGCTGCCGATGGCGGGGACCGTCGTAAGAGCGATATCCCCTGCCTGCGGCTCCGTCTGCTGCATGCCGTAATCCCACTCGCCCGGGAGCGCATTCGAAACGGCGGCGCTCCCGATCGTCGCCTTTTGGATCGACCACTCGTAGGTCACGCCAACCAGGATCGCCCCTTCCGGCACACCTTGCGGTCCGTCCTGCGTATTTTCATATGTTTGTTCCGTCCCTTCTTTCAAGCGGTAGATCGCCCATGCCGCCGCTTTGGGAACGCCGTTATAGCGATAGCCCGTTTTCGCGCGGAAGGTCACGCCGAACGACCCCGCCTCGGTGGCGGTAAACGCGATCTTCTTTTCCTTTTCGTCCGCCTCGTTCTTCCATGTCCCGTCCTGCCAGCCCTCGGTATTGGGCGTATAGGTCACGGAAGCCGTTTCCGACTGGAACGCTTCAAAATTCGCAAAGACAAAGGACTGCTGTTTCCCGCTGTAAGTCCCGTTGCTCAGCGTGGCGCCCTCGTTGTCGGGAGAGGGCGCGTTGACGGGAGATTCCTGAACGGTGATCTCCGAAACTTCGGCGCGGATCGCCTCCGCCCAGCCTGCTTCCCTGTAGCAGACATAAAAGTGCGTATCCCCCATCTCAAAGACGTCGGTACGGTCATCCACGCCTTCATCGTCCTGATATTCGATCCAGTAACCGCCGTAAACGGGCAGCCCCTCTTCGTCGACCCCGCTGTAAGGGACCTGAAGAGACGCATTCAACTGGTCTTGAGGATTGCTGCTCTCGGTCTCGTAATAGATCGTAACGGTCATGTCTGCCGCATTCGCTTCGTTGAACGAGGTATATGCGGCGTAGATCCGATTGTCGGAGACGGCAATAATGCCGGGTTGGAGGAAAGCCTCTTGGGTGGGCCGCGCCGCCGTCACGGTGATCGGGAACGGATCGGACAGGAGCGTTTCGTTGTTCTCCGTCACGAGCTGAACGCGGAGATAGCGGAGAAACGTCTCCTCCGTTTCGGCGGCAAGAGGACGAAGATCGTTCACCTCATTTTGGCAGGCTTCGTCCGAATAGGCGAGCAGCGTGATGAAAGCGACACGGTCCCACAAGGAATTCTGCGTACCGTTTATCGTCACCGAGCCGTCGATATAACCCTGACCCGAGGACGGATTATAGATCCATGTCTGCGGGTTGAGTTTGTCATAAGAATAGGTCGTCTTCCCCTCCAGCCTTGCATCGTCGACCTCGAGATCTCCGTCCACGGCGTCTGCGGTGATGGCGTCCCTCGGTCCGGGAAAAGGCGTGAACGCGAATGCAAAGCCAAAGCCGACGGCAAACACAAATGTCACCGCCAAAAGCGCCGTCCACATCTTCTTTACATTTGATCTCATCATTTTCCTCCTATCTTCGGGGCGCCTGCCCCGCTCCATTCTTGTGCGGGCACGCTTTCCGTCCCCGCTCCCCTTTTTCGGGAAAGCCGTATTGCCCGCAGCGCGCAGACCCCCTCCCCCCGAGGGCACCTGACGATTCGGGACCATATTACCATATGCAGGCGCCGCCTCCGCCATCCCCCGAACCAAAAAATGCAGGAAACAAGCAGACTGCGCCCCGATAAAGTAAAAGCATTATACCATGGTTTTCACAATATGTCAATAGATATAGTATAATTAGTTTTCTACGCTTTTCATTCTTAACATTGTGATATAGCTAATTTTATTGGATACAAAATCAAGAAAAAAACTCACAAAAATACCCCCCCCCCATATTTTTCGGTATTATGAGCAGTTTATGGCGAAGCTTGTCATATTTTGTTTAAATTTGTCATTTTCTCGACCTTTTTCTTTACACTTTGACATCTTCTGACACATTTATGCGCAAACTTTGTCATGCTTTTTTATGACAAGCCATTCCGCGCCATTTTATATTTTCCAATATGTTCATTTATATAATCATGAGTATGGAGGCATTTGCGCATGGGACGGAGGAGCGGGCGCCCCTTCCGCCGCCCGAAAAAAAGAGGCAAAAAAAACGGACCGCGAAAGAAGCGATCCGTTTTGGAACGTATGCGTTTGGTTATCTTGCTTCCGCTTCTTCGGCGGGAGCTTCGTCCGTCATGAGGTCGTTGTAGCGGCCCGAAAGCTGCACGGAGGCGTTCTTGTAGTCCTTCATGCCCGTGCCTGCGGGGATGAGCTTGCCGATGATGACGTTCTCCTTGAGGCCGATGAGCGGGTCGCGCTTGGTGCAGATGGCGGCTTCCGTCAGCACTCTCGAGGTCTCCTGGAAGGAAGCCGCGGAGAGGAAGGAATCGGTCGCGAGCGCCGCCTTGGTGATGCCGAGCAGCACGCGCTTTGCCGTTGCGGGAACGCCGCCCGCCATGATCGTCTTCTCGTTCTGTTCCTCGAAGGTGAACATGTCGACGAGCTGACCGGGGAGCATCTCCGTCGTGCCTGC
>CALVHS010000016.1 GCA_944328665.1 uncultured Clostridia bacterium | reverse complement strand
TCGGTAAAAGCCCCCCTTCCGATCTCGGAAAGCGGGGCGCGCGCGTCCCGATCCCCGCGCGTGGAGACGGGCACGATCTCCGCGGCGATCCCCCGCGCACGGAATGCGCGCGCCGCCTCCTCCGCCTGGGCAAGCGCCAAACGGGAAGCGCGCGTGCCCAACCGTATCACACGCATCCTTTCCCTCCTTCGAGCGCTTCGCGCAGAAACGCTTCATACTCGTCCGTCCCTCTCTTTTCCGCCGCGCACGCGGCGATCTCCGCAAGATCGGCGGGCAGACATTTTTCGATCCGCTCGCGCAGCGCCTTGGCAAGCGCGGGCGAAGCGCCGCCCGTAGAGACGGCGACCGTCACCGTCCCCCGCACGATGAGGGCGGGAAAATAGAAATCGCAGTTTTCTTTGTCGTCCACACTGTTGACGGGGATCCCGCGCGCACGGCAGTCGGCAGCGACGCGGGCGTTGAGCGCGGGATCGTCCGTCGCGGCGACGGCAAACGCCGCCCCGTTCAACAGGCGCGCATCATATGCGCGCGCGCACACATAGGCGGACAGTTCCGGACACGCCTCTCTCGCGCACACGCGCAGGCGCACCCCGAAAGGCAGCAGCTTTTCCGCCTTGCGCCGCGCGATCTCCCCTCCGCCTACGAGCAGGCAGCGCGCCCCCTCGATATCCTTCATGAACGGAAAGCACTTCATCCCTGTCCTCCCTCGTCTCGGCAGCGCGCGATGAATGCCGCCGGGTCGCTCTTGCGGAGCGCATACAGCGCCCGCCTTTCCCTTTCGTCCAGTTTTTCGAGATACGGCGCATATTTTTTGGCGCATTCCGCCGCAAAATATTCGGCGAGGCAGGCGGAGACGATGTCCTCCGCCTGTACGGCGGCGGCCGCCTTTTTGCGGTTGTTTTCCGCCGCCGCAGCAGCAAAGCCGTCAATGCCGAGCAAGGTACAGTTTTCCCATGCGCCCACCCTTTCGTCGATGTCGGGCGGCAGGGCGAGGTCGATAAACAGCCGCTTTTTGCCGTCCGCGCAATACGGCGCGAGTTTTTCCGCTTCAAACACGGTGTGCGGGGACGCCGTACAGGACAGGACGGCGTCCGCCTCCGCGACGCAGGCATAGCGAGCCTCATACGGCACGCCCGCCGCCCCTTCCGCCGCCGCAAAAGCGCCGCGGCGGCGGAAGGTCGCCGTCACGCGCACGCCGCCCGCGAGCAGGTTTTTGAGCAGCGCCGCGCCGATCTTGCCCGTCCCGCCCACGAGCAGGGCGCGCTTTTCCCCGTCTTTGCAGCGAAAGACGGCGTCCGCGGCGAGCGTCGCCAAAGAGCAGGCATACGAGGAGATCTTCGTTTCGCTGCGCACCCGCTTGCCGCAGGCGAGCGCCGCCTGAAAGGCGGCGTCCAGCCCGCGCGTATGGCCGGAAAGGCGCGCCGCCTCATAGGCGCCGCGCAGCTGTCCCAAGATCTCGTCCTCGCCGACGAGCATGGAACAGAGCCCCGCCGCCAAGCGGAAGAGATGGCGCTCCGCTTCCCCCTCCTCGTAATACAAGAAGGGCGCCCCGCCGCAGGAGAGGACGCGTTCCGCCTCCTCACGCTCTCCGTCAAAATACAATTCCGTGCGATGGCAAGTGACCAACGCCACCCCGCCGCCCGCAAACGCAGCCTCGAGCGCGGCGCGCTGTGCGGAAGAAAAGGCGAACCGCCGCCTGACGGCGACGCCCGCCTTGTGATGATCGAGCGATAGACACTTCATATCCCTTCTCCGCCCGGGCGGGCGGCCGCTTTACTCCCCGAGGAGCTTTTTCTCCACATTTTCAAAGCCCAGCCGCGCCACGGTATCGGCAAAACGCTCGCCGTCGATGCCCTCGTCGCGGAAGAGAACGATCGCGCGTTCGATGACGGAGAGCACTTCTTCTTCGCTCGCAAAGATCTTCGACATCGCGCGGCCCTGCGCCACCCGTTTGCCCCATCTGCCGCCGAGATAGATCTTGTAGCCGTCCGAATAATCGGTGACGGCGCCGAAGGGGCACATGTTCCTGCACCTGCCGCAATGATTGCACTCGTCCGCCCCGATAACGATCTTGCCGTTCTCCACGCGGGCGATCTTGATGGGGCACGCCTTTTCCACGCGGCATACCTTGCAGCCGCGGCATTTGTCAAGGTACACCGTCGGCACCCGCTGACCGATGACGCCCACGTCGTTGAGGTCGGGTTTGACGCAGTTGTTCGGGCACCCGCCCACCGCGATCTTGAATTTGTGCGGCAGCGCAACCCCGCGCATCCCCTCGTAAAAGCGCTTATGGATCTTTTCGGAGAGAGAAAAGGTATCGATGAGCCCGTATTGGCAGGTCGTCCCCTTGCAGGAGACGACGGGGCGCACCTTTTTGCCCGTGCCGCCCGTGGTCAGGCCATGTTCTGCCAAAAAGGCGCGCAGCGGCTCGATATCCTCGTATTTGACGCCCTGGATCTCGATGGTGAGGCGCACCGTCATCGCCACCTCGCCCGAGCCGAATCTTTCGCATGCCTCGGCGATCGCGCGGTGCTGTGCAGCAGAGATCTTGCCGTTGACGGTGATGACGCGCGCATTGAACACGTCGGGATACCGCTTGTCCTGCAAAAAGCCCAATCCTTTGACCCTCTTGATCTCCTCCGCGGTGACCGTATATTCCATAATGACCTGCCTTTTCCCGCCCGCGCACGGGCGGATCGATTTCTTTATAGACATTGTATCATAAAACGGGAGCGTTGTCAATATGACGAAAAAAAATAAGCGGCCCTCCGCAGAAAACCGCGTGCCCCTTTACAGGGAGAGCAATATCTCCGTCAATTCGGCATAATCTGCGGCAAAGCGCGAAGCGCCCGCCCCGGCGAGCGCTTCGCGCGGGCGGTACCCCCACAACACGCTCACCTGCCGCATCCCGGCATTTTTTGCCGTCAGCACGTCCGTCTCTCCGTCGCCGACGAACACGGCATCCGCGGGCGAGACGCCCAGCTGCGACAAGACCATGCGCGTCCCCGTCGGGTCGGGCTTGACGGGAATGCCCTCCCTGTTGCCGAAAATGACGGAAAAACCGTACGGCCGCAGGAGGGTACGGCCAAGTTCATCCGCCGCGGGCTGCGACTTGTTGGTGACCACGGCGCGCGCGATCCCCCGTTCGGCAAGCGCCTCCATGCACGCCGCCTCGCCGGGAAAAGGCTTCGTCCGCTCGTTTTTGCAGGAAAAATGGATGGGACAATAGATCTCCCGATAAAAATATTCCGCTTCCGCCCGCCGCCCTTCGGGCAGGGCGCGCTCGGCAAAACGCAGCCCGCCGTTACCGATATAGCGGCGGGTCTCTTCCATGGAGACGGGCGGGCAGGAAAATTTCGCCAGCGCCTCGTTCATGCAAGCATGCAGGTCGGGAAGGGTGTCGAGCACCGTCCCGTCGAGATCGAATATGACTGCTTTGAGCATATAAGCACCTGTCTTTGCCCGCGCCTTCCGCGAGCGGAAGAAAAAAGCGGGCTCACTTTTCCAGCTTTTCCAAAACGCGGCGGAAATAGTCGGGCAAGGGCGACGTAAAGGTCATGCGCTCCCCCGTCTTAGGATGATCGAGGGACAAGCGGAACGCGTGGAGAAGCTGCCCGTTCAGATCGAATTTCTGCTTTTTGATGCCGTAGACGGGATCTCCTACGATGGGATGCCCCAGATAGCGGCAATGGACGCGGATCTGATGCGTCCTTCCCGTTTCCAACGAAAAACGCACGAGCGTGTACCCTCTTTCGTACCGTTTGACGACTTCATAACGGGTGACGGCGCGCCTGCCCCTGCCCGCGGGCAGCACCGCCATCTTGACGCGGTCTGTCGGATGCCTGCCGATACAGGTATCCACCGTGCCGCGATCTTCCTTAAAGATCCCCTCGCACAGGGCGAGATATTCGCGCGCGCACGTCTTATCGGCGATCTGCGCGGAGAGGGAGAGATGCGCCGCGTCGTTGTTGGCGACGACCAAAAGCCCGGACGTATCCTTGTCGATGCGGTGTACGATCCCGGGCCGCACGACGCCGTTGATGGTACTCAGCGAATGCAGCCTGAACAGCAGCGCGTTGACGAGCGTGCCGTCCGGATGGCCGTTCCCCGCATGCACCGTAAGCCCCTGCGGCTTGTCGATGACGGCGATGTCCTCATCTTCGTAGACGATGCCGACGGGGATATCTTCGGGGGTCAGATCGAGCGGCTTCGGCTCGGGGATTCGGGCGGAGATCTCCTCCCCCGCCCGCACGGGGCGGGACGCCTTCGCCGCCTTGCCGCCGACAAAAACGCCGCCCTCGTCGATGAGGCGCTTGGCGGCGGAACGGGTGATGTGCAGCTTTTCCCCGATCAGGATATCCAGCCGCGCGCAGGGGGCCTCCGCCGTCCAGACGAACTGCTTCATTCCTTTTGGTGACGGGCGCCCTCGCCCGCGTCCGAATCGATCGCCGCAGGCTGCTCGGGCAGCGCAGAAGCCGCCTTTTCCAATTCCTCCCGCTCCTTCTTTTTGCCCAAGCGGAAGAGGGCGTCGTCGTCTACAAAGAGCAGGGCAAGCACGAACATGACCGCCCCCGCCGTGATGACGAGGTCGGCGACGTTGTTCCAGAAGGGAGAGATCCCGACGAAGCTGAAATCCATATAGATAAAGTCACGCACGCCGCCGAGGACGACGCGATCGATGAGATTGCCCGCAGCCCCCGCCATGATAAAGACGAGGGAGAGGCGCAAAAACCGCTTTTTTGCGGGCATCTTCAAAAAGGCGATCAAAAAGATGATGAGCGCGACGACGGTGACGGCGATAAACATGGGGAGCGCCCACGCCTTATCTTCCAACCAACCGAAAGACATCCCGGTGTTCAGATCGCCCGTAGCGGGGTTTTGCATCTTGTCGATCTCCAAAAAACCGGGGATGATGACGATATGCGAGACGCCCGTCGCATAGGCGAGCAGCTTGGTCAGTTGATCTGCAAACACGAGCAGGACAAACAAAAGGGCATAGACCATAAATTTATTCCTCTTTTTTCTCCTCTTCGGCGTCCATCAGCCCCAGCCCCCGGCAAAGTTTGGCAAGGTCGAGCTCCCCTTTAGGGTTGAGCACGTCGTCGAGGTTGAAGCCGTCCTCTTCCTCGTCCTCCATATATTTGCCGATGATCGCCTTGGGGTCGAACGCCTCCTCTTCCTGCGGCGCGAAATGAGTCTCTTCCTTTCCGAGCAGGGAAGAAAGTTCATCCGCAAACCGTATGTACCGATCCGATTCCGTTTTGGGAAAGACGCCGATCATCTGTTCGGCGAGCTTTTTCCATTTGTCCGCGAACAGGCGCAGCGTCTTTAATTCCGTCTCCGCCGTCATGCGGTAGAGGCGGACGATCTCCTCCCCCTTTTCCTCCGCGTCGACGATGGCCTTGCCCACTTTGCCTTCCTTGCCCTTCATCTCGGCGAGGGAAGCGCGCAGGTTGCGGTTTTCCACGTTCAAGTTGTCGATACGGTAGTTGAGCTGACGGATCTTCGCCTCGTACGCCTCGCGGATGCCGCCGATCAGCTTTTCCGTCTCCTTCTGCGATAATTTTTTAGCCATGATTGCCGCTCCTGATCTCGGAAATGAGTTGATTTTTGATATCGTACAGCTTTTGCGAGAGGTCTACTTTATATACGTGGGGGTTATCCAGCCGCTTGTATTCGTCCCAAAAACTTTCCTTTTCCGCCTCCGCATAGGCACAGATGTCCGCGAGAGAGGGCAGCTTGCAGACGAGTTCGCCCCCCTCGATCACCTTGACGGTGAGCGGGCGCACGCGGTAGTCGGTAAACGTCGTCTTTTTCCACGTCTCTTTGGGATGAAAGACGGTGAGCGGCTGCCGTTCGTCGATCTGCTCGCCGCGCACGACGATCAGGTCTGCCTCCGCCTTGCCCGTCTTGTTGTCGTAGATGCGGTACACATCCTTGAAGGCGGGATTGGTGATCTTGTCCGAATTGTCGGAAAGTTTGATCTTGGGGATCTCTCCCCCTTCCGCGGGATAGAGGGCGGAAAGTTTATATACGCCGCCGAGCGCGGGCATGTCCGCGCTGGTGATCAGCTTGGTGCCCACCCCCCACAAGTCGATCTTCGCTCCCTGGCTTTTGAGGGAGGCGATGAGATATTCGTCCAGATCGCCCGAAGCGCAGATGATCGCCTCGGGATAACCCGCGTCGTCGAGCATCCTGCGCGCCCGCTTGGAGAGATAGGCCAGATCGCCGCTGTCGAGGCGGATGCCCTTCGGCTCGTGCCCCTTTTTGCGCAGGATGTCGAACACCTTGATGGCGTTGGGCACGCCGCTGCGCAGGGTATTGTACGTGTCCACCAACAGGAGGCAGGCGTCGGGGAACAGCTCGGCATAGGCGAGGAAGGCTTCGTATTCGGAAGGGAAATTCATCACCCAGCTGTGGGCATGGGTGCCCGCCACGGGGATGCCGAACATTTCCCCCGCCAGCACGTCGGATGTGGAGCTGCAGCCGCCGATGACGGAGGCGCGCGCACCGTATACGCCCGCATCCGGGCCCTGCGCGCGGCGCAGGCCGAATTCCATCACCGTATCCCCCCGCGCCGCATAGGCGACTTTGGCGGACTTGGTGGCGATGAGCGTCTGGTGGTTGACGATGTTCAAGAGCGCCGTCTCGACGAACTGCGCCTCGCACAAGGGGGCCCGGACGGTGAGGATGGGCTCTTCCGGAAAGATGAGAGTCCCTTCCGGAACGGCATACACGTCCCCCGTAAAGCGAAAATCGCGCAGATAGGAGAGGAAAGACTCGTCAAACAGGCCCAAAGAGCGCAGGTAGGCGAGATCTTTTTCCGTAAAGCGGATGCCGCGGATATACTCGATCGCCTGTTCCAACCCCGCCGCCACGGAATAGGTGATGACGTTGTTGCGGCGGAAAAAGAGGTCGAACACGGCGACGTCCCTGTCCTTTCCGTTGCGGCGGTAACCGTTCATCATCGTCAGCTGATACAGGTCGGTCAGCAATGTCAGATCGCGCGTCTGCATGCCCTATCCTCCTTTCCCCTGCTCGGGGGGATCTTCCTTGCCCGCGGCGTTTTCCGCCGCCCGTTCCGCCCTGCGGCGGGTCTCTTCCATCTTTTTGCGCTCTTCCGCCGAATAAAGTTTGGGCAGGACGGCGAGCGGCTCGCCGTCCTTGGCGCCGAACAGAGAGCCGTGTTTTTTATAGTTCAGCAGGATGAGCGTCACGAAGAGGACCACCCCGCCCACCGCCATCAATATGGCGACGATCTGCGAAATGTTGTTCCAAAGGATGTATTCTTTGTCGCGCAGCGGCTCCATGACGGAGCGCACGGTGCCGTAGCCGAAGAGGTATCCCGCGAAGGAGAGCCCGTTCGGCTTCTTCAAAAACTTCCACATCAGGAGGAACAGCCCCGCAAAGATGGCGACGTTGAGCAAACTTTCGTAAAAGAAGAAGGCGGGATGCCATTCGCCGACGCTCTCGATATACACGTTGAGGGGGAACCACTGCCACTTGGGATCGGTGATGACGGCGTCTCCGTACACCTCCTGATTAAAGAAATTGCCCCACCTGCCGATGCCCTGGGCGAGGATGACGCCCGGCACGAGACAGTCCGCCACCCGCAGGAAGTTGATCTTATGGATGACGCAGAAGAGGATGACGCCGAGCGCGCCGCCGATGACCCCGCCGAGGATGGAAAGCCCGCCGTCGCGGAAATGCAGCCAATTGCGCATGCCGACGTCGGGATCGGTCAAACAATAGAACGTGCGCGCGCCGACGATGCCGATGGGCAGGATGCAGAGGAGAAGGTCGATCGTCCAATCGCCGGGGATATTGCGCCTTTTAAAAAGAAAATAGACGACGGCGGTCGCCAAAATGACGCCCAGGACGATCATGATCGCGTAATAATAGATGGTAAACCCTTCTTCGCCGACGGGGATGGTAAACCCCCGTTCGGGGATATAGTAGTTGGGCTCTTTCATACACTTTGTCTCCGTGCCCGCCGCCCGCAGAGGCGGATGGCAAATATGATATCACCGACATTATACCATACCGGCGGCAAAATTGAAAGCAATTGACCCGCTTGCCCGCAATTTTTTCTGTTCGTACGCATTCCGCACAAAAAGGGGGCAAAGGCGGTCGCCTTTGCCCCCGTATCCGATTCAGTTGACCTTGCAGCCCAGGCTGATGAGCAGCGCCCCGTCCACGCGGCGCATCGTCTTTTCCGGCAGCGCGCCGATGCGCTCCTTTAAGCGGCGCTTGTCGAGCGTGCGGATCTGTTCGAGCAAAATGACCGAATCCTTGGCGAGCCCGTAACTTGCCGAAGGGATCTCGATATGGGTGGGGAGCCGCGCCTTGTTGATCTTGCTGGTGACGGCGGCGGCGATCACCGTGGGGGAATACTTGTTCCCGATGTCGTTTTGTACGACCAGAACGGGGCGCACGCCGCCCTGCTCGCTGCCCACCACGGGGCTGAGGTCGGCATAATAGAGCTCTCCCCTGTGTATTTCCATCCTGAACCTCGCAAAAATTTTTCTTCCGGAAAAACACCCCTCCGTCCATTATATGTACTTTCGCGTCCGCACGTTCGGCGGCGGGATGCCCTCCGCCTCTATTTTGCCCCTCCTTTTTCCCTTTTATACATAAAAACGGCCGCCCGTCCCCCTCTTGCGGGGACGGGCGGCCCTGTCCGCTTTCGTTATCCGACGATCTTACCCTTTTTCCCCAACGGGATATGCGCGCAGGCGTTCAGCGTCAGGTCGGCAAAATTGCGGGCGCGGTATTGCAGCAGCCCCTCCGCGGCGATCATCGCCGCGTTGTCCGTACAGTATTTTTTTTCGGGCAAAACGAGGCGCAGCCCCGCCTCCGCGCATTTTTCCTGCAAAAGCCCGCGGAGAAAACCGTTGGCGACGACCCCGCCGCCCGCGGAGAGGGCGGAAACGCCCTTTGCCTTTGCCGCCGCGACGGCGCGCTCGGCAAGGACGCCGCAGGCGGCGCTCTGAAAGGAAGCCGCCACGTCCGCGCGCGAATACGCCTCCCCCTTTTGCTCTTTGGTATGGCAATAATTGATGACAGCCGTCTTTAAGCCGCTGTACGAAAAATCGTAACCGTTGCCGGAAAACATCTTCGGAAACGGGATGCACGCCTCCCCTTCGCGCGCGAGCTTTTCGATGTTCGGCCCTCCGGGATACGGCAAACCAAGAACGCGCGCCGCCTTGTCGAACGCTTCGCCCGCGGCGTCGTCTCGGGTGGAACCGAGCACCTCGAAACGGGTATAACTCTCCGTATAAATGACGGCGGTATGCCCGCCGCTGGCGAGCAGGGTGACGAAGGGAGGTTCGAGCGCGGGATCGGCAAGATACGCCGCCGCCATATGCCCGCGGATGTGATCCGCCCCGATGAGGGGGATGCCCAATGCAAAGGCGTACGACTTGGCAAAGGACAGGCCGACAAGCAGCGCGCCCAAAAGCCCCGCGCCGTACGTGACGGCGACGGCGTCGAGCGAGGCGGGCGTCAGCCCCGCCTCCGCCACGGCGCGCTCCACCGCCTCGCCGATGGCGTCGGTGTGGGCGCGGGAAGCGATCTCGGGCACGACGCCGCCGTATTTTGCCTGTTCTGCCGCCGAAGACAGGATGACGCTCGAAAGCAGCCGCCGCCCCCGTATGACGGCGGCGGCGGTCTCGTCGCAGGAACTTTCGATGCCCAAAATGACGGGTTCTTCTTTTTGCGGCGCGCAGAGCGCCCTTTCACGGTAACGCATATCTCTCTCCGCGGCAGATACGTCAATGCCCGTATCTGTCCCGCAATTTTTTCGGCAGGCGGCCGTACTCCTCCACGCGGGGATCTCCTTTGCCGAAGATCTCTTCGAACACCGGGCCGTACTGCGCGCGGATATTTTCGGAAATATAGATCTTGCCCGCATAACCCGCGTCGGCAAGTTCGCGCAGAAAATCGAAATCGAGCGCGGCGTCGAAGAGAAATTGTTTTTTATATGTCAGGCGGGTATATGTGCGGGTATCGCACATGTCCAATTCTTCCCCGTCGCATTCCCGCAAAAAGGTGACGGACGGCACGTCATACACCGTTCCCGACGAGGAAACGAACGTCTCTTTGAGAAATCCCTTCCAACGGCGGTAAGAATCGTACGAGGCGACGACGAGCGCGCCGATCTGAGAGAGGGGGATCCTCTTCGGGAAAAATACGCGCACGCGCAGGGCGCTCCCGTCCACGCCGTACGTCGCATGGATGATAAAGGGAGGGATCGCCAGCAGCAAAAAAGCGGCGGCGTAACAGACGGCAGCCCAGACGGCGGGCTCGACAAAAAAGAGGGCGACAGTCCCCAACCCCGCAAAGAGGACGCCCATGACGAGGAAAAAGACGGTATTGCCGCGGCGGCGGAAATGGCGTATATACTTCTTCATGTCAGGATTTTTTCAGATAATCGATGATGAAAGGCTGGATGTCGCCGTCCATCACCGCCTGGATGTTGCCTGTTTCATACCCCGTACGGTGATCTTTGACGAGGGTGTACGGACAAAACACATAGCTGCGGATCTGGCTGCCCCACTCGATCTTTTTGATCTCCCCCTTGATGTTCTGCTCCTTTTCCAGCCGTTCGCTCTCTCTCAGTTCGATGAGTTTGGAGCGCAGCATCTTCATCGCCATCTCGCGGTTTTGGATCTGCGAGCGCTCGTTCTGACAGGAAACGACGATCCCCGTGGGGATGTGCTGGATGCGGATGGCAGACTCCGTCTTGTTGATGTGCTGCCCGCCCGCGCCCGAAGAGCGGAAGGTGGTCACCTTGAGATCTTCCGAACGGATCTCCACGTCCCCTTCGTCCTCGATCTCGGGCATGACCTCGAGGGAGGCAAAGGAAGTATGGCGGCGCTTGTTGGCGTCGAAAGGAGAGATGCGCACCAGCCGGTGCACTCCTTTTTCCGCCTTGAGATAGCCGTAAGCATTTTCCCCTTCGATCTTGAAGTCCACGCTCTTGATGCCCGCCTCGTCCCCTTCCAGGCGGTCGAGCTCGGTCACTTTAAAACCGTTCTTTTCCGCATAGCGGGTGTACATGCGGTAGAGCATGGACACCCAGTCGCAGCTTTCCGTGCCGCCCGCCCCCGAATGGAGGGTCAGCAGGGCGTTATAGCCGTCGTACTTGCCGCGCAGCAGGGCGCGGATGCGCATGTCTTCGATATCCGTCTCGGCGGCGGCGAGCAGCTCCCCCAATTCTCGGATCTCCGCGGCGAGTTCCTCTTCGTCCCCGCCCATCTCCTCGATGAGGTCGATGAGCGCGCCCACCTCTTCGATCGCCTGTTTGCTCTTTTCATAGGCGTGCAGCTTCCCTTCGATCGCCGCCGCCTCGCGCGCGAGCTTTTGCGACCTTTCGAGATCCTGCCACACCTCCGGCTTTTCCTGCTCCGCCTTGATGGCGGCGAGTTTGCCGCCCTGTTCGCCGATGTCGAGCGCCTCCGCCGTCTCTGCGAGGCTGTCGGAAAGCGCCTTTGCTTTCAATCTATAATCGTCTGCTTTGAACATGCCCCGATTATACCATAAACGGAAAGAACTGTCAACAAACATTGCCGCGCCCGCACCCGATAAAAAAATGGACAAACGGGAAAAAATCTTTTATAATAGAGATATGGACAAGGAATATTACGAATCCGCGGCGGACAGCCCCGGTTATATCTATTTCCGTTACAGCGAGGACAACCGTACGCCGGCGCACTTTCACGACAGTGCGGAGCTGATCTTTGTCGAATCGGGCGGGCTGATCGCCGTCGGCAACGGCAGGGAATGCGCCCTCGGCGAAGGGGACGTCTTTTTTGCGGACGCCTACGTTCCGCATCTATACCATACGCCGGAAAAGAGCTGCGCCTTCGTCGTCGTCCTCTCTTCCCGCTATCTGCGCGACTTCCGCGAATATTACCGCGGCAGCCTGCCCATGTTCATGAAGGCGGGCGAGGATAAAAACGCTCCTCTGTTTTGTTTTTTGCGGGAAAATTTCGCCCGTTGGGACGACATGCCCCCTCTCATGCGGACGGGGTTCGCCGATTGGGTGCTCGGCTTCCTCGCCGCGCGCTACCCGCCCGAAGAGGGCGCCCCCGCGCGCAAAACGGTGCAGGCGGAGAGCGTTTTGCGCTACATAGACGAGCATTACGCCGAACCGCTGACGGTGGCGGGACTGGCGGAACGGTTCGGGTATTCCCCCAATTACTTTTCCTCCCTCTTCCACCGCTGCCTGCGCACCTCCTTCCGCGGCTATTTGGGCGGCGTGCGGCTGAAAAAGACGGAAGAACTTTTGCGCAGAGAGCCGCACATGGGCGTGGGCGCGGCGGCGCGCGCCTGCGGCTTCGAGAGCCCCAACACCTATTACCGCGCAAAAAAGCGCAGGGACGAGGGGGAAAATGCGTAGATTTTGACAATAACAGGATAGACGGCGGGATTGTTTTCCGCCGCCTTTTCCTGTATAATGAGGCTCGAGAAACGTCGCAAAGGAGGACGTCATGAAGATCGGTGCGATTTTGGAAAGTTTCAGAAAGCCTTTCGCCGAGGCGGTAAAGCTCGCAAAGGCGGCGGGCGTCGACGGCCTGCAGATGTACGCAAACACGCAGACGGTGCATGCGGACATGACCGCAAAAGAGATCGCCGAAGTCAAAAAAGTGCTCGGCGGAGAAGGGCTTGCCGTGAGCGCGCTGTGCGGCGACTTCGGTTGCGCAATGTACTATACGGGCAACCGAGAAGAGATCGAACGAGAAAAAAGGGTGATGGCGCTCGCCAAAGAATTGGGTACGGACATCGTGACCACGCACATCGGCGTCGTCCCCGAAGAAAAGGACTGCCCGCAGTATGAAAGCATGCGCGCCGTCTGCGCGGAACTGGCGGAATTTGCCGATTCCCTGGACGGGCACTTTGCCGTGGAAACGGGCCCCGAACCCGCCGCGCGGCTGAAGGCATTCCTCGACGAATTGCACAGCCGCGGCGTCTCGGTCAACCTTGACCCCGCCAATCTCGTCATGTGCGCGGGCGACGATCCCGTGCAGGCAGTGTACACGCTGCGCGACTATATCGTGCACACGCATGCCAAGGACGGGCTGCAGCTGCGCAAAGCGGATACCCGCCGCCTGTACGCCGCGCAGTGGTTCGGGCTGGAAAAGGAAAGCTGGGACGCCATCCGCGAAGTGCCCCTCGGAGAGGGAGGCGTCGCGTGGGAAAAATATCTCGCCGCCCTCCGAGAGATCGGCTACGACGGCTATCTGACCATCGAACGGGAATGCGGAGACAAGCCCGAGGAGGACATCGCCGCCGCAGCGCTGTTCCTGAAGAGACATTTAGGGAGATAAGGACATGAAAAAACTGAAGATCGGCATCATCGGCACGGGCAACATCTCGGCGCAGCACGCCGCCGCCTACCTCGGCGACGAGCGCTGCGAACTGTACGCGCTGTGCGACATCGACGAAGAACTCCTTGCCGCCAAAGGAAAGCAGTACGGCATCGGCCGCCTGTACACCGACTGCAACGAGATGTTGGCTGCCCTGCCCGAACTGGACGCCGTCAGCGTATGCACATGGAACGCGGCGCACGCCCCCTGCACCATCGCCGCCCTCGACGCGGGCAAACACGTCTTTTGCGAGAAGCCGATGGCGATGAACACGGCGGAAGCGGAAGAGATGCGCGCGCACGCAAAACGAGCGGGCAAGCTGCTGGGATTGGGATTTGTGCGCCGGTTCGGCAGGGACGCAGACCTCGCGCGCGCCCTCGTCGAAGAGGGAAAACTGGGCAGGATCTATTACGCGAAGGCGGCGTATACCCGGCGCAACGGCAGCCCCGGCGGCTGGTTCGAAGATAAAGCGCGCTCGGGCGGCGGCCCCCTCATCGACCTCGGCGTACACGTCATCGACCTCGTGCGCTACATCGCGGGAAATCCGCAGCCCGTCTCGGTATACGGCGCCGCCTTTTCGCTGCTGCGCGGCAGGGAACTCACCGACCTGCCCGCCTACCTCGCTTCCCGCCCCGACGCGCCCGTGAGCGACGTCGAAGATCTCGCCGTCGCCATGATCCGCTTTGCCGACGGCATGGTCTTGCAGGCGGAGACGAGCTATAAACTGTATACGGGCGAAGACGAGAACAGCGTGGAACTGTTCGGCACGGAGGGCGGCGTGCGCATCGCCCCCGACCTCACCCTGCATTCTTCCGCGGCGGGCAAGCTGGCGGAAGTCTCCTTCCCCTTCCCCGCCGCCTTCGGGGGGGAGGCATACCGGAAGGAGATCGAAGCATTCGTCTCCGCGATCACGGAGGGCGCCCCCCTGCGCGCCGACGCGGACGACGGCGTCGCCATGATGAAGATCTTAGACGCGGTCTATCTCTCCGCCCGGACGGGGCACGAAGTCAAACTTTGACCGGAAAACAAGACGCATATCCCCGCCGACAGCGGAAAGGAGCGCCCCGAAGGGCGCTCCTTTCCGCTGTTTTATGCATTTTTTCCGCAGCAGTTTTTATACTTTTTGCCGCTGCCGCAAGGGCAGGGATCGTTGCGCCCAGGCGCCTTGGAGGACTTGACGACTGGCTTTGCGCCGCCCTCTCCCGAGCGGTTGGTCGTAAGTTCGGCGTGGCTTTCGCTGATCAGCTCCGTCTTGAGGGGCGCCTGCGTGCGGACGGGCGCGGGGCGGTTGACCTCGATGCGCACCTTCAAAAGCATGGCGATGGTGTTGTTCTGGATGCGCTCGATCATCTCGTCGAACATCTCGAACCCTTCCTGCTTATAGGAGATGACGGGATCCACGTTTCCATAGGCGCGCAGACCGATACCCTTGCGCAGCTGATCCATCGCGTCGATCTGATCGATCCAATTGCGGTCGACGTTCATGAGCAAAAAGCGCCTTTCAACGTCGGCATAATCGATGCCGTACTGCTCTTTGACGTCGGCGATCTTTTCTTCGTACGCCTTTTCCGTCGCCTTGGTGATCTTGTCGAGGGCGTATTCGGTATCCCATTTGGCGAGTTTTTCCTGCGTGATAAAGTGCGTGCCTTCGGGCAGCAGGCGCTGCTCGAGCGCCTTGTTGAGCGCCTCTTCGTCCCACTTTTCCGGCATTTCGTCGATGCTGACCGCCTCGGAAACGACCTTGCGGACAAAGTCGGGGATATATTTGACCACCTGCTCGTGGACGTTTTCGCCCTTTAAGACCTTCATGCGCTCGGCATAAATGACCTCGCGCTGCTTGTTCATGACATCGTCGTATTGCAGGATGTTTTTGCGGATGCCGAAGTTGCGGCCCTCGATCGCCTTCTGCGCGTTTTCGATGCCGTGCGAGAGCATCTTGGATTGCAGGCAGGTATCCTCGTCCTTGCTGAACACGCCGTAGATCTTTTTCAGGCGTTCGCCGCCGAAGCGCTTGATAAGGTCGTCTTCCAGGGAGATAAAGAAGATGGAGACGCCCGGATCCCCCTGACGGCCGCTGCGGCCGCGCAGCTGGTTGTCGATGCGGCGAGATTCGTGCCGCTCCGTACCGAGGATGCACAGTCCGCCCGCGGCGACCACCTGCTTTTTCTCCTCGTCCGTCTCCTCCTTGTAGGCGCCGTACAGTTCGCGGTAATGCTTGCGCATCTCCTCCGCTTCCCCTTCCAGCTCTGCGTACGAGGTGGCAAGTTCGATCATCTCGTGCTCGACCCCCTCCTCGCGCAGCCTCTTTTTGGCAAGATATTCGGGATTGCCGCCCAGCAGGATGTCCGTGCCGCGGCCCGCCATGTTGGTGGCGATGGTGACCGCCCCCAGCCTGCCCGCCTGCGCGACGATCTCCGCTTCGCGTTCATGATTTTTTGCGTTCAGGATATTGTGTTTGATGCCGTTTTTGCGCAGCATGCGGGCGATCTCTTCCGACTTTTCGACGGTGACCGTACCGATCAGGATAGGCTGACCTGCCGCGTGGCGCTCCTCGATCTCTTTGAGCAGGGCGCGCTTTTTGCCGTCCTCCGTGGGATAGACGACGTCCGGCATGTCGTCGCGGATGACGGGGCGGTTGGTGGGGATCTCCAAGACGTCGAGGGAATAGATGGTGCGGAACTCCCCTTCCTCCGTCTTGGCGGTGCCCGTCATGCCCGACAGCTTTTTGTAGAGGCGGAAAAAGTTCTGGAAGGTGATGGTCGCATATGTCTTGTTTTCGTTGCGTACTTTGACCCCTTCCTTCGCCTCGATCGCCTGATGCAGGCCGTCCGAATAACGGCGGCCGATCATGAGACGGCCGGTAAATTCGTCGACGATAATGACCTCGCCGTCGTTGACGATATAATCTTCGTCCCTGTGGAAGAGCTTATGCGCCTTGAGCGCCTGCTGGATGTGGTGGTTGAGGGAAGCGTTGTCGATGTCGCCGAGATTTTCGATATTGAAGAAACGTTCCGCCTTCGCCGCGCCCCGCTCGGTGATCTGCACGCTGCGCGCCTTGCGGTCGATGACGTAATCCCAGTCCCCGTACTTGTCGCCCATGGCGATGCCGTCGTATTCGGTGTATTTGGGATCTTCGGCGGGCTCTTCCTCCTCCGCCTTTTTCTTCTTCTTTTTGCCCTCGTCCGCCTCCGCCTTGACGCCGTCGTCCTCGAAGCCGCCGTTGAGGGTGCGCACGAAGCGGTCTACCCGCTCGTATAATTCGCTCGATTTATCCCCCCTGCCCGAAATGATGAGCGGGGTACGCGCCTCGTCGATGAGGATGGAGTCCACTTCGTCCACGATGGCAAAGTCGAGGTCGCGCTGCACCATCTTTTTGAGGTCGCTCTTCAAGTTGTCGCGCAGATAGTCGAAGCCGAGCTCGTTGTTGGTCGCATAAGTGATATCGCAGTTGTACGCCTTCTGTTTGTCGGCGTCCTCCATGCCGGGCACCACCACGCCCACGGTCAGCCCGAGGAAGCGGTGCACCTTGCCCATCCACTCGGCGTCGCGCTTGGCGAGGTAGTCGTTGACGGTGACGATGTGTACGCCTTTGCCCGCCAGCGCGTTGAGATAGGCGGGCAGCGTCGCCACCAGCGTCTTGCCTTCGCCCGTCTTCATCTCGGCGATGCGCCCCTGATGCAGGGCGATGCCGCCGATGATCTGTACATGATAATGTTTGAGTTTGAGCACGCGCCACGCCGCTTCGCGCACGAGGGCGAACGCGTCATAAAGGATGTCGTCGAGCGTCTCCCCCTTGGCGAGCCTGTCTTTCAGCACGCCCGTCTGTTTGCGAAGGTCGGCGTCGCTCATGGCGGCATACTTGGGCTCGAGCTCCTCGACCCGGCCCGCCATCTTGTCCAGCTTGCGCAGGCTCCTCCTGCCGTCGCTGTTGAGCATGTAATTGATCAATCCCATTTTTATACCTCTCGGACGGGCTGCCCCGCCTCTGCAAATCGCATATCGGATTTATTTTACTATATTCGGGAAAAAATGTAAAAGCATTTTTATGCCATTTCCGCGTTTTAGAGACGTTTTCACCTTATTTTTTCTCTTTGGAGGGCACGCTCGCCGCCGTCAGCAGATACACGGCCGCCGCGCCCGCACCCGTGAGCGCCTCCGCGACGGCGTCCGCCGTCGCGCCCGTCGTCAGCACGTCGTCGATGAGCAGCACCCGCCTTCCTCGGCACTTTGTGCGCTCATGCACGCGGAAGCTGCCCTTTAAATTTTCCGCGCGTTCGCGGCGGGAGAGCGATTTTTGTTCCCCCGTCTCGCGCGTCTTGACGAGCAATCCCGCCTCCACGGGGATGCCCGCCCCTTCGCCGAGCGCCTCGGCGAGCAAGCGCGCCTGATTGTAGCCCCGCTTCTTTTCCGCTTCCGCCGTCATGGGAACGAAAGCGATGCAGTCGGCGTCGGCAAATTCCGCCCGCAGCAGGGGCAGCATCGCCTCGGCAAAGGCGCCCGCCAGATAGCGCTTTCCGTTCTTGAAAGCGCGGATGAGGCGAACGATCTCCCCATCATAGCAAAAGGCGGAACGCGCCTTCCTGTACGAAGGCATCGCCGCTTTGCATTCGAGGCAGACGGGATACCGCTGCGCGATCTTTCTGCCGCACTTGGAACAGACGAACCCCCTGTTGAAGGGCAGCGCCTGCAGGCAATGCGGACAGAAACGGCTGTCGGCAAACACATCCGCGCCGCAGGCGGCGCAGGTCAGCCTGTCGTTATAGAACGTTTTGCGCAGAAAAGCGTTCAGCGCTTTCGTAAATCTGTTTGCCATATTCCGCAGGCGCGCCGGAAGGCGCGCACGAACCCTTCTTCCGTCTACAGGCTGCGGGAAAGTTCTGCCGCCCTGTCCGTCCTTTCCCATGCAAAATCTTCCCTGCCGAAATGGCCGTACGCCGCCGTCCGCTTATAGATGGGCGCGCGCAGGCCGAGCGTGCGGATGATCGCCGCGGGACGCAGGTCAAAATTTTCACGCACGATCTTTGCCAGCGTTTCGTCGGAGACTTTGCCCGTCCCGAACGAATCGATGAACACGGAGACGGGATTTGCCACGCCGATGGCGTAGGCGAGCTGCAGTTCGCACTCGTCCGCGAGCCCCGCCGCCACGATATTTTTGCAGATATAGCGCGCCATGTACGCCGCGCTCCTGTCCACCTTGGTGGGATCCTTGCCCGAAAAAGCGCCGCCCCCGTGCGCGCACCTGCCGCCGTACGTATCGACGATGATCTTCCTGCCCGTCAGGCCGCTGTCCCCTTCGGGGCCGCCCACTTCGAACCTGCCCGTAGGGTTGATGAAATATTTGGTGCCCCGATCGAGCAGGCGGGCGGGAACGACCTCTTCGACGACATATTTTTTGATATCCGCGCGCAGCCTCTCCTGCGTGACAGCCTCGTCGTGCTGGGCGGAGACGACGACCGTATCCACCCGCACCGGCGTCCTGCCTTCGTATTCGACGGTCACCTGCGTCTTGCCGTCCGGGCGCAGATAGGGCAGCAACCCGCTCTTGCGCACTTCCGCAAGGCGCATGGCAAGTTTGTGCGCGAGCACGGCGGTGAGGGGCATCAGTTCCTCCGTCTCGTTGACGGCATAGCCGAACATCATGCCTTGATCGCCCGCGCCCGTCAGATCGAGCGCATCCCCGCCCGAACGCCCCTCCACGGAGGCGTCTACGCCCATCGCGATATCGGGGCTCTGCCCGTGGATGGCGGTGATGACGGCGAGGGAATTATAAGAAAAGCCCTGCCCGCCCGTATAACCGATCCCTTTGACCGTGTTGCGCACGATCTTGTTGATGTCTACATAACAATGGGTGGAAAGTTCGCCCATGACGAGCACCATGCCCGTCGTGGCACAGCATTCGATGGCGGCACGCGCCTCGGCGTCCTTTTCGAGGACCGCGTCCAAAACGGCGTCGGAGATCTGATCGCACACCTTGTCGGGATGCCCTTCCGTGACGCTTTCGCTGGTGAAAAAGTACCGCATAGCTCTCCTTTTTTCGCTCCTTGCGGGGAGCGAGATCCGCAATTTAAAAAGAGCGAGGCAACCGAACGTTTGCCTTCGCCCTCCCATTATATATCGTTTGCGGAAAAAAGTCAATGCGTTATCGCTTTACAAAAGCGGAAAAAATATGCTAAAATCCTCATATGCTTACCCGATGCCGCCTCTGCCCCGTACGATGCGGGGCGGACAGAACGACCGCCCGCGGCGCCTGCGGAGCGGGAGAATACGCCGAAGTCGTCAAATACGGGCTGCACCCCTACGAAGAGCCGTGCATTTCCTTTGCCCGCGGCTCCGGCACCGTCTTTTTTGCGGGATGCGCGCTGCGCTGCGCATTCTGCCAAAACTATGAGATCTCTCACGGAGGGAGGGGAGAAAAAGCGGACGCGGCGCGCCTGAGCGCCCTCTTTGCCGAACTGGAAGAGCGGGGCGCGGACAACATCAACCTCGTGACCGGCGCGCACTATGTGCCGCAGATCGCCGCTGCCCTCCGCCTCCGCCGCCCCAAAATACCCGTCGTATGGAACACCCATTCCTACGAGACGGAAGAGGCGCTGCGGGAGATCGACCCCTATATCGACGTGTATCTGCCCGACCTCAAATTTTTTTCGCCGAAGATCTCCGCCCGCTATACGGGAAAGGCGGACTATTTTTCCGTCGCAAGCCGCGCCGTTTCCTTCATGGCAAAGCGCCGCTGCGAACTGCAAGGCGGAAAGATGGTCGCGGGATGCATCGTGCGGCACCTTGTGCTGCCCCTGTGCGTCAACGACAGCATCGAAGTGATGCGGTGGTTTTTATCCCTCGGCACGGGGGCGTACTTTTCCTTGATGGGACAGTATACCCCCTGCGGCGAGAGCGGAAAATTCCCCGAACTTTCCCGCAGGCTGACCGCGCGCGAATACAAAAAGGCGGAAGATTTTTTGCTCGCTTCCGGATACGAGAACATCTTTTTGCAGGCGCGCTCTGCCGCCGACGAAAAATTCATCCCCGACTTCACGGACAAAAAGGACTCCCTCTTCTGAACGGCCTTGCCCGTTTTTTGCGGGACATCCCCTCGTTTATTTTCCGCGAGCGAGTTTTCGTTTGAGTTTTAAGAGCTTTTTGACGAGGGCTGCCGCCTCGGCGGGGGACGCCGCCGCAAACGCCTCCTCCGCCCGCCGCATCGCGGCGATATCCTTTTTATCCATACGCACAGTATGCGGCAAAACAGGTGAACTATGCTTTTGGAATTGGAAAACGTTACCTTCGGATACGACGAAAAGATCATCCTCGACGGGGTGAACTGTACCGTCTCGGAGGGAGACAGGATCGGGCTGATCGGCCCCAACGGCGAGGGAAAGACGACCCTTTTGCGCATCATGGCGGGCGAGCTTGCCACCGACGCGGGCACCGTGCGCAAAAAAGGCGGGCTGCGGGCGGGCGTTCTCGCCCAGACGGGCGGTTATGAAAGCGGCAACACCGTCTATGCGGAGATGCGCGCCGTCTTTGCGGACGTGTTCGGCGCCATCGAAAAACTGCGGGAAACGGAAAAGCTGCTCGCTTCCGCGGCATACGGCGGCGAAGAATTTGCCGCCCTGTCCGCCCGCTGCGAACAGCTGGAAAAGCGCATCGCCGCCGCCGACGGATACAACGCGGACGTCAAGATCCGCACCGTTTTGAACGGCATGGGGTTCGAGCGCGCGTACGGACAGACGATCTCCACGATGAGCGGCGGGGAAAAGACGCGGCTCAAACTCTGCCGCCTGCTGCTCGAAGAGCCGGAGATCCTGCTCCTGGACGAGCCGACCAACCACCTCGACCTGTCCACCCTCTATTGGCTGGAAAACTACCTCGCCTCCTATAAGGGAGCGATCTTCGTCGTGTCGCACGACCGCTATTTCCTCGACCGCACGGCGGAAAAGATCTTTGAACTGGAAAACAAAAAGGTCTCCGTCTTTCGCGGCAATTATTCCAAGTACAAGGTGCTCAAAGCGGAAAAGGTGCTCGCCGCGCAGCGGGAATACGACAGACAGCAGGAAGAGATCGCCGCGCTCAAAGACTATGTGGCGCGCAACATCGTGCGGGCGACCACGGCAAAGAGCGCACAGTCGCGCGTCAAAAAGTTGGAAAACATGGAACTTTTAGAAAAGCCCCTGCCGCCGCCGAAACCGCCCGTTTTTCGCTTTACGTTCTCGGAAAAGAGCGAAGAAGCGACGCTGCGCGCGGAGGGGCTGACCCTAACGGCGGGCGAAAAACCGCTCTTTGCCGGGGCGGAAATTTCGCTGCGGCGGGGAGAAAAGGCGGCGATCGTGGGGGAAAACGGCACGGGCAAATCCACACTCATCCGCACCCTCGTCAAGGGCGGCGACCCCGCCGTGCATTGGGGAAGGTTCGTAAAGATCGGATATTACGATCAAGAAAACGCCGGCCTCGACCCGGAAGAGACGGTGCTCGGCTCCCTTTGGCATACGCACACCGCACTGTCGCAGACGGAGGCGCGCGGCGCGCTGGCGCGGGCGGGCCTGACCGCCGAAGACATGGAAAAGAGGGTAAAAAGCCTCTCCGGCGGGGAACGGGCAAAACTTTCCCTCGTCCTTTTAGAAGCAGAACGGGCAAACGTGCTCGTCTTGGACGAACCGACCAACCATCTCGACCTGCCTGCGCGCGAAGCGCTCGAGGACGCCCTGCTCCGCTTTGAAGGCACCCTTCTCTTCGTCTCGCACGACCGCTACTTTATCCAAAACCTCGCACAGAAGGTGATCGAGATCGCGGACGGAACGCTGCAGACCTATCCCTGCGGGTATGAAGCCTTCCTCTCCCTCAAAAAAGAGGCGGCGCACGCCACCCTTGCCGCCGCGGAAAAAAGCGCCGCCGGGCGGGAGAGCGCCGGGACGGCCTCCTACCGCTCCAAAGCGGAACGGGCGGAGGACGTGAAGCGCAAACTGCGGCTGCGGCAGGCGGAGGAAGAGATCGCCGCCGCGGAAGAGGAGATCGCCGCCCTGCAAAACGAGATCGCCCGCCCGGAAGTTGCCGCCGACTATAAGCGGTTGGGTGAAACATGCGCCCGCTTGGACGCATGCACCGCCCGCCTGGACGCCCTGTATGCGGAATACGAAAAACTGCTGTAAGCCGAAGGGACGTTCCCTCTTTACCGCCGCAAAGGAGGGACTTCACCCCTTTCGTCATACGGCGGCGACCCGGAAAGCCCCGTCAGAAAATGCTTGCCGAACGCCTGCGGGTCGAGTTCGCCTCCGCCGTCCGCTGCGGCAAAAAACGCAAGGACGAGACGCACGCCCTCTTTTACGCTGCGCATAAACAGTTCGTCTGCGCCTTCGCGGGAAAGGACGGCGGGATCGGCAGGATACGCCCACGGCGCATGTTGCCCGTTCAAGACGCGCCCGTCTATCCCCTCCCTGCGGCACAGTCCCGAAAAGACGCGGGGCGCGTGCAGGATGCTCTCCGCCGCATATACGGCCCTGCCGCGGCGGCTGTCCGCAAAAAATGCCTGCACCCGCAAAAAGCGGGCGATCGCGCGGCGCACGCCCCGTTCCGTCAGCGCACGCTCCGTACAGGCGGGCGCAAGCGCGGCAAAGACGGCGGGAACGCAGATTTCATCGAAACGCAGGGGCAGGCGGTACCCGCTTACGGGGACGCCCGCACGGGTCTGCACAAAGTATGTGTCCAGATCGCTCTCCGCGCGGGCATGAAAATGATCCCGCTTTTTGCCCGTCTCTGCGCGCATTGCACGGCAATAGTGATAGATATACGGATGGAAGACGGTATCCGCCGCGTAATGAGTAATGTACCCCGCGATGTAGGCACGGACATGTGCGTCCCCGCCGCGCGCGCTCCGCAAAAAGGAAGAAAATACGCCGTATACGTTCCTGCGGTGAAAGTATTTGCCGACGTTTTTCTCCCTTCCCGCCATATTGTAAAAATAGAGGACGTCTCCTCCCTGCGCCCCGAGGAAATAATCCGCACAAGCGGAAAAGAGTTCTTTCCCCTCCCCTTTCAGGCGGGCAAGCACCGCTTCCGCGATCAGCTGATGGGTATATGAAGACGGCATCCTTTCCCCTCCCGCAAATCTTTTTCTTCCCTATTATAGGCCTTTCCCCGCCGTTTTGTGCCATTTTTTATAAAATACTTCGAAAAAATGCCCGCCCTCGACAAAAAAAAGAGGAAAAGTGTATTCCTGAAAAAATTTTTAAAAAAGGCGCAAAAAAACGCTTGCCTTTTGTTTGGTTTTTTGATATAGTATATAAGCGTTCGAACGGAAGTTTAGCTCAGTTGGGAGAGCATCTGCCTTACAAGCAGGGGGTCATAGGTTCGAGCCCTATAACTTCCACCATTTTGATAACCATACTAAATACAGTGCGGAATTACATGCGGGAATGGCTCAGGGGTAGAGCGTCACCTTGCCAAGGTGAATGTCGCGAGTTCGAATCTCGTTTCCCGCTCCAACAAAATTCCGCACTTATTTTTTGGCGCCATAGCCAAGAGGTAAGGCAAGGGTCTGCAAAACCCTGACTCCCCGGTTCAAATCCGGGTGGCGCCTCCAAACGTGCCCTCCGCTCCGCTAAGGCGAAGCGGAGGGCTTTTTCCCGCCGCGTCGTCAAAGCCTTCCGTACGATCGTTTATACATGCGGGCATGGCGAGGCCGGCAGACGCAAGGGAGCTAAGATCCTTTGCATTGCATAATAACTGAATATTTTGCATAAATATGCCCGAGTGGCGGAATCGGCAGACGCAAGGGACTTAAAATCCCTCGGTTTAACAGCCGTATCGGTTCAAATCCGATCTCGGGCACCAAAATTTTGAGAGGTATTTACAAAAACACCTCTCTTTTTTGTTATAAAACCACATTGGGGACATATTGGGGAATAAAAAAGCCCGTTTTTAAGGGGTTTATGAATAATTATGAATGTTCCGTTCTAACACTTAAAAAAATTGGGGAATGCCATGGTGAATTTAAGTATTAAAGAGCAACTCATTATCTTGCAGGAAAGACTTAATTCTGTATTTCAGATGACAAAGCTGTTGAAGGAATATTATAGCTTGTCAGAGAAATTATCTGACACAGAATATGGGCTATATTTTGAAGTTATGTATTCTTATATTGCGCGGTATATTGTTTTAGAATTTTATAGACTGTGCGACAACGACAACGATTGTGTTAGTATTCCAAAATTAAAAAAGGAAGTATTTGAGAATTTTGAAAGTGTTTTTCCCGCTAAACAAAAAGATATATATGGAATGAAATATTGCAATATTACAAAAGATGAACTGCGAAAAAACTGTAAAACTATCTTTAATAAAAAGATTAAAGAGCTTCAGTTAAAAGTCAAGGACATCAGAGATCATAGCGGATTAGCTCATGGGCAGCCGGAAGTTTTCGATAAAATGATTAGCATAGATGAGTTGACTATACTTCAAGAAGCGTATGCCGAATTTCTTAATATGGTTGATGAGAGACTCAACAATTCAAATTTTGCTTTTGGACAAGGAGTGATCAAGACAAAGGGGTTGAAGGAATTAGTATCTGAAATTACTTCTAAAAATAATGAGTGAAGTATTACACAACAAAAAAGGCTGCCCGGCAGAGATGTCAGGCAGCCTTTTCATTACAATAGTTTTATGTAGAAATTGATATCAAAGAAAGCTTGTGAGTCCATAATTTTTATATTTATAAAATTAATTTGGACATCAAAAACTATAATGAATATGATTTTTTGATAATTGTTTGCGGAAGATTTTGAGGTAAATATTCAAGCGTATAAGATTATGACTGTGAATTTTGAGTAAGTATTGTATTTGTTTGCCCCATAATATCTTTAAGAAAGTTGCATACATTCTCTATACAATCTCCAGTGGTTTTTAGAGTATAGCTGTCTTGTCCAGCATATGCTTGAGGAGGATTGCCATTGAATTCTATTACGAAGTCTCGCCTGGGTTTGATTATCAGCCTCCATCCATTGGAAAGAGTGTAACCTTTCTTGATTGTATTATCATTATAGTTCATAAACTTTTCATGTAATTTATTAGCAATCGCTTTGTAAAATGGCTGATAATATCCGTAATAGAGGTTGCGTTCTTTGTTTGTGCAATAAATATCGTATGCATCGTCTATAAATAGCGGATTTCGCACAAGAATGTAAATCCCGTTTTCGCAATAGAATTCATCGTACTTAATCAAATAGTCAAGTATATCATCTTTCGGGAATTTAAGAGTGCTCAAGCGCAAATTGTATAATGATTTAAGTTTATTTCTGACTGTCGTACCCGTAGAATTTGCATATGCTTTGGCAAATTCTTTGACCGCATAATGCAAGGCTTTGATTTCAGGTGTTTCCGCTTCGTGTGCAGATAGTACTTTATCGCCAAACTCGCCATCTCTTGAAATAGCAAATTTATGATAAAACGCCATGCTTCGGTCATCATCAACGACAATCAGTTTTCTTCTGGTCTGTGATGTCGTTCTGTCAAATACCAGATTGGCTACTTTTCCGTATACCCTGCTGTTTGCATAACTTAGTATAATGCGAAGCGTTAGCTGACACAGCTCATTATTACCGACTATTTCATTCAGGTCTTTTGCTGAAACAAAAATAGTATTGTCGTGGAAAAAATTTTGAATATTGCGACCCAGAAAAGGAAGTTTTTCCAATGCTTCAATATCCTCAAAATGCGGGTACTGCAATTTTTCACGTTCGAAAGATAATTCGTCGTAATGTGAATTCAAAATAAATTCTTTAAAGCTATCTTGCGTATTAGAGAAATCATCTATGAGTTTTTTAATAAACTTAAATTTAGGGGCAATCGTTGCATTTGAGATGCTAGACGAAAATTGTCCTTCGCGAATACTGTATTCACGAAATCCGTAAATATAGTTGTTGACAATGCGTATAAATGAGTCAAAGTCGTTTTTACATCTGGCGTCCGTTATCATTGCATGCCAGTAGATAATGGCAAACAATCTTACCCTTGAATTGTGTACCCAGTTGTTGGTTGATTTATTTAGTCTAGAGGAGGTTATGAGCAAATTATAGACAGCATCGTCCTCCTTGCTCCATTCTGGGAATGTAACAAATGCCTTGCAAAGCATGGGTAAAAGCTCTTTATTTTCTGCAATTTCCTTAACCTGTTCACGGTAGTTAACTTCACTATCGTTTGATATCCAATTATCATTGTATGCAGCGGCATGGTCTCTTATCAGGCCGAAACAGCCGGCGATAAACATACAAATTCGGAACATATTCCGTTCGCAATAGACATTGTCAAATGTCCAAAGATTGTCAAGATAATCGTTGTCTACCTCCGTAATCCACGTCTTTGCGCAACCTTCTAAATCGATTTTTCCTTCCTGGATTGCTACATTTTTAAGGGCAAATTCTAAGTCTGACTTGAACATATCAAACCGCGAAAGTCGCTTCCCTCTTGCATTCATTTTTACAAAAAGATCGTCTGTCAAGCCAAAGTTCTGTAAATCAAGTTCCCAGAATGTGATGTTGCTTAATTTATCCCACAATCCACTGAAAGGTGAAAGAGCGCAGTGAAGAGTATCAAGCATAACCAGCATAGACCTGATGGTAGGATCATTGTCATAGATATTATAATATTTGCTGTCATCCTTAATTTTGGTTGACAGAACTCCTTCCGTATCGGGCAGAGTGGAAATGTCTATTTGCATTTCCGAAAGCGCCGCACAAAATTCCTGTGAGGTGTCACGCGTCTCATAGGTAAACTTCTTTAATTGGGATCGAAGATTTTTATCTATCTTGCCTTCTTTAGAAGCAACATACCAATAAAGCAGAAAAAGTGTTGTTAGGCGTTGCTGACCGTCAATGGGATAAAAAATTTTATCCTCTCCCGCAACAGGGACAGAGCCGTATATATAGTCTAAAACCAGAGGTTTATTCTTTGTTAAGGCAGATTTTAAACTTTCGACAAAATTTTCTCTTACCTCTTCATAAAGGGAAGTCTTTGCTAGTTGTTTGTTTGCCGTGTACTTATTAAGAATGAAGTTATCAGGTAGGCGTCCCTGTGCATAGTCACGTTGAATTATTGGAATTATAACTTTGGTATAGTCATGTAAAAATTGCAGGAAATTACATTGCCTCCCTTGTCCTGTCGGGGTTATCTGTTTGTTCATTTTACGCCTCCTTTCGAACTCAATTGAGTATCCATTGTTGTCAGCATATTATAGAATTCTTTTAATCTTGTGTATTGTATTTCGAGATAGCTGTTAAAATCTGCCTTGCCCCATGTGGAGTAGTCCATATTCAGCGTCTGTTTGGAATAAACTTTCAGAAATACGCGGCGCGTTGCATATGGAAAATTTTTACTTTCTTTACTTAGCATCTTTTTCCGTTTTTCATAAAACTGTGAATTGTTTAGCATGGAGTTTTCTGCTATACCCAATAACGCAAGATTGCCTAAACGATGCTCATCTGCTTCGTTAAAGCCGTCTATATCCTTATCGATGCGAAGCATCAGTTCGTGTAATTTTGCTTCAAATTCATCGCCAGGTTTGTGGCCTGAAGCTGCAATAGAGTTATATTCTGAAATAAATGTGTCGATAGAAGTAATGATTGTATTATAATTAGTGGAATTAATGTGTTTAGCCTTTAATTGAATGCGTTCTTTTTCCTTATCAAGATAATCTTTCCAATCATCTTTTTTTGCCACCTCAGAACTTTGTGCTTTTATATGTTCCACGCTCCAACCAGTCCTGCCTACAGTAAAGTCGAATCGTCCTTCAATATCGTTTAGCTCAAGAATATTAAACAGCATCAGCCATCGCTCTATGGATTTACGATTATCGATGTAATTAATTACATTGTCCTCTTTTTCACCTTCAGTTCTGTTAAATTGCTCGGAGGAAGTAATAATGTGATGAGGAGAGCCAATATTGTTTGGTGTTACCTCTTTGATCAGGTTTTTAACTTCTTTTAGAAGATATAATTTGAACTGCTCTCGAGTCATTGTATTGTAGCTTTCTAATAGGTCAGCTAATTTTTTAAGGCGCGCAGTACGATTTTCGGTAACCAAACTTCTTGACGACTTTTCAGAATATGTCATTATCATGCCGATAAAGTTATAATAAAGCGGTTTTTCATACCAATCTTGAATTGTGCGAAAGGTGGTGCGGATATTTTCGAAAACGCTTTCAATATATCTTCTTTTGTCTGCTATAGAATTCTTGGCGTTAAGTTTATTTTCAAAAAAGTTGAACAAACCGTAGTCGCGCTCATCAATGTTATGACTTTCTTTATATACGATTAGCTTAAGTAATAAGTCAATCCTTGTCGGGGTATTGAAATCATAATTTCCGGTTATAAAAGACCACATCTGGGCGTTACTTAATTCTCGTTGTATATCATCCCAAAGGCGAGCAAATCGTTCTTGTTGACTTCGTATAATTGAGTTTCTGATTATAACATCTGTAGCTGGATTAGAACTATCTGGCGCAAAATTTTTTTCAGTCAGCAACATTGCTTTGACAAGTTCAGCGTTTGTAAGAGGGATTTTTCCATTGTTTATGTTCCGGAAAATTTGATAACAATCGGTATTAGTATTACTTAGTTCATACCAGATTACATTTGTATGTCTTTTTATGATTGACTCTATATCATTGTCTACATCGCTGTTATGTTTACGCTTTTCTTGTGTCCATTGTTTTATTTTTTGGTATGCCTGAATAAAGTAGTGTTCGTCTACAGTGTTGGGGGCAGGAATAGGCGTTTTGCGCAGACTTTGAAGCATTATTCTCCTTGAAAAATTGCTCTTTGCGTCTCGTTCGTATTCAAGGTCAAAAAATTGTGCTGTATCTTCGCGTTGAACATATTTGAGAATCAGGTAGATGGTTGTAAGCCGTTGCTGACCGTCTACAACTTCATAGTAATTGTTGTCAGTATTGCAGCTATAATTCTGCCCCATGCGCACTTGCATTTCATCCTGGGATATTTGTTTTACAATAATAGGTTGCAGACAATAGAAATCGGTATTCTGTGCAGATTGACTGAATTCATACAGGTCGTCTAGAAGTCTAATAATTTGTTCGCTTTCCCAGCGGTAGCCGCGTTGGTAGGAAGGTACTAAAAAACAGTAGTGCTTATTGTCTTTTGTTTGTGTGATAAGTTGATTTATTGATACGCTCATTAGATTTGCGTTTAAGGGGATAGGCTCGCTCATATTCTCCTCCCAATGTTATTTTTTATATTATATCATATAATGGAAGCTATAACAATACTACGCATGGAAAATCAAATGTCAAAAATCAATGCCAATGTCAGATTATTTACGATTAATTTTAATAAAACTCGAAAAAGGTCAAATTGGAAAGTTTTCGAAATAAATGCGTTGAATTTTTAATTAAAATTGAGGAATAAAACACAAAAAAAGGCTGCCTGATATCTCCATCAGGCAGCCTTTTCATTACAGCTCATAATTTACTTTTTCAATGTCTCCGAAATAGATTTCATTTGAATATTGGGTATATCCGCGGTCAACCTTTGAAGTGCGCACATCTTTGTCGAACTCGTGTCCGTCCCAGAGCATGACAAGCTCCAGGTTGCACCCGCATTCCTTGCAACGGCTGATAAAGGTATAGCGAAGTTCGTGAACGTGCCTTTCCGGGAATACCCTTTTGATGGTGTCCGACAACGTCTTGCTGGAAGCCGTTTTTGCTTTTTCAAAATCGATCATGTCCCAGACTTTGCGGAACATAGGTGAAATGGGGATGCGCCTGCGTATTGTCGCATAGCCTTTTCTGGTTTTTTCCGTCTCGCACGTTATAAAGGTGTAGTTGTTTTCGTTCTCAATTTTCATTGAAGTAAGCTCACCAAGACGCATTCCTGTATACAGCAGCACTAACAACGAATGTATGCCGTATAAGTGCGGATTGTTTTTGCAAAATTCAATGAGCTGTTTTTCTTCCGCTTTCGACAGCGGGGATCCTTTCTTGACTTCGTAATGAGGCAATTTAATTTTGGTCATCGGATTTTTGAAATCATAGTCCTCCACGGCAAGCGCAAATACGGCGCCGAGAAGTTGCCTTACTTTCTGAGCAGTTCGGTTTTTTCCCTGCTCCACGATGCGGAACAGATATTCCTGAATTTCCTTTCGGGTGATCTGGTCTATATGCTTTTCTCCGAGGTTGGGTATCAACTCTGTTTTGATTAAACCTTCATAGCTTTTATATGTACCATCTTTGAGTGTGGGCTTTTTCTCGGCAAGCCATTGCATGAGGAAATCTTTCATGAGCGGCTTTTTAGAGGGTTTGTGGGTCGTTTGCTCCATCAATGCAGCGAAAAACTTGCTTTTCATCACATCAAAGTCTTTCGATGCAACTTCGATATTGTATCCGTCACGACGAAACCGGGCGTGATATATCCCGTTATGAAAACGGTATCGGACAATGTTGTTATTGTAAATAAAAAGTTTTCTCGTGTCATCAGACATTTG